>JBAPSB010000047.1:0-28952 GCA_049281435.1 Desulfobacterales bacterium
TGCTTCGACCGTGACCCGGTAGGCCTTGCCCTCCACGGTCACCGTGTAATCGGCGGGCCCGCTCATGACCGATGTTGACACGAGCGCGGCGGCTGCGGGGGCAGCCTCCCCGGTTTTAGCTGCCACCTTGCGAACATTGATGGGTTTATTGCCTTTTAAAAAGTCGAGCCCCTTGTTGCCCCCGGGGGTTTGCAGTGCACCCACGATGAAGATGTTTTCGTCGGTGACCGGCAGGCCTTCTTTTTCAAGGATCGCCTTGGCTTTGGGAATACCGGGCTCGAGGACGTCCAGCGGATCTCCTTTGAACACCGGTTTGCCGAGTTGTTCCTCGGCTATCCGGACGATTTCCGGATCCGGTGCCACGGGCGTGCGGCCGAAATAGCCGAGTACCATCT
Organism: Desulfobacterales bacterium; assembly: GCA_049281435.1. Classification (GTDB taxonomy): domain Bacteria; phylum Desulfobacterota; class Desulfobacteria; order Desulfobacterales; family SG8-13; genus JARFQH01. The sequence goes on from JBAPSB010000047.1 coordinate 396, forward strand.
TCCCGTAGCCGTCGGTCATTTTTTTCCAGGGTCCTTGAGTTACATTTGCGTAGGCCTGCTGGAAATAAAACTGCGATACAGGAGTTACGGAAGTGCCGAAGCCACCCTTGGCCACGCATTCGGACATGGCTTCGATTACCTTGGGATAGAGGTCAAGCGTTCCGGTGTCCCGCATCATCATGGTGTTCGCCGTCAAGGCCCCCCCCGGCATGGGCGAGAGGATCACTTCAGAGGAAACTTTCTGCGCTTCAGGGGGAAAGAAGTAATCCTTGAGGCATTCCTGAAGGACCCGGTTGGCCTCCAAAATCTTCGTAACGTCAATATCCAACGAATAATCAGTATCTTTCAGCGCATGCCACAAGGATAACATGTCCGGCTGGCATGTGCCGCCGGAAAGGGGAGAGCGGGCGAGGTCCACGCCGTCGCAACCGGCCTCGATGGCGGCTTTGTACTGGGTGATTCCCACGCCGGCGGTTTCATGGGTATGCGCCCAGATGATGGTATCCTTTCCCAGAAGCTCTCGAGCGGCCTTGATGGTCTCGTAAACCTTTTTGGGGTTACACGTCCCGGAGGCATCCTTGAAGCAGATGGAATCATAGGGTAGTCCGGAGTCTAATATTTTCCGAAGCGTCTTAATGTAAAACGGCGCATCGTGGGCGCCGCTGCAACCCAGCGGCAGCTCCATCATGGAGACGACCACCTGGTGGTGCAACCCGGCATTTTTAATGCACTCTCCGGAGTAGATGAGGTTACGAACGTCGTTCAGCGCATCGAAATTTCGTATGTGCGTCATCCCGTGTTTTTTGAACATCTTTGCGTGAAGGTCGATCATATCTCTCGGCTGAGCCGAAAGAGCTACCACGTTGATGCCTCTGGCCAGGGTCTGAAGATTCACGTTCGGCCCCGCGGCTGCGCGGAAACGATCCATCATGTCAAAAGCCGATTCGCCGCAGTACATAAAAAGTGCCTGAAAACGAGCGCCGCCGCCGGCCTCCATGTGTTCGATTCCGGCATGAACACCCGCTTCCACGGCAGGAATGAAATCATCGGTAAGTGCACGCGCACCAAAAACCGACTGGAACCCATCGCGCAGAGACGTATCCATAAATCGAATTTTCTTCATGATCTCCCACTATCTCCTGAAAATGTAAGTATCTAAAATGTATTGATATAAATATCTATTAAGTCACATCCGAGCACGGTGGGCCGCAATGGCCGCACTGATGATGGCGATCAACTTTTCATCGTCTTTCGCAAAGGCGGATCTCTTCCTTTTATTCAGCTCGGCGGCTTCGATCTCGGCAATCTCTCTGGCACTTCCCGCAGCGAAAAACTTATAGGAAATTTTGATACACAGAATCAGCAGCAGAAGGAAGAAATATACAACCGCCATGCCGAGAAAAGCCAGTTTGAGTCCAGCTACAATCATTCCTCATCCCTTGCAGGCCTTCGGCCGCAACCAAAAAGCGTTAGAAAAAAAGGCGCTAATCTTTTTATCTGACTTTTCTGAATGTATGGTGAGTTTAACCCAGATCCAACGATAACTAAAGCATCAATTCGTTCCACGATTTTATGCGAACCCCGGCTTCAGCATCCGCGTGATCTCCTCCGGAAAGGCCATGCAGAGGGTTTCGTTGAACAGGTTGCGCAGGGCGCCGATGTCCGGTGTTCCCAGGGACTGGTTGAAAAAGGTCCGCGGGGAAAAGAGCAGGTGGAAGCGCGCGAAGCCGTCCGACGACCGGCCGGTGAAAAAATTCATGTTGAAACTGTAAATGCCCATCTCGTCATAGGATTTCATCAGGCGCGCCAGCCCGGCGGCGATGTCGGCCAGGTCCTGATCGGTCAATCCCAGCGTGCCGCTCACGCCCTCGACGACCGCCAAAACGTCGCCGGCCACCCCCATGGGCGCGTAGCTGAGCAGCCAGTCGGTGCGTCCGGTGCGGCCCAGATACCTTTCTCCCGCTTCGCGTTCATGGGCGACGAGATCGTCCCAGTAGTTGGATCCGTTCCGCTCCGTGTAGGCCTTGGCCGCCGTCAGTTCCTCCCGCATGAGGTTGGGGGCCGAGGAGGTGCTGAAGACCTGCAGGTGCGCGTGAATCAGGGAACTGCCCGCGGGCGGCATGAAGTTCCAGTTGATCAGGTGGTAGACCGCTTCGGGGTGTCCCAAGGCCTCTATGCGCCTGAAAAACGTCATGGCCAGTTGAAAAGCCTTGGTGATCCGCTGCGGCTCGATTTCGGTCATCGGAAAATAGTGCCGGGATCCCATCGTGGCGACGGCTCCCAGGCTGTCGTAGGGGGCGATATTGGGGAACAGCACCATGTCATCCGATGTCAGGCGCCCCTCGGCGAGAATCTCGGGCGGAAAACAGGGCGTGACCTGCATGACCTTGTCAGGGCAGAAAGGGCAGGTTTTCTCCGTGCCGGCCACCATTTTCTGAAAGTCGGGCTTTTGCCATTGCAGCTTCATGAAATGGCAAATCCTCGCGGTCCTTCCGGTCAGAGGGTCTTCACGAATTTCACTGGGGATCGATTTACGGGCCATTTCTTTGGCAGGGTTGAGCACAACCGTTTCTTTTCTGTGGGCCTTGAATTCCATAACACCTCCACGGGGTAAAGGTTCAGGGTGAACGGAGCCTGTGCGTGTTACGAGATACGGGTTACGAGGTACGCGTTATGGGTTACGGGTTGCGGGTTGCGGGATACGGGTTACGAGGTACGGGTTGCAGGTCAATGCCATCAACTTAAGGCCAAATCTTCCCCTCTTTGAAAAAGGGGGGCCAAGGGGGATTTCTTGTGATCATTTAAAATCCCCCTAAATCCCCCTTTTTCAAAGGAGGACTTTCAAAGGAATTCCATAAGTTAACGACATTGGATTGCAGGTTTATATTGACCGTGTATGCGTAAGGGGTAATCCGTGTATGGGCACCCGATATATTTTTATATTATCCGTTCTTGGCACCTTGGTCGCCCGGACGCATGAAAATTCGGTTGAGTCCGTGGTGGCAGTTTGTTGTGTTCATTGAGTCCATCGGGTTTATTGAGGTATTGAATTCAAGGATAATATCGATTTTAGCATTTCATAATGAAGGTGATTAAGATGCCTGAAAACGATGAACTAAAGATTCAGCACGAATTTCTGTTCCGTTATCTGCTGCCCCCACTGGTGCACCGCGTGCTGCTCGACGAGGCCGAACCCGACCTCTTCATAGAGCTTGCGCGCGCAAATCAATCCGGCGAAGGTCCACAGGAATACCAGACGATAGCCCCTGCTCCGGCAGTGGTCAACCGCTTGTTTAAGCAGGGCCCGGCCGATGCCGCCGCCTTGTTGGGCCGGCACGACGATGAACCAGCGCAGCCGGGCCCCCTCGGTTGCGGCCAGCTTTGCGTCGATGGCGATTGATCCGGCAAACCGCCCGTTCGAAATGGCCACCCACAGCCCGTCGCGGTTGCACTGAAAGTCGGCAACGAAAGCGGCGAGTTCGCGAGCGACCTGGCTTTCAAAACTCGCATCGAATCCCCAGTGCGCGTGATAAAACACCGCGTGGGCGGCGGTTATCTTGCCGATGGCCCCCGGCGTGTAACCCTGGAAATCGAGTCGACCGGTCGGCGGCGGTGACATGAAATCTCATCATCCTTCGGCAAACGGATTCAGGTCAATAATAAATTTCGGAGTAAACCATCGACCCGGCGAAACGCTCGTCCACGATCCAGGTGGCATCCCTGACCATGTCTCCGCGGCCGCACAGGTAAAAGTCGTAGGGGCCGGGCTCCAGATGCGCGGCCAGGTAATCGGTGACCCGGCCGCGAAATGTTCCGGTTCCAGACGGACCCTTTTGCGACAGGCAGGCGACGTAGCGCCGGGCCCGGGCGCGAAGCAGCGCGGCGTAATAGCACTCGCCGGCTTGCCGCACGCCATGCAGGAGCGTAAAGCCTTCGACGCCGCTGCGGGCCATGGCGGCAAAGGGCGCGATGCCGGTGCCGGTGGCGACGAAAACAGCGGGCCGCGCGGATGGCCGAAAAACAAAATAACCGTGGGGACCACTGAAGGCGAAGGCGCTGCCGACGGGCACCGAGGAGAGCAGCGGCGACAACCGTCCCGCGGTGACACGCCGGATGCAAAGCGTCAGCGCGGCATCACCGGGAGCGTTGGCCAGGGAGTAGTCCCGGTCTAAGGCGCCATGGACGAGCCGGATTCTCTGGCCGGCCGTGAAGTCGAAACCGGAAGGACGGGAGAAATCCGCTTCGAAGGTGTCGGCCGAAAGCGACCGTCTTTCCAGCAGTTCGGTATGGTACAGGAACTTTGCCATTTTATCTTAGCGCCGTTTCAGCGAAAGAATGCCTTACGATCGCGGGAAAAGGGCAAAGATATCGAATCCTTGCGCCGGGAGGCTCCTTGAGCGCCCGATTACTTCTCCCAGTGGACATCCGCTTCGCCGGCCAGGTGATTGCAGTAGCGGGCGAGCACGAACAGATAATCCGAGAGCCGGTTGAGGTAGACGAGAGCCGCCTGGTAGGCGCCCGGCGTCCGTTTGTCGGTTGTGGCTTCGGACAGGCCCACCAGATGCCGTTCGGCCCGCCGGCAGACGGTCCGTGCGATGTGGGCCAGGGCGGCTGACATGCTCCCGCCGGGCAGGATGAACCCGGTCAGGGCCGGCAAATGCTGTTCCATTTGGTCGATGGCCGCTTCAAGGAAGCGGCGGCCCTGGTCGTCGAAAGCTTCAAGGGCCGCAGAAGTCGGCGATCCGGGTGTCGTGGCCAGTAAGGCACCGATATGAAACAGGTCCGACTGTATCCGCCGTATTTCGGCCATGCTGTCATGGCTGCCGGCCAATGCCGCCGTGATCGCGCCGAGACAGGAATTCAACTCGTCGATGTCGCCGTAGGCTTCGACGCGGGCGCTGTTTTTGGTCACTCTTTCGCCGCTGAAGAGGCTCGTTTTTCCCCGATCGCCGCTGCCGGTATAAAGCTTCATCACATCCTTTTAGTCCTCGGTAGGCACGGGCGTCACGCATGTGCCGACGGTCGCCGGCGGTCAGGACAGTCGCCTGACCACCAGCATGGTGATGTCATCGAACTGTTCCGCTTTGCCGATATGGGTTTCCAGGGCTGCAGAAACGATTTTCAGCAGTCCCTGCGCTGAAGCGCCCCCGGCCGCTATCAACTGCAACAGTTTTTTTTCACCGAAAAAATCGCCCGCGTCCGCGCGGGCCTCGGTGACGCCGTCGGTGTAACTGAAGAAAAGATCCCCCGGGGCCATGATCGTTCGGCGGATGGCCAGAATGGCATCGGCCTGCACGCCGACCGCCGGGCCGGTGGGGCTGAGGCGGGCCTTTACGGCGCCGGTCTTGTCCAGGAGGCAGGGCGGATCGTGCCCGCCGTTGATGTAACTCAGTTCGCCGGTGGACGGGCTCAGCACCCCGAAGAAGAGGGTCGCAAACATGGCCAGGTCTTCGTGGTTCTTGACGATGTAGGCATTTGTCAGCTGTACGGCCTCGAGCGCTGTGCGGTGCGACGTACGGATGTCGGCGTCTGCGCCCGGCAATGCGCCTTTTTCCTGTTCGGCGGTCGTCCGACAGTCGAGGCCCTGCAGGGGGGTCTGGCCGGAGAAGATCCGGATGAGGCTGCGAAAAAGCGCCATGAAAAGGGCCGCGCCGACCCCTTTGTCGCAGACATCGGCAATGACCAGTCCCACCGAGCCGTCCGGCAGGTCGAACACATCATAGAAGTCACCCGAAACCTGACGGGCGGGTTTGATGTAGGCCGCAAATTCCCAGCCGTTTCTTTGCGGCAGCACGGCGGGAATGAAATTTTTCTGTATTTCGCGGCCGCGCTCCATTTCGGTGTCAAGGGCCTGCGAATAGGACTTGACCTGATCCAGGCTCTGGCGCGTGGCGGCCTCGGCCTTGCGGCGTTCGCTGACGGCTTCCGATATCCGGTGATACATCTGATTGAAGGCCGCGATCACATCGCCCAGCTCGTCTTTTCGCTGCACCGCGGCCGAAAAGAATTCCGGGGTCGAGCGGTCGTTGCTGATGGCCTCACCGGCCAGCACCAGGTCTTTTCTCAGCCGCAGAATGGGGGTGACGACGATCGGGTGCAGGGCGCTCCAGGCGCCGACGGTGACGAAAATCGATATGATGAGGACCAGTCCGGCAATACGCAGGATGAAGGCCTTCACCTCACGTTGCACGGTGGTGGTGTCCTGCCGCAGGACGAGCACGTAGGCCCGTTGCAGCTGAGGCGGCCGCCAGGCCGTGTCGATGCGTCGGCCGTCAGGGCTTTTCGCCGTTCCCTCGCCCGCGGCGGTAATCTCGGTAAACGCGAGGTCCGGAGGCTCGCCGAAGCTGCCGATGCGCTGTCCGTCGAGGTCATAGAGCGTTCCGCCGACAATTTCGGAACAGCCCAGCAAGTGACCGAGCTGGTAGAAAAGCTCTTGATCGCCGGCCATGGACGGCATCAGGCTCAGGAGTATTTCGACCTGGGCTCCCGCCAGGGAACGCACCTGCTGGAGAAGCTCTTTTTCCCGCTTCATGGTGGAGGGAATCAGGATGATCGCTTCGATCACCACCACGCTCACGAACACGTAGAAAACAATGCGTCGGGACAGTCGCGATCGGGCCGGCTTTAACCAGCGCTTCAGTGCGTTTATCATAGAATGATCCTTTGGGCGGCGAAATTCCGGTCGCTGGCCGTTTTCTCGCAGTCCTCACTTGAGTATACAATACCGTCGACTGAGTCAAATTAAAACCCGGCAATTTCCAGGCGCCGTGTGGCCGGATTCAGGCACCTGCGGCGTCAGGTTGACTTGTCGAATCCGGGAATTTACAGTGGCCCTTTATACCTGCGCCGCTGCTCCAGACCAACGAACCGGCGCCAGAGGCGATTACCGGTGGTATTCTTTTGAAGAGAAAGCTCAACATTGCCGTTCGGGAACTGGTCGAGTTCGTCTGTCGTTCGGGAGACTTGGTGGCATCATTTTCCGGCGCGCGCCGGGCGGTCGAAGCGATCCGCGTGCATCAAAAGATCCAGAACTCGCGGCCGCAGACCTATCGCCCGGAAGTGACGATCGGCCTGCAGCACGAGACCGACGCTTTTTTGTTGAGCCTCAGCGGCCGTATCGACGGGGTTTTCAGCGAAACCGATGCGGACGGCCTGGCGCGAACGGTTATCGATGAGATCAAAACCACCGACCGCGACTTCGATCAGCTGGCGGCCGCGCCAAACCCCCTGCACTGGGGGCAGGTCAAATGTTATGCCTACATGTACGCGGTCGCACAAGATCTGAGGGAAATCGACGCGCAGCTGACTTACTACCACTTCGATTCCGGCGAAACGCGCGAGGTGCGGCACTCGTTCGGCATCGATGAATTGTCCGGGTTTTTCGGCGACCTGATCGAGCGCTACCTCGGCTGGGCAACGATCCTCATCGACTGGCAGCAGCGCCGCGATGCCTCGATCCGGTCGCTTACCTTTCCCTTCGCCGGCTATCGGCCGGGACAGCGCCAGATGGCAGTTGAGGTCTACCGGACGATCCGCTCCGGCGGGCAGTTGATCGTCGAGGCGGCCACCGGGATCGGCAAGACCATGGCGGCGGTTTTCCCGGCCGTAAAGGCTCTGGCCGAGGGGTTGACCGCCAAGGTGTTTTACCTGACGGCCCGCACAACCGCCCGCGCGGCCGCCGAGAAGGCGCTCGCGTATCTGAGCGGCGGCGGCCTGCGCCTCAAATACCTGACGCTGACCGCCAAGGGCAAGATCTGTTTCAATCCCGAAAGCGATTGCAGCGGCGAGGGCTGCGAGTTCGCGCGCGGTTATTACGACCGCCTGCAAACGGCGCTGCCGGAGATATTCAGCCGCGATGCCCTCGACCGCCCCGCCATCGAAGAAGCCGCGCGCAACCACCGCCTGTGCCCCTTCGAGTTGTCCCTCACCCTGGCGGTATACGCCGACTGCATCATCTGCGACTACAACTATGCCTTCGACCCGCGGGTCTACCTGCGGCGATTTTTCCTCGAAGGCGGCGGTGACTACACTTTTCTGATCGACGAGGCCCACAATCTCGTCGACCGGTCGCGCGAGATGTTTTCGGCCGAGATCTTCAAGCAGCCTTTTCTTAATCTGCGGCGCCAGGTGCGCGCGGCCCTTCCGCGGCTGTACAAGAGCATGGGGCAGGTCAACTCGCAGATGCGCCGCCTCCAGAAGACAACGATCGCGGTGCCGCCGGACTGGTCCGACAAGACCCCCCCGGATGACCTTTATCCCGGGTTGAGGAGGTTCGCGCAACTGGCCGAGGAGTGGCTCGGCCGCAACGAAAAAGCGACGTTCCGTGAGGCGCTGCTCGAGCTTTATTTTGCGGTGATCGCCTTCATCCGCGTCTTCGAGACCTACGATGCGCGTTTTGTGACCTGTTATGAAACCCTGGAGTCGGAGTTTAAAATCAAACTTTTCTGTATCGATCCCTCCGATCGGCTCGCCGATGCCCTCGGCCGGTGCCGGGCGGCGGTCTTTTTCTCCGCCACCATGACCCCGGCGGCCTACTTCAAAAAAATGTTCGGCTGCCAACCGGCGGCCGTGCACCGCCATTTTTCGTCACCGTTTGCGGCCGAAAACCTCGGGCTCTTCATTTACGACCGGGTGTCGACTTATTTCAAACAGCGCCGCGGCACGGCTCCGGATGTGGTCCGGGCCATCGCGGCGACGATCCTTCGGAAAAAGGGCAACTACCTGCTCTTCTTTCCTTCCTATGCATACATGCGCCTGATTTACGAAGGCTTCAGGGAGGCCTGCCCGCAGGTGACCGCGATCCTCCAGGCGCCCGACATGGCCGAGGGCGAGCGCAGCGCTTTTCTGGAGCATTTCAAGCGCGACAACCCGCAGACCCTGGTCGGCTTCGCCGTCATGGGCGGCATCTTCGGTGAGGGCATCGATCTCGTCGGGGAGCGGTTGTGCGGGGCGGTGATCGTGGGGGTGGGGCTGCCCGGAATTTGCCTGGAAAAGGAACTGATCCGGGACTACTATGAAACGGCGCTCGGAGCGGGGTTCGAGTTCGCCTACATGTACCCGGGCATCAACCGGGTCCTGCAGGCCGCCGGGCGGGTCATCCGCTCCGAGACCGACCGCGGGGTCGTTTTGCTGATCGACCAGCGCTTCGGCTCGGCGCGTTACCACGCTCTTTTTCCCGCGGAGTGGCGTCCGGTTTGCCTGGGCGGTGAGAACGATCTCACTAGCCGCCTGGATCGGTTCTGGAACGCGACAGGATCCGGCCGGGTGGACAAGTCGTCCAATTGATCCAACAGCGTTTTATTTTTTTCAGCTTTGCCGGCGTTCTTCCAGCTGCTTTTTGAGTTCGGGAAGGATATCAAACAGGTCGCCCACAGCATAATAGTCGCAGTTGGCCATGATGGCGGCCTTTGCATCGGTATTGACGGCGATGATCATCCCGGCGGTTTTCATCCCGGCAAAGTGCTGAACGGAGCCGGAAATGCCGACGGCGATGTAGACCTTGGGGGTCACCTTCACGCCGGTCTGGCCCACCTGCATGGCGTAGGGCACCCAGCCGTTGTCCACGGCCACCCGTGAGGCGCCCACGGAGGCATTCATAAGCCTGGCGCAATCGAAAAGCAGGGTGAAGTTTTCAGCGCTTTTCAATCCGCGGCCGCCGGAGATGATGATGTCCGACTCGGCCAGGTACTGGGCGCCGCTGGCGTCGGTCCGGGTCTCGATCACCTGGTAGGCGGGGCGTCGATTCTCCTCGAAGGCGAAATCAACGATCTCGGCTGCCGTCGGAGCTTCTCGCGGGGCGACCACATTGGGCCGGATGCCGTAAATGAAATGGCGGCCGGTCAGGGCGATAGTGGCGATGGTCTTGCCCGAATACTGAGAGGTTTTTACCCGGTGACCGTCCAGGTCGATCTCGGTGCAGTCCATTGCCAGCGGGGCATCCAGCCGGGCGGCGATGCGCGGCAGCAATTCCCGGCCGGCGGGGCTGGTGAGGCCGATCAGGTTGGTGATCTCGAATTGTTCGATCGCGGCCACCACTGCGGCGGCTTGGATGGCGGGGTCCCAACCGCGGTTGCCGGTGCCGATGTTGATGATGCGGGCCACCCCGTGGGCTTCCAGCGCCGCTTTGGCGGCGCCGGCCGGCGCATCCACGACCAGGGCGACGAGTTGCCGGTTTTCTCCGCGGGCCGCGGCAGCCAGGCCGAAATTGGCCTTCTTGACGCGGCCGTCCTTGAATTCAATGAGCAGTCCGATCGGTTGCATGGTCAAATCACCTTGGCCTCGTTTTTCAGGATGTGCACAATCTGCGCGGCAACCTCGGCGGCACTGCCGGTGAGCGCTTTGGGGGTGCGCTGTTCCACGGCCGGCGCCAGTTCTTCGATTTCCATGCCGGCTGCCGGTACCTCGATCGCCAGTGCGGTCAGGCCGATCTTGCGGACCGTTTTTTTGCGGGATTTCACGATGTCCGGAAAGGTCGGGTAACGGGGCGTGTTTAACCCTTTGCCCGCACCGAGGACGCAAGGGGTGGTCATTCGGACGACGTCGACGGTTCCCGCCTCCCGTTCGCTTTCCACCCGCACACCGCCTTTGTCCACCTCCACCTTGACCACGTTGGTCGCAACGGGCAGTGCCAGGTTGGCCGCCAGGCGGAAATGGGTCTGCATGCCTTCGCTGTCGATGGATTCCTTGCCGGTGAAGATGATCCACGGTTGGCCGTCGGACCGGATGGCGGTGGCCAGGGCGCGAGCGGTGACAATGCTGTCGTGGGGACGGTCGGTCTCGATCAGTATGCCGCGGTCCGCTCCCATGGCCATGGCCGAGCGCAGGGTGTTTTCCGCGGCCGGTTTTCCCAGGCACACGGCGATCACTTCGACATCCGTACCCGCGGCCTTGATTTTAGCCGCCTCGGTGACGGCATGCTCGTCGTAGGGGTTTATCAGGAAAGTGATTTTCTCGTTGATCCCGTTTTTTCCCGCGATGGTGATGGTGGCCGCCGAATCCGGCACATGTTTGATGCAGACGTAGATGTTCATGGTGTTCACGCCACCTCGTCGTTGAAAGGTGTAAATCAAAACGGGCCTGCCGCGGCAGGCCCGTTTCGATTCAATGGCACCACGCCCCGATATCACGAGCGGTTGCCACCGGTGTTATCCGTTGACGGAAAAGCTGGAGTCGTAGTTGATCTCGCGCTTGCGGGAGAAAAAGCCCACATCCAACGTACGGCCGAGATATTTCATCTTGTACTGGAAGGGCGTCTGGTCGTGGTCCAGGCCCTTTTCACAGGCATCGATCAGCTCGGCCATCATGCGGCCCACCACCGGGGCGTTTTTGTACTGGTTTCCGCTGGTACCGACGGCCATGTAGAAGCCGCCCAGGTCGGACTTGTCGTAGACCGGAATCCAGTCGTCGGAGATGTCGTACAGGTCGCAGACACCCTTGGGCTGATTGGGCACCTGCAGGGTGGGGACGCGGCGTCCCAGGCGGTAGCACTGGGCTTTCCACTGCTCCTCGGAGAGATGGTTGTCGCGGCCGTGGCCGCCGCGGCCGGCGTAGAACTCGTCCGGATCGGGAAACTCCTGCGGGTCGCATTCCGGGTCCTCGGAGCCGATGAGGAACAGGTTGCCCACTTCCGGGCGCACGTAGACGCCGACGTCCCCGTCGCTCTGGTGGTAGCCGTCGTTGAGGTAGTCGTAACCTTCCGGCGAGGGGCAGTACATCACCTCGTGGCGCAGGGCCTTGGTCTTGATGTTGCAGCCCTCCCAGACACCCGGGGCCATCTGGTTGATTTTGAAGGAGTGGGGGCCGGCAACATTGACCACGATCGGCGCGTCGATCTCGCTGCCGTCGGCCAGGGAGATGCCCTGAACCTTGCCGCCTTCGGCCCGGATCTTAACCACTTCGGCGTTGAACATGAACGTGGCGCCCTTGGCTTCGGCGGCGCGCATGATGTTGTGGGCCGACAGGGTCGGGTCGTTGACGTAGCCGCCTTCGGGACAGAACAGGCCGCCCTCGAGCATGTTGGTCGGCTCATCGAAAAAGGCCGGGTCTTCCGGGCGCTTGACCGGCCAGAACTCGTGCAGGTCCAGCACCGGAACCATTTTCAGGATCTCGTCGTTGGTCAGTTCCTTGTACTCGACCCCGACGGTGTCGTAGTGCCGTTTGACCTTGCGCCAGTCATGGCCCTGGGATTTGAGCAGCAGGGAGCCGGTCTTCATGAACTTGGCCAGGCCCTTTTCGTCCTTGACGTGATCCAGATAGTTTTCCCAGTCGTTCCAGTACTTGAACCCTTCGTAGGCAAAGGCCACGCCGTCCGCGGTGGAGTAGTGCGCTCGAACGATGGCACACGACCCGGCCGTGGAGCCTTCACCGGCGTCGGCCAGTTTGTCGACGTTCAAGGTTTTGTAGCCCATCTTGGAAAGCTCGTAGGCGATAGGGGCGCCGATTACGCCGGCCCCGATGATAATGGCGTCATACTTTTTGGTCATGGTGTCCTCCGTATTCACGTTTCGAAGTTGGGCGTTCGATGGTCGACGTTCATCTGTTCAGTACCTGAACAGATTTTTCATGCATCGTGGCGGCCTGAGAGGCCACGACCGCTCAGGGCCTGGATCCAGCTGCTGAAACGGTTCTCCCCGGCCGGCCGGAGGCCGAACTCGGTGCCGGCTTCCAGCACGGCGTGGATCATGCTGTCGCCATATCCCCGGCTGCAGGTCAACAGGAACCCGCCATGACCGTCGGCGGATTTTTCCAGGGTGACGATCTGGCAGGGAACGTGGCAAAAGGGGCCCTGCAGCAGAAAGGGCGCCATTTTGCCCGGATTCATGAAATCCAGACTGGTCAACTTTTCGGCGATAAAAAACACCTTGGTGCCGAAAAGTGCCATAAATACCGTCGATTCGGTGACGTCGGTGTAGCCTGTAAAATCCGGCCTGGCCGGCGCCGTATCGCCTAGGTGATAAATGGACGCCTGGGTGCGGTTCATGCGGTTGACCAGCGTGCCGTCGGCAAAGGTGCACGCGCCCGGTGCTGCCGGCACGCCCAGGCCACAGGGGGTCAGCTCGCCGAGCTGGTTGTCCTGCAGGTCCCAGCGGGTTTTGTGGGCCAGGTCCACCACCCAGGGTCCTTGACCCTCTTTGTCGTATTCCAGTGCCACCGTCCAGTTGTCGCGCACCTCTGTCGTGACAGGGCTGACGGTGAACCGCACCGGGGAGTGTCTTTTAATTTCAGCCATGATGGTTACCTCATCTATATCTATATTTTCAGACCATGATTTTGAGCAGGTCAGAGGGCGGCAGACCGATGTGTTTGCGCATCGAAGACCGATAATGCCCTCAAATTCTATTTCTGGAAAGGTTATATTTTCATCCGTTTGCCTTCGGGATCGTAAAAGGGCATGGGAACGATTCCAGCCTGCAGCCGCACCCCGTGGCACTCATCCTCGTAAATCTCCAGGCGGGTGCCGATGTTCGCCAGTTGGGACTCCACCAGGGCCATCCCCACAGCCTGGCCGGTGGTGAAGCTTTTGCGCATGGTGGCCACGTAGCCGCGCACCTTGTCGTCGACGATCAGGGCGCCGTCGCGAGCCGGCCGGGAATCGTCTTCCATGCGGATACCGACCAGCTTGAGCCGGCCGACATCTTTTTCGGCCTGGCGCAGGGCTACGGCACCGACGGTCTTGGCATCGGCCTTCTGGCGGTCCCATAGAAAGCCCAGTCCCAGATCGATCAGGTTGGTGCGCTGCTCGGATTCGGAGCCGAGAATGACGTGGCCCTTTTCCATGCGCAGCACGTTCTGGGCTTCCACGCCGAAATTGCGGATATCGAATTCGGCGCCGGCCTCTTTGAGCATGTCCCAGACCGCCTGGGTATAGGAGGAGGGCAGGTGCAGTTCGTAGGAGAGTTCGCCCACGAAGCCCAGGCGCATGGCGCGCGCGAAGATGACGTCTTTGATGAAAAACTCACGGTACCCGGTGAAGGGGAAGGCCGCGTTGGAAAGGTCGATATCCACGACTTTGGCCAAAACCTTGCGGGCATTGGGGCCGGAGAGGTTGATCACGCCCATGGCATCGGTCAGGTTGACCAGGGCGAAATCCCAGCCGTCGAAACGGGTGTGGTAGCGGATCCATTCCACCGTCTGACCGGCGCGGGCAGAGGAAGTGGTGAAATAGTAGTCGTTTTCACCCAGCTTGACCACCACGCCGTCGTCGATGACGCACCCGTCGTCGTTGCACATGGCCGAGTATTTGATGCGGCCCTCTTTGACCTTGCTCATGTCCGACACGTAGACCCGCTGCAGGGCTTTGAGGGCGTCGGGTCCGTGAATGCGGAACTTGCCCAGAGTGGAGCCGTCCAATATGCCCACGTTGTTGCGAACGTTCAGGATCTCTTGCCGGCACTCGAAGTCTTCGGAAAAGTAGCGGGCCCGCTGCCAGACGCCGATGTTGCGGAAGACGCCGCCCTCCTCGATCTGGGAATCGTGCAGCGGGGTGTGTTTGAACATGTGGTGGTTGTAACCGGCATAGGTGGCGATGAAAGTGGGCACCAGCGGCGGGCGCACCGTGGTGGGCACCGGTGTATTGCCGGCGGCCGTGTATTTGGCCACGAACAGCGGCAGGTTGTGCCCCGGAATGCCGCCCTGGCCCGGGCCGGTGCCGGCCGAGGTGAAGCGTTTGATCAGTTCGGGGACATCGAAGCCCATGTCGATGGCCTGCTTGATGTTTTTGATCGTGGTGTCTTCATCGAAGCATATGAAGCTCTTGCGCCCTTTGACCGGGGCGGTGACCAGCTTGCAGCCGCGCTCCGGTCCGGGAAGTGCCGCTAAGGCCTTTTCGGCCCCGGCGACCGCTTGGCCCACGTCCGCTCCGGCAGCCGCAGCGGCCTTAAGGCCGGCCAGGCGCCCGGAAGCTTCGATGGCAGCGGGGGTGTTGACCCCGGTGATCCGGCCGGCGGGGAACATCTTTTCAGGCGGATCCGTGGGCAGGAAGTAGCCGGTGTGGCTGTCGTAGCCCATTTTGGCCCCCGCCAGAACAAAAGGTCCGGTCAGCGGCGTCAGACCGGCGGAGGCCACCAGCAGGTCGCAGGGAAGTTGGCGTTTGACGGTGCCCTCCACGGTGGAGAGGGTGACCTTTTCCACCTGCGGGGAGCCGTGGGCTTCGGCCGCCACCCAGCCTTCGAGGAGCGGAATTTTACGATCGGCCAAAGCCCGCAGCAGCTCGGGGTCCTGGCCGTCTTCGCGGATGTCGGCCACACCGATGATTTTAAGCCCCAGGTCGAACAGGTCGACGGCGGCTTCAAGACCCAGGTCATGGCCCACGGAGAAGACCGCCGTGCTGCCCGGCAGCAAGCCGTAGGTGCGGGCCAGGCGCTGGGCACAGCCCACCTGCATGACGCCCGGGCGCTCGTTGTGGTCGAAAATAAGGGGGCGTTCGATGCAGCCGGTGGCCACGACGACGCTCCCGGAGCGGATCTCGATGTAGCGCTCGGCGAAGATGTCGCCGGCGTTGCCCACCTGGAAGGCGGTAAGGAGGTTGTTGCTGTATGTTCCCACCAGCGAGGTGTGCTTGAACACCCGGATGTTAGCGGCCTGTTCCACCTTCGCGGCCAGGGCGCGGGCGCGCTGGTACAGGGGCGTGCCGTCGCCGGTGGTGCTGGTCCGATAGTCGAAGCATCCGCCCAGATGCGGGCGGGATTCCAGCAGCACCACCCGCAGGCCGGACTCGGCGGCGGACAGGGCGGCGGTCATGCCGGCGGCGCCGCCGCCGATGACGGTGACTTCGGCATTGACATACATTTCGTCATACCGGCCCTTCATCTGGTAGTCGGCCGAAATGACGCCCAGACCGGCGGTCTTGCGGATCTGCTTCATGGCAACGGGCCAGATGGCGGCGGGCTTGTGCATGGTTTTGTAATAGAAACCGGCCGGCATCATCCAGTCCAGCTTGTCGATAAAAGACAGCCAGTCATGATCCGCCGAGCCTTTGACGTTCTGCTCCCTGACCACCATGCCGTCCCTGAGCAGCAAGTTTTCGGTGCGCACGTTGGGAACGCCGTCGACGTCCATGCAGGTGTTGCTGCACTCGCCATCCAGGCTGTAGAGCCCGCGCGGGCGGTGATATTTCAGACTGCGTCCAAAAATCCGGACGCCATTGGCGAATAGGGCCGTCGCAACGGTATCTCCGGCCGCCCCATAAAAGGTGTTTCTCCGGTGCTTCAGGGCCAGTTTCTGCGCGGGGTCGATCCGGAGGGTCGGCAATTTGGTGAGTCTTTTCATTTGCGCGCCTCCGGCTGTTCCACTTCGAGGTTGCGGGTCGTGTCACGATAGGTGGTGAACCAGGAGCCGCATCCATCGCGGTGAACCCACCACTCTTTCTGGACGCCGGCCGTGCACTTGTTCATATGGACATATTCACACCAGGCCTTGGGAGTCAGACCCTCTTCGGCCGGGCGCGGTCCCTTGTCTTCGCCCCCATAGCGGAACTCGTAACCGTTGCGTTTGCCGCAGACGGGGCAGGTAAGCGTTAGGGCCATTGTATAATCTCCTTAGTGACTATCGCTGTTGTGGCATCGACCATCCGGTGAGCGTCGACGCCCATCCGATTAGTTGTTCGGCGTGTAGCTGACCAGCTCGGCGGTTTCACCCATCAAGCGGTGGTTTTCATAGCGACGCAGGGTGAACGGCTTGAGCATGTCCGGGCAGTTGCCGGTGGCCAAGTAGGCGGCCATGTATTTGCCGACGGCGCAGCACGATTTAAAACCGAAATAGCCCCAGCCGCAGTCCATGTAAAATCCCTCGACAGGGTCGTTGCCGTCCATTATGGGCGCCATGTCCGGGGTCATGTCGGCCAGGCCGCCCCAGATGCGCATGAACTTAACCCCGCGCAGGCAGGGCAGCCAGTCGGACAGGGCCTCGGCCTGGTGTTTGATGTAATGGGCCGTGTTCTGGGTCGTGTAGTTGGGCCACTGGTCCATGTTGGCGCCGGTGGCGATCTCGCCCTTCAGGGTCTGGTTGGCATAGCAGTGGTAGGCACCGGAAGAAACCACGTGGTCGAGCAGCGGTTTCAGCGGCTGGGTGACCATGGCCTGAATCGTGAGCACGGCGATGGGCAGCTTGATGCCCAGCATCTCATATATCAGGCCGGCACTGTAGCCGCCGGCGCTCACCAGCACCCGGGGAGTGCGGATGCGGCCGCGGGAGGTCCGCACGCCGGTGATCTTGCCGTCCTCGGTGTCGATGGCGGTGGCTGCGGTCTGCTGGTGGATGTGCACCCCGTGTCGGGCGCACCCCTTGGCCAGGCCCCAGACCACGGCGTCATGGCGCACGATGCCGCCCGGGGGATGGTACATGGCCCCGTGGATGGGAAAGGTGATATCTTCGGAGATGTTCAGGGCCGGAACCATCTCTTTGGCCTGTTTGGCATCGATCAGGTGACTCTCGACGCCGTGGAACTGGGCCGTGGCGATGGTCATGCGCGCCGCCTTCATGGCCGCTTCGCTGTGCATCAGGTTGAGGTTGCCGCAGTTGTTGAACATGAGGTTGAAGTCCAGCTCTTTGGTGAGCACCGGCCAGAGGTCCAGCGCTTCCTTGTAGAGCGGGACGTTGTACTGCGTCCGCTGGTTGGCCCGCACGATCGCCGTATTTCGGCCGGCCCCGCCGAACCCGATGAAGCGTTTTTCAACGATGGCAACATCCGTGAGGCCGTGTTCTTTTGCCAGGTAGTAAGCCGTGGCAAGCCCGTGAAGACCGCCGCCGATGATCACCGCATCGTAGCTGGACTTCAATCCGGGCTTGTTGCCCCACAGAGACTTGGATTTCCCGAACATACGCTCTCCCTGCATGGTTAGAAATAAAAAGTGAGTGGGTGAAACTAGTCACCGAACTTCCAATTGCCGGGGGATGGTATACGAATGAAACAAAACATGTCAATAAAAAAGTAAAAATGGGCTGTAAAAATTTTTTATTGTTCTTGACAACCCAGGTGTATAGTAATAAGGCCATTAAAAAAGATAGGTTAAACATGGTTGGGCAGAATGAAATTATTTTTTCATTACGGCCCGTGCAGAGGAACCAACGATGAATGATTCACAGGCACATCCGGTGATCAAGGGCATTGTGACCCGTATAAACACGCTGACTCCCAAAGGCAAGATCCTTGGCAGTTACATTATTCAAAATCCCCGCAAGGCGGTTTTCATGACCACCAGGGAGCTTTCCGATGCCTGCGGGGTCAGTGAGGCCACGGTTGTCCGGTTCGTGGGGCAGTTGGGCTACAGCGGGTATGGAGAATTCCTCCAGGCCTTGCGGGACTTCGTGGATTCGGGTCTGACCCTGCCGGACCGGGTGGACCTGCCGGGAATGAAAGGGCCCGGCTCCGATCTGCTGCACCGGGTGGTGTTCGAAGAGATGAACAACCTGCGGCAGTTCTACGAAACCATCGACATGAAAGTACTGGACCGGATCGTGGAGCATCTCAGGGACAGCGCCACCGTTTATGTGATTGGCTCTCGGGTTTCCTACACCTTCGCCTATTACCTGGGCTGGTCGCTGACCAAAGTGCGCCGGGGGGTTCACATTTTAAAAGGCAGCGACAGCACGGCGATCGACTGGCTTACCAATGCGCCCGAAAACAGCCTGGTGGTTCTCGTCACGACCTCGCGCTACCCCAATGAACTGATCAAGCTGGGCAAGGTCGCCCGCCGGCTTCAGCACAGCCTATTGGTGATCACCGACAACACCCTGTGCCCGGTGATCCCCTTTGCCCATCTCTCGCTGGTGGCGCCATCGCGCTCCATTCCGCTGATCGGGTATCCGACCACTATCTTTTGCATCATCAACTACCTGGTGCTGGAATTGGTGAACCGGCAGCACCCGCAGCTCAAGGAACATCAGGAAAAGCTGGAGCAGATGTACCTGGAAAACGACATTCTGTTCAATGTGTACGCCTGCGAATATAAGTGATCTTGAATCTGAACTGGCCGAGTGACATGAAGGCATCAGACCAAAACCGGTTATCTTACTTCGAGGCCATTGTCGAAGCCTTCGACGGCATGGTGTATGTCTGCTCACCGGACAACCGCATCGAATTCGTCAACCGGCAGGTGGTGGCGCAGCTGGAAAGGGACCCGGTCGGGGAACCCTGCCACAAGGCTCTGTACGGTAACGATGACATCTGCGCGTGGTGCCCGGAACAGGGGGTCTTTCACGGCAAGACGGCCCGCTGGGAGTTCAAGAATCCCTTTACCGGGCGGTGGTATTACAACATGGCCACCCCCATTTTCCATTCGGACGGCACTGTTTCAAAACTCAGCCTCTCTTTTGACATTACAGAGAAAAAGCGGGCGGAGAATGCTCTCATCGAGAGTGAGCGCCGCCTGACGACACTCATGAACAACCTGCCGGGAATTGTTTACCGCTGCCGGGCCGATGAGTCCTTCACGATGGAATTCGCCAGCCAAGGCAGCCAGCGGCTGTTGGGGTTCGACCCCCAACAGCTGCTGGACAAGGGGCCCAATGCCTTCCATCGGATCGTTATTCCGGAGGATCGCGAGAATATGCTGCGGCTGGTGCGCGAATCCGTCGCCAGGAAGCGCCCCTTCAGCTTCATTTACCGCATCCGAACGGCCGGTGGCGAAGTTAAATGGGTCTGGGAGCAGGGTGAGGGCGTCTTCGATGACGACGACCTGTTGGTGGCCCTGGAAGGATTCATCAGCGATGTGACCGCCTACAAAGAGGTGGAACTGGACCTTCGCAAGGAAAACGTGCGCCTGCGGTCGTCAATCAGCGAGCGGTATCGGTTCGGTGACATCATCGGTAAAAGTCAAAAAATGCAGGAAGTTTACGACCTGATCCTGAAGGCGGCCGCCAGTGATGCCAGCGTCATTGTTTTTGGCGAATCCGGTTCGGGTAAAGAGCTGGTGGCCCGTGCCATCCACAATTTGAGTGATCGGCAGGGAGGCGATTTCGTGCCGGTCAACTGTGCGGCCATTCCCAAGGACCTGATGGAGCGGGAGTTCTTCGGCCACAGGCAGGGGGCATTTACCGGAGCCAACTCGGACAAGGGCGGATTTCTGGACTCGGCCGACGGCGGTACGCTTTTTCTCGATGAAATCGGGGAGATACCCCAGAATATGCAAGTGAAGCTGCTGCGGGTACTGGACCATTCGGCCTACAGCCCGCTCGGCGGTATCAAGCTCGTCAGGAGTGACTTCAGGGTCATTGCCGCCACCAATCGCGATCTTGTCAAAATGGTGCAGGAAGGTCGCATGCGCGAAGATTTTTTCTACCGGATTCGAATTTTGCCGATCCAGCTGCCCCCGTTACGGCAGCGCAAGGAGGACATTCCCCTGCTGATCGATCACTTTCTATCCCGGTTGAACGAAGGCCGCAAGGAATCGCGCAGCCTGCCGGCAGCGGTCCGCGATGCCATGGAAACATACAGCTGGCCGGGTAACGTCCGCGAATTGCAAAGTGCTCTTCATACCTACATTACCCTGGGCAAGTTGGACCTGATGGGACAGATATCCATGACCGCGGGTGCCGATGATGCTCTATCGGAGCCGTTTCTTCGAACCGGCATCGGGCTGCGCGAGCGGATCGAGAACCTGGAAAAAAAGATCATCATCACCGCATTGGACGCGTCGCGCTGGCATCGCTGCCGGACCGCTGAAGCGCTTCATATCACCACCAAGACCCTCCAGCGGAAAATGAAATCGCTGGGGATAAAATAGTCGTAAATTAAGACAACAATGTCCGTATTACATCAATAGTGTAAAAGTTTAGGATAGTTGCACGGGTTTTACCCCAGTGATCGGACATATTTGTCCAGCCCACGTGCAAGTGATCCGGCACCATTAAATAAACATTCTTCATTGATTTCAACCCTGTAAAGCACCTCTCACCGCTTGGCACACATATTGAAATAATTCTTTCATCAATAGGTGAGCGGGTTTGAACCAAGAAATTCAAAATAGCAGCGATCGGCGATCGACCCCCCTTCCGCTTATTTTTTCGGGATAGGCCAGCCCCGTAATTGCATGGGTTTTCGATTCAGCTGTTGGGCTCAATTCTCCAACCGGTAAGTGCCATCCATGATGCCAACGATCATTCACAACTACTGCTCCGGCTGCGGGACCTGCCGATTAGCCTGTGCGCTGGAGAATTTCAGCGTCGTTCAACCCAGCCGGGCGCTTTTGCGGATCGAGGGCCGATTTCCCGCCCCGGGGGATTACCGGATCCATTTCTGTACTCAATGCGGTGAATGTGCCGACAACTGCCCGGTGGGGGCCATCGTCATGGATTCCGGTGTTTACCATGTGGACGAGGACTTGTGCACCGGTTGCATGACCTGCGTGGAGGTGTGCCCCGCAGGAGTGATGATGGCGCCGCCGCCGGATTCAGGGTGTCCGACCAAGTGCAACCTGTGCGGCGCTTGCGCGCGAATCTGCCCCCGCGGTGCCATTATCATGCCGGAAATGGTCACCGGAAAAACGTCGATGTCGATAAGGTAGGGCAGCGCTGGATGAAAGACGATTCGATTGACAATAGCTTCCATGGCGCCGGAAACGGTGCGAAACCATAGAAAACTCTAAGCGGTCGGCCGCCCCGAGCCCAGCATTGCCGAGATCGAGAAGCTGTCGGCCTGACCAACTTATTGAGGTTGAGGTTATGTTCGGATATGCAGGCACCCTGCTCAGAATCAACCTCGCTACCGGGAGTATCGAAAAGCAACCGCTAAATGAGGATTTGGTGGAACGATTCATCGGCGGGCGCGGTTTCGTGGCCAAATTGCTCTTTGACGAACTGCCTCGTGGAATCGACCCGTTCGATGAAAAGAACCTTTTTATCGTGGCCACCGGGCCCCTTTCCGGACACTTTCTGCCGGCCAGCGGCAAGACCCACTTCGGCACCAAGTCGCCGGCCACCGGCGGATATGCCGACAGCAACATGGGTGGGCATTTTGGGCCGGCCCTGAAGTACGCCGGCTACGATGGGCTGGTTCTCACCGGTCAAGCGGATGGTCCCTGCTACCTGTTCATCGAAGACGGCCGGGTGGAAATCCGGCCGGCCGGCCAATACTGGGGCCAGGGCGCGTTGACCGCCGAAAAGAACCTGAAAACCGATTTGGGAAAGGATTTTCAAATTCTGACCATCGGTCCGGGCGGCGAGAAAAAGGTGCGCTATGCCTGCCTCTCTCACGACTTCGGGCGTCAGGCGGGGCGCACCGGGCTGGGGGCCGTGCTGGGATCTAAAAACATCAAGGCCATTGCCGTCAAGGGCACCGGCCGTCTGCCGGTATTCGACGCCCAGGCGGCTTACGCCGCCGGCAAGGATGCCTACCGGAAAGTATTTTCCAAACCCGGTTTCAAGGAGTGGACCCCGGAAGGGACGGCCGGCATCACCAACTGGACCAACGAAATGGGGGTCTTTCCCACCCGTAATTTTCAGACGTCGTTTTCCGACCATTACCAGGCCATCAACGGCAAGGCCGTGATGGAGCGGCTCAAAATAACCGATAAAGGCTGCTACTGCTGTCCGACCCCGTGCGGAAAGTACGGTCATACGAAAACCGCATTGGGATCGGCTTATGTGGAAGGCCCCGAATACGAAACCATCGCTCTTTTCGGCGGTAATTGCGCGCTCGAGACCATCGAGGAGGTGGCTTATGCCAACTACCTGTGCGACGAACTGGGCCTGGACACCATATCGGCCGGCGCAGTGATCTCCTGGGCGATCGAGTGCGTCGAAAAGGGCATCTTCACCCCGCAGCAGATCGGCCGGCCGGTGCGGTTTGCCGACCTGGAGACGGTCCAATTTCTGCTGGAAAAAATAGTGGCCCGGGACGGCATCGGCGATCTGCTGGCCGAAGGAGTCAAGCGGGCATCCGCAAAGACCGGCCAGGGATCCGAAGCCTTTGCTATTCATGTCAAAGGACTGGAGTGGACCGGCTACGAGTGTCGTAACGCGCCTTCCATGATGCTGGCTTACATGACCGCCGACATCGGCGCCCACCACTCCCGGGCCTGGGTGCTGGGTCATGACCTGGCCGGGTCCTGGACCAGCGTCCACGAACTGGTCAGCGGCGGCGGCAAGGTCGAGAAGCAGCCCGAGGCCCGGATCAAGGCCGACTGCGCCAGGTATGTCATCGATTCCCAGCACACCCGTCCATTGTTCGACGTCCTCGGCGTGTGCCGGCTCCAGTACATGGAATTGGGCTTCGAACTGGAGAATTACGAAAGCCTGTTTGGCGTCATCACGGGCCGCAAGCTCGGCTGGGATGAATTGCTGAAGGTCTCCGAACGCATCTGGAACCTGACCCGGGTCATCTCCATGCGTGAAATCAAGGGGTTCGGCCGCCAGTGGGATTACCCGCCCGAGCGGTTCTCAACCGAACCGGTTCCGACGGGTCCCAGTCAGGGCTACTATCTCTCCCGGGCGAAGTTGGACCGCCTGCTGGATTGGTACTACGAGGCCCGGGGGTGGGACGATAATGGCCTGCCCACCAAGGACACCCTGGTTGCTTTAGGCCTTGCGGATGTGGCCGACGTACTGTTCGCCGAAGGGCTGTTGCATTAGGAAAGGCACTCTTACCATGTTGCTGGAATTCGACCCGGGCACGGACGGTTCCGAAGAAGCCCGGCGCCGGGAGTATGCGGCGGTGGTCGAAAGTATCCGTTTTGCCCGGGAAGAGCTGGGGGTTGGAAGATCATAACGTGCGCGTCTGAGAGGTCTCTGTCATGCGGAAAATATTGACTCCTGAGAACTTCGGTCAAGAGAAGGCCGATGCGGTGATCATCGGTGGCGGCATCATTGGAGTGGCCACGGCCTTCTGGCTCTCCCGCGCCGGTCTGTCGACCATCCTGGTGGAGATGCGCGACGGACTGTCCACGCTGACCACGACGGCGTCCATCGAGTCCTTCCGGGCCCAGTTCACCGAACCGGCCATGGCGGCTCTGGCCAAAGAGTCCATCACGGTGTGGGAGAATTTTGCCGAAGTGACCGGCCTGGAGGGCTATCAAATCGACCTGCATCACGGCGGCTACCTTTTTTTGACTACCGCGGAGCAGAAGGTGGCCGAGATGAGGGACGCGGTCGCGGGATATCACGAGGTTGGCGTGACCGACTCCGAGTGCCTTGCCCGCGACGAGATCCTCAAGCGCTGGCCCTGGCTCAACCCCGAGATCAAAGCCGGTACCTACCGGGCCAAAGACGGCTGGTTTTCCGCCCACGAGGTGACCCAGGGGTTCGCCCGCGCATCCGACCATGCGCGGTTTTTCGTGCGTACGCGGGCACTCGGAATCGAAAAAGACGCGCGGGGCGTTTATGCCGTGCTGACCGATCGGGGTCGGATCAATACACGAGTAGTGGTCAATGCGGCCGGGCCCTTTGCCATTGCGGTGGGCCGCTGGGTGGGACTGGATCTGCCGATTTACCAGATGCGTCGACAGCGCGTATTCGTGGCGCCTCACCCCAAAATTCCCAGGGATGCTCCCCTGATCATGGATGTGGACAACGATTCCTACTGGCGACCCGAAACCGGCGGTGCCCTGCTCGGCTGGCACGACCCCGAAGAGCAGAAGAGCGACCCCATGGAAGATCCGCAGGCAGACTGGGATTTCCCGGCCTTTACGCTGGAGATGGTCTCGCGCCTCAGCCCCTTCTGGTCCGATGTGGTGAACGACCTGAAGCAGGAAGACTTGTCGGTTTACGCCGGGCAATACGTGCATTCGCCCGACGATCAGCCTCTGATCGGGCCGGTGAACGGCATTCCCGGCTTCTATCTCAACTGTGCTTACTGGCCGGGGGTGATGCTGTCGGCGGCGGCCGGCCGCTGGACCTGCGATCTGATCACCGGCCGGATGAAGCCCGCAGACAACCCGCTGCGGCTGAGCCGTTTCGAAGAGGGGTTGACCGCGTCCCGGGGGGCATTCATGCGGGGACGGCATTAGTAATGATGTGTGTCAAATCGAATACCGACAAATTCTGTGCATGCGGTTTCAGGCGGGCGTGTGAGAGTGTCCTGCAGGACCCTGCCCCGCAGTGAAGGCCGCTACCGAGTGTGAAACCGATTGAGGATGAGGAGGAACCCCGATGCAGCGGTTTGAGTATTTTACCGACGATGATGTTCAGAGGATTCACGAAGCGACCCTGCGCGTGCTGGAGACGGTGGGCGTAGACTTCGGCTATGCCCCGGCCGTCGATGTGTTCAAAAAGGCCGGCTTCAAAGTGGAGGGGCAGCGGGTCTTCCTGTCACCCAAGATGGTAATGGAGCAAGTGGCCAAGGCGCCCTCCGAGTATACGCTGCAGGCGCGCAACCCGGAGAAGAACGTGGTGATCGGCGGCGACAGCATCGCCTACATTCCCTGTTACGGCCCCCCCTTTGTCTGTGATCTCGATCGCGGCCGCAGAGAATCCACCCTGGAAGATTACACCAACTTTGTCAAGCTTTCCCATGCCAGCCGGAGCATGGACATCACCGGCGGCATGATGGCCGAGCCCAACGACATCCCCCACGCCCGGCGCAATGCCGAAATGATGTACGCCTCCATGCGCTATTCCGACAAGCCTTTCATGGGCGGGGCCATCGGCGCCGAGGCGGCCCGGGAAACCATCGAGCTGGCGGCCATCCTCTTCGGCTGCACGGAAGCGGCGCTGGCGGAGAAGATGCCCATGATCAGCATCCTGTGCACCCGCACGCCCCTGGCCTATGACGACCGCATGCTCGGCGCCATCATGGAATATGCCAAAACCGGCATGCCCCAGTTGATCTCCTCCCTGTCCATTGCCGGGGCCACCTCACCGGTCACGATGGAGGGCACCCTGATAGTTCAAAATGCGGAAGTGTTGGCCGGTATCGTGCTGACCCAGCTGATCCGGGAAGGCACCCCGGTGGTTTTCTCCGGGTCCTCCTCGGCCACCGCCATGCGCTACGGCAGTTTGAGCATCGGAGCGCCGGAGATGGCGGTGAACACGGCCGCCACCGCCCAGATGGCCCGATTCTACGGCATCCCCAGCAGAGGGGGCGGAGCCATTACCGATTCCAAACTGCCCGATGCCCAGGCCGCGATGGAATCCATGATGAGCCAGCTCATGGCCACCGTGTCCGGCGTTCACTTCGTGCTGCACTCGGCCGGGATCCTCGAAGGCTACATGGTGGCGTCCTACGAAAAATTCGTCATCGACGATGAGATCTGCGGCATGTGCAAACGCATCAAACGCGGGGAGAAGGCCGATCCTGAAAAAATGGCCCTGGACGTGATCGCCCAGGTGGGGCCGGGCGGCGAGTACCTGACGAACGCGCACACCTTCGAAAACTTCCGCAAGGAGCTTTACGCTCCCATCATGGAGCAGAAAGAGCCCTACGACCGCTGGAAGGAAAAGGGCGGGGAGTCCATCGAAAAGGTGGCCAACCGCAAATGGAAGGAAATTCTGGCGAACTACCAGGAGCCCGGCCTGCCCGGCGACGTCCTGCGCGAATTGGAGAAGTACATCGAAAAAAAATACGGCAAGTAGCATTTAAAAAAACTCCGGTTTTTCCGGGGTGACGACAATTTCCCTGATGGTCTGTCCGAATCTAACGGCTAACCATACCCAAAGGAGAGAGGCACATGGCAGTCCAGGACATTTTCAATGCGATACTGGCTTATGACGAGGCGACGGTAAAGGCCCAAACCCGGGCGGAAATCGAGGGCGGCACGGACATCGCCACGATTCTCAACGAGGGGCTGATCGCCCCGATGGATGTGGTGGGCGAGCGCTTCAGCGCCGGGGACCTGTTCATTCCCGAGATGCTCAAGGCGGCTCAGGTGATGAAGGCGGGCCTGGAGATCCTCAAGCCGCACCTGAGCGCCGGCCAGAGCCGGA
Organism: Desulfobacterales bacterium; assembly: GCA_049281435.1. Lineage (GTDB taxonomy): Bacteria > Desulfobacterota > Desulfobacteria > Desulfobacterales > SG8-13 > JARFQH01. The sequence goes on from JBAPSB010000047.1 coordinate 27,249, forward strand.
GCCGGGGCACGGTGGTGATCGGCACGGTCAAGGGGGACCTGCACGACATCGGCAAGAACCTGGTGACGATGATGCTCGAAGGGGCCGGCTTCGAGGTGGTGGACCTGGGGGTGGACGTGAGCAGCGAGCGCTTCGTCAAGGCCGCGGCGGAGAAGAACGCCCGGGTGATCGGGCTCTCGGCGCTGTTGACGACCACCATGCCGGCGATGGACAGCACGGTCAGGGCGGTCAAGGAAGCCGGCCTTGCGGTGCAGACCATCGTGGGCGGGGCGCCGGTGACCCAGGCGTTTGCCGATGCGATCGGAGCGGACGGCTACAGTGCCGATGCCCCCGGGGCGGTGAAGCTGATCAAGCAAATCGTGGCACAAGCCTAGAAGGGGGGCAGCACACCATGATCATCATCGGAGAGCTGATCAATGCCAGCCGCAAGGCCATCAAGGCGGCCATCGAGGAGAGGGATGCCGGGGCGATCCAGCAGGTGGCCCGCGAGCAGGCCGAAGCGGGCGCGGACTACATCGACGTCAACGCGGGCGTGTTCGTGGGCCGGGAGCCCGAGCACCTCAGGTGGCTGGTGGAAACCGTGCAGCAGGTGACGGACAAGCCCTGCGCGATCGACAGCCCGGACCCCGAGGCGCTCAAGGCGGCCCTGGCCGTCCATCGGGGAACGCCGCTGATCAACTCGATCTCGCTCGAAAAGGAGCGCTACGAGAAGCTGATGCCGATCATCGCCGGCACGCAGATGAAGGTGATCGCCCTTTGCATGAGCGATGCGGGGATGCCCCAGACGGTGGCGGACCGCATGAAGGTGGCCGAGAAGCTGGTCGGGGGGCTGCTTGAAAACGACGTGAAGCTTGAAAACATCTTCGTGGACCCGCTGGTGCAGCCGTTGTCGGTGAACGGCAGCTTCGGGGTGGAATTTTTAAACGCCATCGCAGAGATCATGAAGACGTTTAAAGGCATTCACACGGCCTGCGGGCTTTCGAACATCAGCTACGGGCTGCCGGCCAGGAAATTTCTGAACCAGACTTTTATGGTCATGGCGGTTGCCAAGGGCCTGGACGGGGCGATCATGAACCCGCTGGACAAGAAGATGATGGCCGGCATCATCGCGGCCGAGGCCCTGGCCGGCCGGGACGACTTCTGCACGAACTACATCCAGGCGTTTCGCGACAAAATGTTCGAGGGGTAGCTATCTTGCCCCAGGCCGACGCCTTTTTCTTCACCTTATGGCTGCCGCCGCGGAATCAATGTCCTGCCGATGCTGCGGGCGCAATGCATCTTCATCCCCGACCCGGTTTTCCCGGTCGGATGCAGCAAAACAGATGGCAGCTTTATTGGGTCCTGCAACCATAAGATTTTAAAGAAAAGCAGGTTTCTGAATTTTATAGGTCGCGTGTACACAATGAAGTGGAATCATTTACTGCGGTATGGTATTGCTTGGAAATGAATCGACTTCATGCAGGTGTTACGGTTTTACGCTTAGCCAAGAAGGCCAACCCCCAACCCCAAAGGAGAAACCCATGAGAGGAAGGAAGCTGATCGTAAGTGTCGTGATGGTTACCGTACTGGCAATGTTTGCCGGCGCCGCACTGGCGGCGGACAAGGTGCTCAAGGTAGGCGTTCTGGGCCCCTTTACGGGACCGTCCGCCAAAAACGGTGCCGAGTTCAAAGCGTCCGTTGAGATGGCGCTGGAGAAGATCAATT
>JBAPSB010000048.1:0-9934 GCA_049281435.1 Desulfobacterales bacterium
GCCATCCCTGTGGTTCGATGTTGCTCTGTTTTACAATGACTACGATGACTTGATCGGCCTCGAGCAGATCTCCGGCACTCCACCGACCGGTCCGTACGACCTGACCTACGCCAACAACGCCACCGGACGAGCCTATGGAGTGGAGGTTGCCGCCGATTGGCAGGTCATGCCCAAGTGGCGTTTGGGGGCCGCCTATACCTACCTGAACACGCAAATCGACAAAAATCTGGTCGCTGAAACGAACATCGCCGAGCTCCTCTCCAAGGGTGTCAATCCGCGCAACGTGTTCTCGATCCGGTCATTCCTGTTCGTGACACCACAGATCGATTTCGATGTGGCACTCCGCTTTGTCAGCAGCCTGCCGGAAAGGAACATCGACAGCTACACGGTCATGGATGCCCGGCTGGCCTGGCGCCCCTTCCCGAAACTGGAACTGTCCCTGGTGGGGCAGAATCTCCTGGAAGAGGGACATGCGGAGTTCACGACGCTAGAGGTCCAACGCAGCGTCTACGGCAAGATCGACTGGAATTTTTAAGGATCCGCCCGATGGCAGCATTTCTCGGAAAATGGCACACGAGAAAAAACGGCGCCGCGCGGGTCGTCGTGTCACTCCTGTTCTGCCTGTTGATCTTCCAACCGGCGTTGGTCTGGGGCGGTCCCCTTACCGGCAGTGAATATGACGTCAAAACCGGTTTCATTTACAACTTCGCGAATTTCGTCTCCTGGCCCCCGGCGGCTTTCAAGGACAAGGACGACGACCTGGTCCTGTGCTTTGTGTCCGATACGCCGGCCGCAGCAGACGCCCTGTTCAAATTGAACGATCAGACCATCAGGGGAAGAAAAATCAAGGTCATCCCTTACACACAGGAGAGTTGCCTCGACGCCAGCCACATCCTCTATATCGCCACCCAGGACAGAAGCCTGGTCCAGAAGCTTCTCGGCATTGCGCGGGAACGCAGCATATTGACCATCGGCGAGATCGAAGGCTTCACCCAGATGGGCGGCATCATCAATTTCTTCGAGGAAGGAAATCGCCTGCGCTTCAAAATCAATATCGATGCCGCCAAGAGGGCCGGATTGACGATTAGTTCGCAACTACTAGGCTCCGCACAGATTTACAGGGAGGAGCAAAAGTAAAATGGGCGCCTTACGGGATGTTTCGATCCGATGGAAGCTGAAATTGATCATCATGCTCACCAGCGGCATCGCCCTGCTGTTTGCTTCCGCGGCCCTGATGTTCAGGGACATCACCAAGACACGCAAGAACCTGCGCAGCGATCTCGCCAGTCTGGCCCAGGTGATCGGAGACAACAGCATCGGGGCTATCGTTTTCAACGATCGGGGCACAGCGGAAAACAACCTGGCAGCCCTCAGCGCCAAGCCATATGTCGTGCTGTCCTGTATCTTCGATCGCGACGGACAGCCGTTCGCCGTGTTCATCCGCCAGGACGTTAAAGAGCATCTTTCCATTCCCGCCTTGCGGGAGCCCGGCCAATACTTTGACGGCAACTACCTGTTGGTGTTCAACCCCATTCTTCAGGAAGAAAAAGTCATCGGCACGATTTGCATCCAATACGATCTGAGCGGCACCAAGAGGGAGATATACGCCTCGGTGGCCATATTCGGGATCATCGTTTCGGCTGCATTCCTGATCGCCTGGCTGTTGTCCGCTTCGCTCCAGAAGGTGATCTCCCGGCCGATCCTGAGTCTGACCCAGGTGGTCGGGTCGGTGTCCGAACAAAAAGATTTTTCGGTCCGGGTTCAGAAAAGCTCCCAGGATGAAATCGGCGTGTTGATCGATGCCTTCAACGGGATGCTTGCCGCGCTCCAGTCCCGCGATCAAAAACTCCAGGAATACCGCGAACACCTGGAAGAACAGGTGTCCGCCCGCACGATGGCGTTGAGCGAAACCAACCAAATGCTTCAAGCCGCCAAGGAGGCGGCCGAATCGGCCAGTCGGGCCAAAAGCGAATTTCTTGCCAATATCTCCCATGAAATTCGCACGCCGATGAACGCCGTGCTCGGTTTCGCCGATCTTCTCAAGCCTTTGATCACCGATCCCAAACAGAAGAACTACCTGGAATCCATCAGTTCCAGCGGCCGGAACCTGTTGAGCCTGATCAACGGCATCCTGGATTTGTCCAAAATCGAAGCGAGCAAGATGGAACTCGAGTACGAGCCGGTCAGACCGCGCACTTTATTCGACGAGGTTTACAAGATGTTCACCGCGCAAGCCGCTGTGAAGAACATCGAAATGCTGATCGACTTTTCCACGGATATCCCCGATTGCCTGATCCTGGATGAGGTACGCCTGAAGCAGATCCTGTTCAATCTGGTCGGCAACGCCGTCAAGTTCACCGAAAGGGGCTTCGTGCGCATCGAGGTTCAAAAGCGGGATTCCGCAGACGGCGAAGGCATCGACTTGTCGATCGCGGTCGAAGATACGGGTATCGGCATACCGGCGCAGTATCACGCCGACATCTTCGAGGCCTTCAAGCAGAAGGACGGCCAAAGCACAAAACGCTTCGGTGGCACCGGTCTGGGCCTTTCGATCACCAAGCGGCTGGTGGAGATGATGGGCGGCGCCATCACCGTTAACAGCGAAGAAAACAAAGGCAGCCGATTCCAGATCATCATCCCGCACGTGTCGGTAGTGCCGGCGACGGCCGAGCCCGAGGCCTTGCCCGGCACGGTGGCCGAGGATATCGTCTTCGACCCGGCCTGCATCCTCATCGTGGATGACCTGACCGTCAACCGTTTGCTGATCAAGGAGTATTTGGCCCACACGCCGTTGACCGTCATAGAAGCCGAAAACGGCGAAGATGCCGTGCGCCTGGCCAAACAGCGCCAACCGGACCTGATCCTGATGGATATCCGCATGCCGGTTCTGGACGGGGCCGAGGCGATGAAACTGATCGGCCGCGACGAGGCGACCCGGGCCATCGCGGTGGTGGCCCTCACCGCTGCGGGCATGCGCGAAGAAAAAGATTCCCTGCTGGCTATGGGGTTTTCAGGCTTTCTGGACAAACCGGTCACCGAAGCCGCTCTCTTCAGGGAGCTGAAGCGCTTCATCGGTCATGCCGCCCGCCGGCGCGAACCCCAGCAGACGCCGGCCTCTGATCTGACGCCCGCCCGCTTCGAGCTTTTTCCTCAGATCCTGGGACTCCTCGAAAACGAGTACATGCAGCGCTGGACGGCTACCCGGCAAAACTTGTTTTTCGACGAGATCGACGACTTTGCCCGGCGGGTAAGCGACCTGGGCGATCTCCACTCCCTGGCGATCCTGAGCCGGTACGGTGCGGATCTGAGTGCCCATGTCAAGGCCTTCGACGTAGAGCAGGTCAACAGCGCGTTGATCCGATATCCGCAGATCGTCACCCAGCTGAAATCCTTTTATCTGCAGAAAGAAAAGGAATCGCTCAATGGACCTGAACCAACCTAACCGTTTCAAAATACTCATCGTTGATGACGTGCCCAAAAACATCCAGATCGTTGCCAGCATCCTGCAGAACGATAATTACCAGATCGCCTTTGCCCAGGACGGCCCAACGGCTCTGGCCCAAGTCGAGAGCAACCGCTTCGACCTGATTCTTTTGGACATCATGATGCCCCAGATGGATGGGTTCGAAGTCTGCCGAAACATACGTGACCGGCCGGACAGCCAGGATACGCCCATCATTTTCCTGACGGCCAAGAACGATACCGACAGCATCGTCAAAGGGTTCGCCATGGGAGCCATGGATTATTTGAGCAAGCCGTTCAACGGCCCTGAATTGCAGGCCAGGGTTACAACCCACCTGGAACTCTACCGGTCCAAGAAAGCGATCGAGGAGGTCAACCGGCGTCTACGCCTCGAAATGGCCGAGCGTATCAAGGCTGAGGAAGAACTCAAGCTGAGCAAGGAAAACTACCGTTATCTATCGCTGCACGACAATTTGACCGGCCTGTTCAACACACGCTATCTCTACCGCTCCCTGGAAGAGCTGGTCGACGAGGGCCGCCACCGTGGCACCACCTTTTCCCTGATCTTTTTCGATATCGACAACTTCAAACGCGTGGTCGACACCCACGGCCATCTCAACGGCAGCCAGGCATTGGCGGAAGTGGGCGCGGTGCTGAAAGGCTGCATCGCCGAACCCTCTTACGGCGTGGCTTACGGCGGCGACGAATTTGTGGCCGTGCTACCCGGCCATGGCAAGGTCCAAGCCGTTCAAAAAGCCCAGGAGATCCGCGCCAGGCTGCTGCGCACGATTTTCCTGGCCGACGTCGAAAAAGGCGTCCGGTTGCAGGCCAGCTTCGGCGTATCGACCTATCCCGACGACGCCGGCAATATTACCGCCATTCTTGCCCGGGCGGATCAGGCCATGTTCAATGTGAAAACCAAAGGCAAAAATGCCGTGGGCGATGTGGACGGCGCTGTTCATTGGCACGGTCTGGATGCGGCGGCCGCCGAGCCGGTGCCGTCGCCTTCCACACGGCCTGTTCTGAACGGCGAGGAGGAATGACCGGGTTTGGGGGTCGGGCCAAGCTAACTAATTGATTTATTATTATTAATCAGCCAAAGATGGGTGTCTTCAAGTCCAATATCGTCGTTTTTAGTATCAAAATCGGCCCTATAGACGGCATAATCCTTCCGCAAGTAATAAACATTGCCGGTGAACGGTGCAGATATTTTTTCCTATCACCACCGCTCCCGTTTCAACGTATACGCGTTCGACGAAACTTATGTTTCCAACGGCCGCGCTTGTTGTTCATTTGAACTGAACGTTCTGCACGATCCCCCACTTGACTAATGTTTACTTTCCTATAAACAGCCCGATTGTCATACACGAATCGGGAGCCCGCGGCTGAGTCCGGATTTGGGGTGAGAGTATCCTGGCTTCAGGATCTTCAGTGAAAGGCTGACGTTTTTCGCTCGGGAGGCAGGTAAATGAGCAGCAAATGCAGCGATTCGAAGCTTCTCTGGGCGGGACTGGCCTGCGTGGGGGTGTTGGCCTGGGTGACGGTAAGGCGTCTGATGCGCAAATCCCCGCTGTCAGAAGGGGGTCCGGGGGGACGTTGCTTCGTTGTTGCCTGGGGTCCGGGGGGACGTTGCTTCGTTGTTGCCTGAATGAGAAGCTCTCGCTATCATATCATTTTTATGCAGCGGCGGCGCAAGAAAGTCGACTGCTGCACTCAGCTCTCGGGTGATTGATTTTTCCCTTTTCACAATCATCTTAAATTCTTTTGTTGTCACATCCATTTTTCAAAGAGAGACGAAAGCGTTGCCTGTTTCAGCGGCTTCCGAAGACTTTCTTGAGCAGGTCCGTCGTTCTCGCCGCCGGGTTCCGGCGGATATTCTTTTCTTCTACCGCTACCATTAAAAAAAGGCCTTTGAGGCTTTTGTCGGTGACGTATTGGTTGAGATCGAAGCCCAGCTTGCCACCCATCGGAATGCTGGACAATTTACTATTGAGATTTTCGTACTGCCGGGTCACACCGACTGAGTTCATCGAACTTTTTATAATCGGTTTGAAGGCCTCGGTAAGATGACCGGAGGTTTTTTCCTTGAAATATTCGGTGGCGGCGTTGTCCGGGCCCTTAAGGATCTTCTGTGCATCTTCGAAACTCATCTGCCTCAAAGCATCCAGGAAAATCGACTTGGCCTCCGGTGCCGCCTTCTCGGCGGCCCGGTTCATGCTCATTTCGAACTCATCGACCTTCTGGCCGTAGCCGACGGTGCGCAGGAGCTTATCCACCTTTTGGACTTCCCCCGGAAGTGGGATCTTGATGGAGGGGTTATCGTAATAGCCGTTGGGTTTCGACACGGTGGCCACGGCGTAATCTGTTCCCCTCTGGAGCGCTTCTTTTAGTCCGTTCACAACATCGCTATTCCCGATGCCGTTGCCTGCGCCACCGCCGATGATTTGCTTGGCGCTGTCAAGAATGCCGCCGGTGTCGAAACTCTTCCCGGTTTCAGCGTCTATGGATACGATAAGAAAAATTATAATCCCGACAAGACGTGTGACGAGTTTCATCTGTCCTCCTGTGTCATTTAATCCAAAGATATAAAAAATTGCCCAATTCCTCTCGTATGCCCGTTCTGCCATCGTTTCTCAAGAAAATAAATACATTGAGGAAAGGATCCGCCGCGCCTAAAGCTCGCGGCAGCATATATCACCGGCATCGAGCACCCGGCCGGGCCGGTCCATGATCTGGAAGGGATCCCGCAGGGTGATCATTTCCGGGGTCTGGATGGTATCCCAGGTGAATGGGGCATAGGAAAAGGATGGGGCGGGGATGCCGAGCGAAAAGTGCAAGTGCGGAATAATGCCCGATTTGGAACCGGCGGTGCCGGCAATGGCGGCGATCACATCGCCTTTCCGGACGACTGCCCCGACCCGCATGCCGGCCGCCGGCCGCGTGTGGGCGTAGATCGACAAAAATCGGCCCCCCGCGACCAGCGGGGATTCATGTTCGATGATCAGCGCCCGGCCGAGATAGTCCGTGAAGACGGCCTTCACGGTGCCGTCGTGCATCGCTGGAAGCCGGGTGTTTTCATCGAGGCGGCAAACCTGTCCAGCGCGGTCCCGGTACAGGCAAAAATCCACGCCCTCGTGGGGATAAGCCCGCCGGCCGTGATCGCCCCACCATTTTTTGGGTGAATTGAACCGCATGCCGGGACAAAATACCCAGTGGTCGAACCCGCCCCGGTCCAGACCGTTTTCGGCGATCAGCATCTCTGTAAAACGGGTTTTTTCAAGCATTGTACCCTATACGGATTACACCATCGTAGGCGTTTCCATTTTTAAATCGGGAACAGATTGCGTTTGCCATTCCTGAATGGTATTCTCATCATATGGAAAAGATTTGGGTCAACAAAGCCGGATCATTTGAAGCGGCTCGGGGTTTTGATATCGCATATTATCAGAGTCTATCAAGTGAAGAAAGGCTTGAAGGCTTACAAATATTGCGCGAGGAATATTTTAAATCAAGGGGCCCGAAATTCAGTGAGGACGGAAAAAGATTACGAAGAGTTTTTAGAGTTATTAAACAGGCATGATGTCCATTACTGTATTATCGGTGCTTTTGCTATAGCGTTCCCACGTAATAGCCGTATTCCCGGGCATTGACATTGTTGCGTTTTTCCCACGCGATGGTCGAGGTCGGCGTGGGACCGTAGTTGTGCCCCGGCCAGATGACGGTGTTATCGGGCAGTTGCATCAGGCGGCGGATGGAGTTGCCAAGAGTCGATCGGCTGCCGCCGGCAAGGTCGGTGCGGCCGCTGTCGCCCACGAAAAGGGTGTCGCCGGTGAAAAGGTTCCCTTGCGCGTACAGGCAAATCCCGCCGGGGGTGTGGCCGGGGGTGGGAATGACATCGAAGGTGATGTTGCCCAGCTGCAGGGTTTTTTCGTCTTTTAAAAGCACATCGGCCGCAGGGTATCCGGCGGCATCGAGGGCATGGATGATGATTTTCGCACCGGTCAGGGACTTTAAGGCGGCATTGCCGGCGGTGTGATCGCCGTGGCCGTGGGTGTTGACGATTAATTCAATGGAGAGCCCGTGTTTTTGAGCCGCGGCCACGATCCGTTCGACGTCGCGGCCGGGATCGATGACCAGGGCCTTGCGGGTTTCCTCACAGCCGACGATGTAACTGAAATTGTCCATGGCCCCGATTTCAAGCTGTTCGACGATCATCGTTTACACTCCGGTTTTTTTTCATTTTTCATGCTTCCTGGTTCTCTTTTTTCAGCCGATCGATCTGTTTCAGGATGGCATCGTACTCGTCTTCCAGGGCCAGCAGATCCATCATCACCGGCGGTTTGACCGAATGCGCCGGCAGTCTCCTTTTGGTTTCGGCGATCTCCCGTTCGAGTTCGGCGAGCCTTTGCCGCAGCGCTGCTATCGTTATCATGGTGTCTGCTTTTACTTTACTTCTGGGTCCGGATCGCCAGCATCCCAAAATTTGCGGTAGCACTTCCACATCACGGCGGTGTCGAGGCTACCGAGTCCCTGTGCCCGGGCGGCCTCGTTTAAAAATTCCACACTGCGCGCCAGAAGGGGCGGGGCAGCGTGACCTTTGGCCATTTCTACCGCCAGGTGCACATCTTTGATCAGCAAGTCGATCGAAAAGGTCGGATTCCGGTAGTCATCCGCGGCGATTCTGGCGCCAAGCTCCTTGAACAGATTGCTGACCGTTCCGGCCTGGCTGGCCGTGATGGTTTCATACAACAGCCGGGGAGCGATGCCGACCTTTTCGGAAATGGCCATCATTTCCGCCGTCATGGCATTGATGGCGCCGAACATCAATTGATTCAAAAGTTTAACCTTGTGTCCGGTGCCCGACGGGCCCATGTGGTAAATATTGGCCGCCACGAGTTCGAATACCGGGCGGCAGACCGTGAGATCCTCTTCGCGACCCCCGACGGGAATCGCCCATTTTCCAACCGTTGCCGGCCGGCCCAAAACCGGTGCATCCAGATAACCGACATCTTTTTTGAGTGCCATCGCCGCCATCCGCATGGTCGTCTCCGGGTCGATCGTACTCATGTCGGCGATGACGGCCCCGGGTTGAAGCGTATCCAGCACCCCCCGCTCGGAAGTGACGCAGTCAATCACCTGATCTGGTCCCGGTAAAAACAACAGGACGATAGTGACCTTGCGACCCACTTCCGCCGGATCTTGAACCATTTCCAGCCCTAAATGCCGGCACTTTTCCGACGTTTTCTGGTTACTGTCGAAGGCGACAACCCCATAGCCGTCGGCAATGGCCTTTAAAGCCACGGTCAAGCCCATGACGCCGGTTCCGATAATGCCGATTGTTTTCATTTGCCTGCCTTTCACTTTATTTCTTTAAAACGAAATGTACCTTGCGAGTCGCGTCAAAACAGAGTTTGGCCGGTTTCTATATCGAAAAGGTGGGCCGACTCCATTCGGACCGTGAAGACGGTGTTGTCACCGGTTTTTAGACGAACATGCGGATCAAGGCGTGCCACCAGGGCGTCTTCGCCCGTCCGGATGTGAACCAGTTTTTCCGAGCCGGCACTCTCAATAACCCGAACAGCTGCCATGAAAGTTTGTTTGGCATCCGGCTGTGACAGGCTTGCAGAATCGGTTATATGCTCGGGGCGAATGCCAAGCACCACCTTGCGATCGACGTATTTTTCGGCTGCCTTTGATTTTTCACTTGGTATTCGCAATTGAAGTGTATCGGTAGCAGCAGAAAAATCACCATTTTTCCGCGAGAGCCTGCATTCAATAAAATTCATCGTTGGCGATCCGATAAATCCGGCAACAAAGCGATTGATGGGGCGCTCATAAACCGTTTCCGGGTGATCGACCTGCTGGATGACACCATCTTTCATAACGACGATACGATCTCCCATGGTCATGGCCTCAAGTTGATCGTGCGTAACATATATCACTGTAGTATTTAAGCGCTGGTGCAGTTCAAGCAGTTCGGCGCGCATGGCGATTCTGAGTTTAGCATCGAGGTTGGAAAGCGGCTCGTCAAAAAGAAAAACTTTCGGTTTTCTAACGATACACCGCCCCAAAGCCACCCGTTGACGCTGACCGCCGGATAACTGGCCGGGCTTTCGATCAAGCAAGTTTTCGATCCTCAGCAATTGGGCCGAATGCCGCACGATTTCATCTATTTGCTTTTTGGGTAATTTGCGCATTCGCAGAGCGAAACTCATGTTTTCGAGAACAGTCATCTGGGGGTAAAGGGCGTAGTTTTGAAACACCATCGCAATATCACGGTCTCTTGGATGGACATCGTTTACCAACCGCTCACCGATGAAGATTTCTCCCGAGGTAATCGATTCGAGCCCGGCAATGAGGCGTAAAGTTGTGCTTTTGCCGCAACCCGACGGCCCTACGAATACGACGAATTCACCTTCAGCAATATTTAGCGAAAAGTCTTTAACCGCAATTGTTTTGCCGAATTTTTTAT
>JBAPSB010000049.1:0-4486 GCA_049281435.1 Desulfobacterales bacterium
GAAAACCTGATTCACATGAAAAACACCATCCCGCCCGGCTCCACGTGGTCAGCAGCCGGCATCGGCCCGGCCCAGCTATCCATCAACACGATGGCCATCCTCATGGGCGGCCACAGCCGGGTGGGGCTCGAGGACAATATCTATTATCGCAGGGGGGAGCTGGCCGCCAACGAGCAACTGGTGGAACGCATGGTGCGCCTGGCCCGTGAATTCGGACGGGATATCGCGGGACCCGAAGAGGCCCGCCGGATATTGAGCTTGACTTAATCGTCCGGCATCGAGTAACCCACCGGCATTTTTTCCCCACCCTCATCGTTATTTTGATTTCCTTCGTCAAATAGGGTTGAAAATACGACACAATGGGGTCTTTACCATATTTTCCTCTTGATTCCCCGTCTATAAATTGAGATATCCCCGCGATTGATTCGAGGCAGCCTGGCTCTAGAATTCAGGTACGTGCCGACAAAAATCGCAAATGGATCCCTAAAACCACCCTGATCAAAATTTGATGTTAAAATTGAGGAAACGCCCCATGCTTTACTATCCCCTATCCTTTTTTATCATAGCCCTCGTCGCAGCCATATTCGGATATACCGGAATCGCCGGCGCTGCCGCGGGGGTAGCCAGAATAATATTCTTTATCTTCTTTTCGCTTTCGGTTTTGTCCCTGATATTCGGTGTCAGCAATCGCCAGCGCATTTGAGGGCAAATTCTTGGCCGCGTTCTTGTTTGCCTTTAAAAAAGTCGGCCCCTCAGCCGACAGCCTTCATAACAATCAGGAGTTGACATGACGCTTAACATTGATTTTCAGCCGATTCTGGCCCTGGTGGCCGGAATTTTAATCCTTATCATCCCGCGCCTGCTGAACTATATCGTGGCCATATTTTTAATTCTGTTCGGTATACTGGGTTTGATTCGCTGACGAAGTTCAAACGGCTCTGAGCGGTTGCCGGATTTCTTGACCTGGACTCCTGGCATCATTTTCAGCCTCGATTACGGGCCAGAGAATTTCGAAAACCGTCCCTTTGCCCACCTTGGTTTTCACCGATATGACACCATCGTAGCCGGTCACAATACCGTGAATGATGGCCAGGCCCATCCCCGTGCCGCCCTCACGCTTGCGGGTGGTAAAGAAGGGTTCGTAGATTTTGTCCAGATGGTCGGCCGCGATTCCCTTACCGGTGTCGGCCACCGTAAGTTTCGCAAAAACGCCGGCTCGCAAGCCGGGATCACGCCGGGCCATCTCTTCGGTCAGCTCGACGGTCGTCAGCCCGATGGTCAGCGTACCGCCGGCATCACCCATTGCATTCACGGCATTCATGCACAGGTTCGACACCACCTGGCCGATGGGTGCCTCGTCCGCCATGATCAGGGCATCCGAGTCGATCGAAACCCGCAGGTCGATGGCATCGCTGGTGATGACGGTTTTGACCAAAGCCAGGGCCTTTTCGATCGCCGCTTTCAGCTGGATCGGCTTCGGCACCAGCAGGTTCTGACGGCTGAAAACCTTTATCTGCCCAATCAATTCCTTGGCTCGGAAAACGGTTTTTTGAATACCGTCCAGTTGTGCCCGGATCGGAGAATCCGCCGCAATTTCAAATCGGGCCGACTCTGTAAAGGCCAGGATCGCTTGCAGAAAATTTGTGAAATCGTGCGCGATGCCACCGGCCAGTCGGCCCATGGCCTCAAGACGCTGCGCCCGGGCGAGCCTCATTTCCAGATTTTTGCGCTCGCTCAAATCCTGCCAGATTTCGATGATCCCAATCGATTGATCCTGTTCGTCGCAAAGCCGCACGATCGTCCCGCCCAACCAGCACCCGACCTCCCCCAACTGCGGGATATTCACCTCGAGTTCGGTGGTGCCCTGTGAGGTTTTTGTAATATGCGGCCGGAACAGCATCCGATATCCTTCCGGATCGGCCGGGATCTTTTCCATCAGAAGCTTCACGAGAAACGGGTCGATCGTCTCGGCGTCTGCTGAGATGTCTTGCGACCGTTCCGCGGCAATGCCGGCGGAAATCCCCGTCAACGCTTCGCAGGCCCGATTCCACAGCAATACTTTCCCGTTGCGGTCCATGACCAGGGTCGGAAGCGGAGTCCCCTGCACGATCCGGTTCAGCAGAACCTGGTTTTCTTTGAGCGCCTGCGTTCGGTGCGCGACGAGACGGTTAAGCGACCGGATCCACAAGCCAGCCAGCACCAAGAGCGCGAGCAGCGGCAAGCCCACCAGCTTCACTATTTTTAACAGTTGGTCTCGAAACCGTTTTTGTTCGTAAACCGAAAACCACTTGCGGTAGATCCGATCATACTCTCCACTGGCTTGCACGAGATAAAGACCCTCGTTGATCTTCGCCAGCAGGTCGGCATTCCCGGCTTTTACTGCAAAACCCATTTTTTGAGTTAAAACCGGGGGACCGATGGTCTTGAGATTGTCGATATTCAGAGACCGGAGCAGGTCAAAGCCGTGCAGACGAGCAAGCACTGCACAGTCGTGCCGGCCCTGGGAAAGCATTTGCAGCGCCTCTTCGGGACGCGCAACCGTGACAACGTGGGGGGTGAAGTCATTCTGTGTCAACCAGTCATGGGCATAGACGTTTTTCACCACGATGACTTCCCTGCCCATGAGATCTATCGGATTCTGGAAGGTGGAATCCTTGCGCACGAACACGGTGTATGAGATCACGACGTGGGGGATCGAAAAATCGAAGACCTCGTCTCTCTCCTTCGAATAGAGCACCCCTATCAAGGCATCGATCTTGTCGGTCTCGAGCTCCCGTCTGACGTCGGACCATTGGCCCAGTTCGATGTGAACCTTAAGACCCAATTGACGGGCAATCGCTTGAGTCAATTCGACATTGTAGCCGTCCGGTTCGTTCTTATCGTTGATGAATTCATAAGGTGAAAAATCACTGTTGCCCCGAAAGTGGAGGACGTCGGACGGACCGCCGGAGCTGGCCGTTGCCGCGCCGGGCGAATATCCCAACGGGAGAAGAAGAGCGACGATCGCGATGGTGACTGCCCGCAGTATGGTCAAATGAATATTTGGGTACATGGGTGCTCTTTGAGTTTAACTGCCCGTTCGCGAAGGCGCTCATAAACCGGTTGAAGGTCAGCCACGATGGCCTTTTCCGGGCAAAGCCGGACGCAGTTGAGGCAGTGAATGCAGACCGGACCGATCTCCGGCGCATCGGTCAAATGGATCGCCTCCACCGGACAGTTATCGGCACATATGCCGCAGAGCGTGCACCGCTCCCTTACCACCTTTTTGGGAGGAAAATGGCTCTTGGCCTGTTCGAAGTCCATCCGCATCATTTGCTCCCGCAGGGATTTTTCCTGGTAATCCAGAACGGAGAGCGCCAGGGCCGGCGGATCGGAATTTTTAAGCTTGTCGGCCACCGCCTCCAGCAGGGTTTCGATCATTTGGTCGTCTGCCGCATCCGGGTGATCGGCCCCCAGCGGCGCATCTGCGGCCCACATCATCGAATGCCGGGCGAGAACCTTGGCACCCCCTAAAACCCGATACCCCTTTTGAGCGAGCGCGGTCCCCATTTCGTAAAGGGCGACACCACTGGTAACGGCCCCCCAGGTGACAAACGGCACACTGAACCCGTTATCAGCCTTGGGCATGCGGGCGATAAACTCCATTATGGGCGGAATTGGATGCGACGCATAGACCGGTGAGCCGATGTACAGGCAGATGTTGTCCTTGGCATCGAAGAGCTGGGGAATAATGAAATCGACATCGGGATCATCGCCCAGATCGATGAGGGTGACGGGAGTTTCCAAAGCGGCGATTTTCTGCCGCATGATGCGGGCGACATGGGCCGTGGTTCCGGCCGGAGAACAATAGACGAGCAGGGCCTTGCGAATATGAAGTGCCATGGGCGGAATCTCCTGGCAGGTGACTGACTGCAAATAGCGGTTGGTGTAAGTTCAACGGTTCAGGGTTTAGGGGTCAACGCAACCGCTACCTAATAGCATCAACGCTGATCACAGCGGCAGTGGAACCTTTTAAGCTTCGGTGAAAAAATTCCAAATTGCAAATGACAAATAAACCATAATGTCCAAAATTCGAAATCACATCCTTTCCCATAAACCTTGTACCCCGGACCTTGTACCTTGCTGCATCTTGCACCCTGCACCCTTTCACCTTATCCTGGTCCTATAATACAAACCGATCAAAACGTGAAGAAAAAATCGGTTGATGCCGGGAAAAGAGTATCAGGTTGAAATAGCCGTCCTGTTTTCTCGTTTATAATGCCGTAAAAGTCATGGTTGACATTCGAAGGGGCGGATGACTAAATCTTTACAAATCAGAAAGGAGGAAAACTTATGGATTCACTCGGAATCGTCAATGCCCTCTATCCGATGCCGACCACCCTTGTCGGCGCGACGGTCAACGGCCGGCCGAACTTCATCACGATCGCCCATGTGGGCATCATGAACCACGGCAAGCCCCAGTACATTTCGATCGGGATGGCCAAAA
>JBAPSB010000050.1:0-12165 GCA_049281435.1 Desulfobacterales bacterium
TACAGCCGCTTTTCTCTGGCCTCACCAAAATCCTTATTTTTGATCCATGCCTGTCTCCCGTTAATTTTTAGGGGTATAATAATTTCTCGTGGCCTGAAAGTCAACCGGGATCAACCGCGCGCGATGCGCTTGCCGGCGAATCAACCTTGACCTTGAGAAAATTACCGGGCTACAAGGCAACGACGTTCCACTTCAGAGCGTCTGCTTCATCGAGGTAACGGTGACTTCGAGGACGCGGGTCAAAGCGGATACGAATTGGCAAGGCCCGCTGAAGATGTTTCCTTTTGGGATATTATCGAGGCTATCGAGGGCCCTTCGTTTTTTTTTCAGTGTGCCGAAATTCGGAAAAAGAATATTTTTGTGGATGATCCATCGGTGTTTACGGACGAATGTCCGTGCCTTATAAAAGTGGTCATACAGGAGGCGGAGGAAGGGTTTCGGAACAGCTTGAGATCCAAGTCTCTGCGGTGGTTACATGACCGGGTGCAAAAGGATTTTTCAGAGGAAAAAAAGAGCGCCATAAGCGCATGGGTCAAGACGATATGACCATTTCCGCAACTTGACACGAGTACGCCCTGGGAAAAAACCCTCCCGATTCAAAGCGAAATGATCGTCATGTCACCGCCAGCCCGACTCAACCTGAAACCGCGCGGCAGTTCACCCTGTTGATTCCGAGCACTCAGACTATCTTCTTAACCAGCCAATAAACAGCGTACCCGACGCCGAATCCTAACGGCAACATGATTCATGGTCGACACAACGGCGTCTCTTTGAATTTCCAAGCAAAGATACCCACTGCCAGAATGGCGAAAATTAGGCCGATGATTTTGGGCAGCATATGATTTTTCCTTTTTTGGGGACCGATCAGGATATCCACGGCAACAAGGCTCAATGGCATCGCATACGGGAATACTACTGAAATTTTCAGGGCAGGTAATCTTCGCGAACCGGTGAAAAGACCTCGATAACAACCGCATCCTCCTGAGCCTCCGCCGAATGTTCGACGCCGCCCGGCAAGCACCAACTATCGCCTGCTTCAACATCCATAATTTCACCATCAACAATGAAGCGCAGTTTGCCGGATATCATAATTCCAGTCTGTTCATGGGGATGGGAATGAGTGGGGATTACAGAGCCCTTCGCTATTTTGAACTGACCCATCAGTGTCCTGTCACCATGAACCAGGGTCGAATAATTAATTCCATCCAATAGTTGTCGTGACACACCGGTATCTTTTTTGCGAAACATGTGCGGTCTCCATTTTTTAATTGTTCGCTTAGGGGGGCGGCAAGGACGTCTGTGCAGAACTTGCACAAATTTACACAGTATCGCTCAAAAGCTACTATGTCATGTTTATCCGAAAGCAGGATCATATGAAATTTATCCTGGATCGATACCCAACACTTCAAGGTGTTTTTTTGCAGCGCATCTGCGGCGCACCATATCCCCACGTGATCGACGCTTCGCCTTGGTGTTCCCAAAAAGTCTCGTTGCGCCCCTGGTACTTTGCGCCACTGCCGCTTGGCTGTAAGTACATTAGTGAAACACTGTCGCCGCGCTCGGCAATCAAGGTTGGGGGTTCGGTTTGGAAAAATGTGACGGTGACCTCATTTGCGGGATTTTCGTCGCAGGTGAAGCGGAAAGGTCCTTTCCCTTGAACGAGCCGATATCTGGCCTGCAGTTCGGCAATACGGAGTTGGTATTGGTCCTGGATGCATGCACGCTTGTCGTCGGCCTTCCAGCATTCGTTGCGCCCCTTGATCCAGCCGCGCTGCTCCGCTTTCAGCACCGGAGGATGATCGTTCGTCGCTTTCTTGGCTGCGGCGGAGTAGATAATTGAAAGCTTACGATCGAGCGCAGACAATTCAGTGCCTTTGCAGATCATCTCCTCGATACTGTTGATTTCCACTTTATCACAGTTGAAGGAGGGGATAGCTGCAATCACCGGTTCATTCGAGACCCCATCATTTTGCGATAATGTCGGGGCTCTTTCCCGCACAATCTGATCGATCTGCCGACACCAGGCTTCGCTGTCACGGTCTGGGAGATTTGGATCGCCTCGAATACCAAGTTTAAACTCGATCACCGATTTCCATTCGTCGGCGCCGACATCCGGACCGTGGCCTTTGCCGTCGCTCGTTGCAACGGTATCATCTATAAACCGATACCACGAATCGGAACAAGGTATTCCTGCCTCCATGCTCGTCTGGTGATCGTCGCTTGCCTGGGCGTAAACTGCTGCTAAGATGATGAAGGCTGCTATCCATCTGTCCATAAAAGTTCCTTATACCAAAAAAAAATCAGATTCTTTATTTTTGTGATAAAGCATCATCCAATCAGCATAAAATAGAATTTCCATTCCAATCAATAGGTCGAATATATCGAAGCTCATAAAAAGTGAAATCTTTCATAATTTTCTTCATGTTTATACCTACGGCTTTCTTTGTCCTTTTGGCCAGTTAGTGTCATAAAGGAATGGGTTGCGGCCCTTTCCACCGGATAATTAACCTTCTTATTAATTGCAGAGGCCAAACAAAAAAGGCCCGGTTTGATCGAAACCGGGCCTTTTTTGTTTCAAGGTCAGAAAGATTGCTGCAAATTTTTATGGAAATTACTGCAACCTTCTTTGGAAATTACTGCAATCTTTATGGTAACGATGGCAACCTTCTATGGAAACAGAGATTTCAACCTAAGTCATTGATTTAATTAATGGTGATCCCACCGGGATTCGAACCCGGATTACCGGCGTGAGAGGCCGACGTCCTAACCATTAGACGATGGGACCCAGGGGTGGGAGAATATGAAGGGCTGATAATTATATAAACAACCCGATGATGTCAACCGATTTTTCGGCTGCACCGAAACCGGCGAAAGCGCGGTTGTCCGCCGGCTTTTCAATTTTCATTTAGTGGCACCCGGCTTTTTCCCCTGCCGGATGCCGATCAGAAAATAAGGGATGAAACCGATGAAGGGAACCGAGGCAATCAGCCACCAGAAGGCCTTGGTGCGATTTTTTTCGAACTCGCGCTGTGAGACGTCAACGACGGCCCAGATCGTGAGCAGAAAGAATGGGACGCACAGCGCCAGGAAAACCGCCAGCGATTTCAAATCCATTGTCAGCCCTTCAAGCGCTCGGTGACGCTCAGGATGGCGTCGACATACTCGTTGCTGTGATTGTATTGATAGATGACCTTCGCGGCCCGCCCACGTTCCATGCCCGGCTGCCAGCCATGCTCTTTCAGATAAAACGCGACGCTCGCGATGGCATCCGCATCGTCGAAGAGATTGATCTTGCCGTCGTTGTTGCCGTCCTTGGCCAGATGGTCGATATTGCTGGGCATGAATTGAGAGATTCCCATGGCCCCAGCGAAAGAGCCTTTTATTTCAGTCGGATCGAACCCTTGGGATTCGGCGTGGCGTAAAAAAGCTACGAGTTCACGGTAGGCCCACTTTGATTTCTGGGCGGCTTTTTTGTCGAATGCCGCCCGGGTTAAATCCGGTGTGGTTTTAATCTGTTGCCACAGCAGGTCCCCGACCTTGCGGTCGGAAAGGGCGGCCATCGTGGAAAGCGTATTCAGCACCGAGCGGGTGCCCAGCATGGTGCCGAGCTGGGTTTCGACCAGGATGATGGCCGTGATCACCTCCGGATCGACCCCGTAGACATCTTGAGCTGCCGCGAATGCGCCGCGATGCTGCCGCAGGTAATCCCTGGCCTTGTCGATATGCAGCTGATCCTTATAGCGCTCGTAATGAACCGACGATTCGCGGTGGACGAAATACACCGATATACCCCTGGTCTCGAACTTGACCTCCGGCCGGGCATAGAGTTTCCGAATGACGACCGCATCGAAACCGTCGCCGATGAGCCGGTCCTGGAGGGGCTGGTAATAGGGTTCCGTTTTCTGCGCCGCCACCGGCACGGACAGCAGCATCAAACCAATAAAGCCAAAAATCCTGAAAATGAATCCGCCTCGCACTCCGGCAAATCGTGTCATCGCTCTCCACCCGTTGAATCGTGTGTTTAAATCCCGGCTTGCGCCGGTGATGCCAAAATGATAAATATTTTAAGTTGACGTGCAGCCATTGTCGCATTCCCGTGCCCGGTCTTATCTTCTCGCGGCCTGTGTACGAATTCCATGACGTTAGGCGCAACGGCAGCACCGGTTGCACCCCGGAGAGAGGATTTTCACGGCGACCCGACCGGCTTCCGGCGAAACGCCCAGCATGCGAACCATATGTACCACATTTTGAAAGATTTTTGAACCGTGAAAAAGCCCCTCAAAACGGTTTTTGTTTGTCAGTCCTGCGGCTGTCAGGCGCCCAAATGGATGGGAAAGTGCCCGGATTGCGGCGGCTGGGACACGTTCGTCGAAGAAAGCCGCCTGGCGGCGGCGGTGCTGGCCGGCGGCAGCGATCCGGACGCCGCGCCGTCGGGGCCGGTGCCGATCGATGCCATCGAACTGGAATCCGAAGAGCGGCTGCCGACCGGCATTGCGGAATTCGACCGCGTTCTGGGCGGCGGCATCGTGCCCGGAACGCTGGTTCTGATCGGCGGCGATCCCGGCATCGGTAAGTCCACGCTCATGCTCCAGGCCCTCTACGGCCTGGCCGCAGGGGGCCACAAGGTGCTGTATGTGTCCGGCGAAGAGTCGATCCGGCAGATCCGCATCCGGAGCAAGCGGCTGAAAACCGTTTCACCCGAGCTGCTGGTGGCGGCCGAGGTGGAACTCGAGACCATCCTTAGCATGGTCAAGTCGGTGAAACCCGCGGTTCTGGTGGTCGATTCGATCCAGACCATGTTCAACAGCGAATTGACGTCGGCCCCGGGCAGCGTCTCCCAGGTCAGGGAATCCACCGTGCGGTTGATGCTCATGGCCAAGCGCAGCGGCGTTCCGGTTTTCCTGGTCGGCCATGTGACCAAGGAAGGCGCCATTGCCGGCCCGAAACTGCTCGAGCACATGGTCGACACAGTGCTTTATTTCGAGGGCGACCGCAATCACGTCTTCAGGGTCCTGCGGGCCGTCAAAAACCGCTTCGGTTCCACCAACGAAATCGGCGTGTTCGAAATGAAGGGCGCGGGCTTGGAGGAAGTCGGCAATCCCTCGGCCATTTTTCTGGCGGAGCGTCCGATCGACGCCCCCGGTTCGGTTGTCACGGCCAGCATGGAGGGCACCCGCCCGATCCTGGTCGAACTCCAGGCTCTGGCCAGCAGCAGCAGCTTCGGCACGGCCCGCCGGACGATTCTCGGGCTGGATCAGAACCGGGTCGCCCTGCTGGTGGCCGTCATGGAAAAAAAGCTCGGCATGCAGCTTTTGGGACATGACATTTTCATGAACGTCGCCGGCGGCGTAAAAGTGGACGAACCCGCGGTCGACATGGGCATCGTGGCCGCGGTGGCATCGAGTTTTCTGGACAAATCGATTCCGGAGGGCACCCTGGTTCTCGGCGAAGTCGGCCTGACCGGCGAGGTCCGGGGCATCGGACAGGTGGAACCGCGCATCCAGGAAGCGCGCAAGATGGGGTTTACCCGGTGTCTGGTGCCGCAAAGCAACCGCACCCGGCTGAGCGGCACCAGCAACATGACCATTACCGGTATCCGCACCATTTCCGAGGGTATCGAAAACCTCTTTTGATGGCGCCGGCTGGCCGCCCGCGCGCATTGGCCTTGACGGAAAACGGCCGCAAGGACTATAGAGCAGCCTTTTATGAAGCCATCAGCAGCCAAACGCAACCGTTGGGATGACCACTACAGCGCACGGGCGCGCAAAGAAAAATATCCGGCCCGGTCCGTTTTCAAGCTCCAGGAGATCCAGCGCAAGTTTCAGATCATTAAAAAAGGCCACCGCGTCCTGGATTGCGGCTGCGCGCCGGGCTCCTGGCTGCTCTATGCATCACAGATAGCCGGGCCCGGCGGCCGCATCACGGGCGTCGATCTGCAGCCGGTCACAATCCGCGTGCCGGAAAACGCCATCGTTCACGCCGGCGATCTCCTGTCTTTGGACGAAACCCTGCTGGCCGTGATCGGCGACGGGCATCACGTGGTTCTGAGTGACATGGCGCCGTCCACCACGGGTCAGAAGAGCACCGATGCCGCCCGGTCCTATGATCTTTGCCGCGCGGCCCTGGACCTGGCCGTGCGGGTTTTGCGGCCGGGCGGCGGGTTTGTCTGTAAAATCTTTCAGGGCGAGGACTTCGACCTTTATCGGCAGGAAGTTCGCGCCCGCTTCGAACACGTCAAAATCTTCAAACCGATGAGCAGCCGCAAGGCGAGCAAGGAAATTTTTATCATTGCAACCGGAAAGCTTTAGGAGGCACCGATGTCAGGTCATAGCAAATGGTCTACCATCAAACACAAGAAGGCTGCCAGTGATGTAAAGAGAGGCAAGATCTTCACGAAGATCATCAAGGAAATCACGGTGGCCGCCCGCCTGGGGGGCGGCGGCGACCCGAACGCCAATCCCCGGCTGCGGGCCGCCATCCAGGCCGCCAAAACCGAAAACATGCCCAAGGACAACATCGAACGGGCCATCAAGAAAGGCACCGGCGACCTGGAAGGCGTGAGCTACGACGAGAGCATTTACGAAGGCTATGGGCCGGGGGGGGCGGCGGTGCTGGTCGATTCACTGACCGACAACAAGAACCGGGCCGTCTCGGAAATCAGGCACATCTTCGCGAAAAACGGCGGCAGCATGGGGGAAAGCGGCTGCGTAGCCTGGATGTTCAGCAAGAAGGGCTACATCGTGGTGGAGCACGCCGCGGTCAACGAAGACGCCCTGATGGAAACAACCCTTGAAGCCGGCGCCGAAGATGTGCGCGAGGATAACGGCACCTTCGAGGTCATTGCCGCCCCGGAGGATTTCGAAAAGGTCAGGGCCGCCATCGAAACGGCCAAAATCCCGATTGCCGCCGCAGAGGTCACCATGCTGCCGCAGACGACCTTGAGCCTGGCCGACAAGGAGGCGGAGCAGATGGTGCGGCTGATGGAAATGCTCGAAGACTGCGAGGATGTCCAGAAAGTCTACACCAACGCCGATATCCCGGACGAATACTTCGAATAAAATGTTTCACATTTTATACAGTTAAGGTGGCGCATTTTTTATGAAATTAGGTGGCGGAGCGCAGCGAGGCTGCCGGAACGCCGAGATGGCGACATGGGAGAAGAGGGGATGATGCCGAACGGGTGGCAGTAGTATGATGGCGTGGTGGAAAGGTGGAATGCTGGAATAGGGGGAATACGAAAATAGAAACTTGAAATTCAGAACCCGGATCTCACAGAAGCAACGCTCAAGGTTCAAAAGAAAACATGCGGTTTTCCCGTCAATTGCCAACCCTGAACGCAGAACCCTGAGCGCGCAAGAAGAGCGCTCACGAGCCGCGACTGAAGCTCGCCAACGGACTAAGACCGGGCCAGGTCGATCATTTTCTGCACGGCGGCAAACGCCGGCCGGCGGATGTCTTCGGGCACCGTCACCCGCCCATACAACTGGTCGAGGCTCTTGAATACATCGGCCAGACTGATTTTCTTCATGTCCTCACACAGCATCCGCTCGGAAGCGGGAAAAAACTCTTTGCCGGGGGCGGCCTTTTTCAAGGAGTAAAGCAGGCCGACCTCGGTCCCCACGATGAACCGGCTGCGGTCGGAGTCGGCCGCGGCGCGCAGCATGCCCGAGGTGCTGGTGATGATATCGGCCAGCGCCAGGACTTCGGGACGGCACTCGGGATGCGCCATGAAAACCGCCCCCGGATGCGCCTGCCGGGCCCGCCGGACCTCGTCGGGCGTCAGCCGGTCATGAAACGGGCAGCAGCCTTCCCAGATATGGACTTTCTTGTTCGTGCGGGTGGCCGTGAAGCGGGCGAGGTTGCGATCGGGGGTCATCAGCACCTCCGGCGCATCGAGGCTCTCAACCACCGCAACGGCATTGGCGGACGTGCAGCAGATCGTCGACAGCGCCTTGACCGCGGCCGAAGAATTCACGTAGGTGACCACCGGCATCGGCGGCAGGGCAGCGATGCGGGCCTTGAGCGAGGCCGGGTCGATCGTCTCGGCCATCGGGCATCCGGCGTCGGGCCGCGGCAGCAGGACCGTTTTTCGGGGTGAGAGAATCGCGGCGGTCTCGGCCATGAAATGAACGCCACAGAAAACAATCACCTCCGCGGTGGTGCGGGCGGCCCGAATGCTCAGTTCCAGCGAGTCGCCGCATAAATCGGCCAGATCCTGAATTTCAGGCGGTTGGTAGTTGTGCGCCAGAAGAATCGCGTTGCGCTCCTTAAGCAAACGCCGGATATTGGCCCTCTGGTCATCGGTCTTCAAAATGGTTTCCTCCGGCTCATTCGTCCATCGTAATCACGTCGGCGCCCTTCGGAATGGTAAAAGCGAAAAGGGCCGGGTCCGGGACCGGATCGAAGCGCGAATTCAGCAGGTCGATCCGGGTCTCGTCACCGTAAGTGTTGTAAGTGACCACCCGCTGCACCAGATGGCTGTCTTTGGCCACATACAGCAGTATGCGCTCCACATCGATCGTTTTTTCAATCGGAACGAGCTGGAGGACATGAAACCGGTCGCTTTCCGCCGGGGCGAGCGAGATGTCGAACTTGCGGCGCAACACCTTTATGTCCGCTAAAAAACCGGCGCCTTTGCCGCCTGCCAAAAAAGCCGGCGCCTTGCCGACGGTCACCTGGTTGTCCTGCGGCCGGTAAATCCAGAGCTTGTCGGCGTTGGTGATGATGACCTGACGTTCCGGCTTGTCATACTCCCAGCGCATCATTTCCGGTTTACGCACGAACATCCTGCCGGTGGCCTCATCGGAGATTTCCATGGCTTTGATGGTTGAGACCTGATGAAAATCGGCGCTGAAACCGGGCCCATCGTAGCGCTTCTCGACCTGCGCGATGACCTCTTCGAGCCCGTCCTTCCCCGCCGCAGCGGCAGGCGACAAACTGCAGAAAAAAATAAAAGCTGCCAGAACACCGCAGCGCAACGGCATTTTCATATCTCTCTCCCACCCGTAAACAGAAAAACGATCATTTCCCGACGGATTCCATCCGTGGCCCATGCGCCGGCTCAGGCTGCAGGGCGAAAAGACCAGTCACCTTTCCGACCGGTTTTTTGTACGACCCGGCAAAAGAGTTTTTCTTACGCGAAACAAGCCCCCTTGTAAACACCGTCTTGCCGGAAACACGCACCGGGGCGGAACTGCACCCCCGTCATCGCGGAAGCTTAAGACCACCTCATCGCTATCGGTGACAGGGATCAGCTTGTAATTGCTGGGCTACATCATGCGCCGGATAATGTCGCTCACATCCCCGTCCGGCTGGAATGCCACATCGATGTTTTGCGGCGAATCGATGTCAAGCGGGTCGAGCCGGCCGAAAACCGCCCGGCTGATGCGCTCGATGAGGACAATGGTCTGCAAGAGTTCGTCTCTTGCCACATGCGGCGCCCGCTCGCCGCGCAGCATCAGGGTTTCGATATTGTCGTGCCTGAGCTTTTGCTCGAACTGCGCCGCTTTGTAAAGAAGCATCCGGCCGGTCCTGCGCCGGCTCATGAGGGCGGTGTAGATGTCGCTGACTTCCTCGATGTCTTCGAGAAAATCCAGCGCAAAATCCAGGCCCGTCAAAAGCTGATCGTCCTGGCCCAAAGCCGCAAAAAAATCGCTCAGGAAACGCTCCTTGACGGCCCCCATGGTGTTACGGCTGTTGCGCAGCTTGACCCTGGCCGCCAGGCGCCCGGCCGGCGCCACCCGGGTGGCAATCGCCCGGGCCAGGTGGGGCTGAATGGGGCGCGTCAAGTTGAGGCGCTGCAGAAACGTGTTGACCGCGTCCGGCTGAAAATCGATGGCCAGATGGCCATCGGGAAAAATGAGCATACATCGCAGGCGGCGCGCGGTGAGGTCGGCTGCCAGGGCCTCGATGTCGGCCTGTTCCAGGCCGCCTTCTTCAGGCAGCAGCTCTTCGATATTTTGCTGCAGCGGCTCATCGGGAAAAAAGATGAGTTCCAGCAGCCCTTCCCGATCGGGCTCGGATTCATCGGCCAGGATGCGTTCCAGGTCCCTTGCGGAGGGGTGTGAATAGGTCGCATCGATATAAGCGCGCAGGTCCGGACCGGCTTCGATCCCGGCGCCGAGGAGTTGCGCGATCCTTTCGGCCAGACGGCGCTGTCGCTCGTTCATGGTGCCACCATTCACAGGTAGTGCGCCATTTTCATCATCAACTGGTGCTTTTGCAGTCCGCCCGGCAGGCTTTCCTTCATTTCACCATTGTCGAAAACAAAAAGGTAGGGAACGCTCATGATATTGAAGCGGGCGGCAATTTGCGGGCTGCCGTCGACGTTGAGCTTGCCGACCCTGACTTTGCCCTTGGTCTCACGGGCAAAGTCATCGATGATCGGGGCGACGGCACCACAGGTCGGGCACCAGGGGGCCCAGCAAAAAAGGAGCACCGGCAGCGGAGCGGAGAGCACCATTTTCTCAAAGTTGGCGTCGGTCACCATGACCGGTTGAGGGATGAAGAGTTCACCGGTGGGAAGCGCCTGCGCGCATTTGCCGCATTTGGCCCCGCTGTCGATTTTGTTAGCCGGCACCCGGTTGCGGGCCTTGCAGTGCGGACAGCGGATTGTATAACTGCCGGCCGCCTCCGCGGGTTTCCCGGCCGTGTCGAGCGCCGCATGGCATTTGCCGCAACGTGCTGGCGCACCTATTCTTTCGGTCGGCATTTTATTGCGCGCGCCGCAGGCCGGGCACTCGATAAGTGTTGCAGTCGGTTGGTTCATTCACTTTACCTCGAAAATGGTTGCGGCCTTTCGAGCCACCCGTAAAAGACCCTTTGGATCAGTTACGCCTGTCAGACCAAAAAAGTGTATAAGCACTATAAATCTCAAGGCTTCAACATATCTGAAAACAACCCGCCGGAGACCGAATGAGCCATGCGAACATTGGCTGTCGGCCTTGAATCCGTCCACGGTTTCGGGTCCGGGTAGGCTGGTAAACCCGGCAACGTTTTCTTGGGACCCCGAGATTTGATCATTCCTTCGGTAGATTCTGGATTATCGGTGCGGAGGCACCCACCTTGCTATCGTCGTGTTCTTTAAACTTTAATATCATAAGACCGTATCGGCCCGAGTAAAGCGCGGCGGCATCCGGCTCATGACCCCGCCTTCTTGCGGGAGGCGGCCGCATACCGTATCAGCTTTTTGTGCAGGGTCTTGCGGGTAATTCCCAACTGCCGGGCCGCTTCGCTCTTGTTGCCGCCGGCCATTTCAAAGGCCCTGAGAATGGCGGCGCGTTCCACTTCTTCCAGGGGCGCCGAACCGACATTGGCCGGTTCCCCGCAAACCGGCGCATTTGCTGGTGACTCCGGCCCCATTCTCAGGTCCACCAGGTCGAGATAATCGCCGCGGGTCAAAACGACGCCCCGTTCGACCGCGTTCATCAACTCGCGGACATTGCCGGGCCACTCATGCTTGAGGATAGCGTCCATGGCCCGCGGCGTGAAGCCTTTGACCGGCTTGCGGTTTCTTTCCGCGAAGAAATCGCTGAAATGCTGGGCCAAAAGGGGTATGTCTTCCCTTCGGCCGCGCAACGGCGGCAGGCTCAGGCCGACCACGTTCAGCCGATAGTAAAGATCTTCCCGGAATTGCCCCTGCCGGACCAGGTCTTCGAGATTCTTGTTGGTGGCGCAGATCACCCTCACATCCACCGGCAGCGGCGTTTCACCGCCGACACGGATCACTTCCCGCTCCTGGATCACCCGCAACAGTTTGACTTGCATGGTGACCGTCATCTCGCTCACCTCGTCCAGGAAGAGACTGCCGCCGCCGGCCAGCACGAAGCACCCCTCCTTGCGACGTTCCGCCCCGGTAAAGGCCCCCTTCTCGTGCCCGAAAAGCTCGGATTCGAGCAGGGTCTCGGACAGCGCCGCGCAGTTGATCTTCACGAAGGGGCCGTCCTTGCGGTGGCTGTTGTAGTGCAGCGCTCCGGCAATCAGCTCTTTTCCGGTGCCCGATTCTCCGGTGACCAGCACTGTCGCCTCGGAGGGTGCGACCTGCGCGACGGTTTCCAGCAGCCGAATCATGGCGGGGCTCTGTCCGATGATGTTGCGCCGGTCGAAGTGCCGTCCGAGGGTTTCCCGGAGCATCCTGTTTTCGGCCTTGAGCTGGCTGTGCTCCAT
>JBAPSB010000051.1:0-9999 GCA_049281435.1 Desulfobacterales bacterium
TCCTTGAACCATTCCACGAAGCGCCTTATTCCGACTTCGATCGACGTGTCGGGTCTGAACCCCACGTCGCGCGCCAGGTCGTCGATGTCGGCGTAGGTCGCCGGCACATCCCCGGCCTGCATGTCCCGCATTTCCTTGCGGGCCGTTTTGCCGATCGCCGCCTCGATGGCCGCGATGAAATCCATCAGTTTCACGGGCTGGTTGTTACCGATGTTGTAAACCTTGTAGGCGGCGTAGGAAGTCCCGGGGTCCGGCCGGTCTGCATTCCAGTCCGGATTCGGCCGCGGGGGCCGGCGCATGACCCGCACGACGCCCTCGACGATATCGTCGATATAGGTAAAATCACGTTTCATCCGGCCGTGGTTGAACACCTGGATCGGCTGGCCGTCGTAGATGGCCCTTGTGAAAAGGAATAGGGCCATGTCGGGCCGGCCCCAGGGGCCATAAACCGTGAAAAATCGCAGGCCGGTGCACGCCAGTCCGAAGAGGTGGCTGTAAGAGTGCGCCAGCAGTTCATTTGATTTCTTGGACGCCGCGTACAGCGACACCGGGTGGTCGACGTTGTCGTGCACCGAAAACGGCATGCGGGTGTTGGCCCCGTAGACCGAGCTGGATGAGGCGAAAACCAGGTGGGGCGTCTGGTGATGCCGGCAGCACTCCAGCAGGTTGACGAAACCGACCAGGTTGGCATCCACATACGCGTAGGGGTTTTCAAGCGAATAGCGCACGCCGGCCTGGGCCGCCAGGTTGACGACGACGTCGAAAGGCTGCGCGGCAAAGACCTCGCTCAATCGGTCGCGATCGGCGATGCTGGACTTGTAAAATGAAAAATTCGGCTCGGCCTGGAGAATTTCCAGGCGGTCCTGCTTCAATTTGACATCATAGTAGGAATTGAGATCGTCGATGCCGCTGACATGAACCCCTTCTGACAGCAGGCGCCGCGACAGGTGAAAGCCGATAAAACCGGCCGCGCCGGTTACCAGCACATTTTTGACGTCAATTTTCATTCTCACTCCTGTTCCGAGAGCCGGCATACCACCGGAAGGTGCGCTCGAGCCCCTCCTCGAAGGGCACTTCGGCCGTAAAGCCCATCAGCGATTGCGCCGTGTCGACGGCCGCCACCGAGGCCAGGATATCGCCGGCCCGCGGCGGGCCATAGCTCGGGGCGATGCTCAACCCCGCCATCCCCTCGATGATGCGCCACAGACGGTTGATGTCGATCGCGGTCCCGCTTCCCACATTGATCGAGCGCCCGGCCGCGGCGTCGGCGCCGGCAGCCGCGATCAATGCCCGCACCACGTCACTCACATACACGAAATCCCTGCTCTGGCGGCCGTCACCGTTAATGACCGGCGCGGTTTGGGCCACCGCTTTGGACATGAAGATCGATATCACCCCGGAGTACGGCGACGAAGGGTCCTGTCGCGGTCCGAACACGTTGAAGAACCGCAGGCTGGCGGTCTTCAGGCCGTAGAGTTCGTGGTAGATGCGCGCATAGTACTCGCCCGTAATTTTCTGCACCGCGTAGGGGCTGAGCGGTTTGGGCAGCAGGCCCTCGTGCTTCGGCAGACTGGGATCGTCGCCGTACACGGCCGAAGAACTGGCCAGAACGACGCCGGAGGTGCCCGCCGCGCGGGCGGCCTCCAACACGTGCAGCGTGCCCAGGTCATTGACCAACGCCGATTCCAACGGCTGGGCCACGGTCTGGGGCACGGACACGACCGCCGCCAGATGAAAGATGACCTCGCACCCCCGTGCGGCCCTTGTCAGGGTTTGAAGATCGCGGATGTCGCCCTCGATCAGGTCGATATCCCCGGCCACATGGCTCAGGTTGGTCCGATGCCCGGAGGAAAAATTGTCGAGCACCGCGACCCGGCACCCTTTGGCGACCAGTTCGCCGACCAGGTGCGACCCGATGAAACCCGCCCCGCCCGTCACGAGGGCTTTTTTGAAAGAAACGCTCATTTTTTTCACCAGATAACATGGGGCCGTCGAGAAGAGAGGGTCAACTCCCCCGCTTTTTTGCATCTGCGCCGCCGCAGCGAAATACCCTCACATACAGGCAATCGTCATCGCTTACAGCGTGTTGCAGATGCAGCCATAGTGTCAGCTGTTCACAATGTGCCGCAGATGCAAGGCGTCGGCGTCCCGGCGACCTTTGTGCTTTAGGGTAAGCGTTCACAGGGTGCCGTAGATGCAAGGCGTCGGGCGCGCCGGCGTACTTTTTTGTACGTCAAGTGCCCGACAACGCCGCAGATGCGGTGCACTGGGCACGCTTACCGGGCCAGGGTGAGCCACACGGTAAAGGTCATGGCCGAAAGCAGGGTGCTGGCGGAGATGGCGGCCACGGCGAATTCGGCATCGCCCTTCATCTCACGGGCCATCACATACGTGACCGTGGCCGTCGGCGACGCCAGCAGGATTAGGCCCGGAAGGTAGTCAGCGGCCCGCACACCGGCGAGCCGGTAGGCTATCAGACCCACCGCCGGCAGAAGCACAAGCTTCAAACCGGTCGTTACCAGTACAGACGCCAGATTGCGGCGCAGCAGGTTGAAAGAGAGCGAAGCACCAATAATCAGAAGGGCCATCGGAAGGGCCAGGTCGCTTAGAATCTTCAGACTGCGGTCGACGATCAGCGGCAGCGGAATCGCGAAAAGAGAGAAAAAAATCCCCAGCAAAGCGGCCAAAATGATCGGATTTCCCGCAACTTTCCAGAAAACCGTCCAGCGCCCGTGCCGCGGCGTCAGGCTGTTAGAATACAATTGCAGCACCGAAACTGCAAGAAAGTTTTGGAGAATGATCAGAAAGCCGGCAATGATGCCGGCCCGCACGAAGCCCTCGTTACCCAGATAGTAGAAGGCCACGGCCAGGCCGATGTACCCCAGGTTGCCGTGGATGCTGTTCTGGATGAACGTTCCGCGCCGGGATCGATGCAGGCGCAGCAGGCGGCCCGCCGCCCAGGCCGCCGCAAAAACCGCCAGGGCCGACATCAGGGTGATCGCAACGACCAGCGGGTCGAACTGGGTCTTCAGGGAAGAGGCCGAAACCGCTCGAAATATCATGGCCGGAATGGCCAGATGGTAAACGATGTGATTGGCCGGTTCCAGGAATTCGGGCGGTATGACGGCTTTGCGCCGGGCAACCCAGCCCAGGGCAATAATCACGAAGATCGGTATGATGGTGCCCAGGATCCGCATTCGAAAATCGTCCCGGCCGTCAAGGCCACTGAAATATTCGCCGCGTGACGTCAAGACCAATGGCTGTAAGGCAAAAAGCCCTCATACCACCCCGCCATTTGGCTTGCAACCACAGGAAAGACAGTGCATCGCTTCGCCGCGCTGCAAATCGGCCGAATCGAGCGCCGCCAGATCCGGCCGGCCGGCCCAAGGGCGGACGTCCTCGCCGCCACCCCCTTTCAGGCCGTCGCCGGCCGCCATTTTCAAAAGTCCAACGGATGCGCCGTCGTTTTTTAATGCCTCAAGAGGCGCTCCGCTGCCACCTTTCCGGTTGCCGCCCGTCATCTATGTATTGCTTGTATATATAAATACAGCCATTTTATTTGTCACCGACGTCCGTATTTGGTAAGATTATTTTATCGAAGGCCACCAGGTGCCTTTGCGCCCGGCAAAATAGGCCGGTGCCGATCCGCCCCTCCTGACACGCCAGCGTCGAGGGGTTTTGCTTTTGGCATAGATGGACCGAAACATTCAGGAGGTGATGATGATGACCTTCACACAATCGCTTTTTCCCGTGGCGCCCCATCCCTTTTTGCTGTTGGCGCTCCTGCTGGCCGCCATGTATCTGGCCCGCAAACCGTTTCAGCGAGCGGTCGCCACCTTTGGCCGCGTCATCGACACCGCCCTCAGACTCTCGGCGGCCGCCGTGCGCCAGGCCGAAAAAAGACTGGCCGAGCGCAACCGCGAAGTTCTTCTGACGGCCGGCCTCGAGAATGCCGAACGCCTGGTGGAACGGGAATTCATCCGGATCGATGCCGCGGTGGTTCGCGACCTCAAGGCCTATCCCCTCTTGCAGCGTCAGATGGCGGAGGTGACCGCCAGGCTCGAAGAAGACCTGTCCCGCAGTGTGGAAGTGCCGCCGACCCTGCCGGATTGGACCCACATCATCGCTTCCATCGCCAACATCGAGCATGACGGCGACCCGATGGTAACGCGGTTATTGGGAGAAATCGACCGAAACCTGCAGGAACAGACCCGCGCGTCCATCGAGAGTTTTCGCATCTCAAGCGGCAAACGCCACGTCCTGCTCGGTCGCATGGCGCCGCTGTGGCGCAAGGTGCAACAGACGCTGGACGATGTCGGCCGCTTTATCACGGGCCTTTCAGAGCGGGCCAAAATAATCGATTCCTACATGGACGCTTACCAGCAGATCCGTGCCCGAACCGACCGGGCGGTCCGCAACCTCTCTGCGTCCGCTGCGACCCGTTTCGTCATTGCCGGCCTGATGCTCCTGGTCGCCGGCGGCGTCGCGCTCATCAATTTCAACCTGATCGCCCTGCCGATGTCCGAAATGATCGGGGGCGGCAGTTTTATCGGTCCGTACAAAACATCCGACGTGGCGGGGCTGGTGATCATCCTGCTCGAACTCAGTCTGGGGCTCTACCTGATGGAATCGCTGCGCATAACGCGCCTGTTCCCGGCCATCGGGGCCCTGGACGACCGGATGCGCAGGCGTTTGATCTTCATCACCCTTACCCTGCTGGCCGTCTTGGCCGGCGTGGAGTCGGCACTGGCCTTCATGCGCGAGCGCATGGCGGTCGATATGGAAGACCTGCGGCAAAGGCTGGCTGGTGTGGACCAGATCGTTCAGACGGGCAGCCTGATACCGGCCATCGGCCAGATGATCCTGGGGTTCGTCCTGCCCTTTGCACTGGCCTTCACAGCCATTCCACTGGAGTCTTTTCTATGGTCGGCGCGAACGGTTCTGGGGATCGGGATCGAAGGCCTGCTCAGGCTTCTGGCGTTTCTATTGCGGCTCGCCGGCCATATCGTCGTCTACACCGGCAAACTGATCATCGGCCTCTACGACCTGGCCATTTTCCCGCTGCTGTGGCTTGAGGGTCTGGTCACCGAAAAACCGTTCAAAATCCGGCAGGCCCTCGACCGGCTCTCAGGGGCGCGCCCCACCCGAAAAACGACCGGGCCGGTCGAAAAACAGGAGGGGTGTTCGCAACTGTTGGAGAGCAGAAAATGAAGCGATGGGTGTTCCTGACCCTCTTGATGGGATTTGCCGCAGGCGGCTGTTCCGAGGCTCAAAACCGGACCACGGGGGTCTACCTGCTTCTGGACACCTCCGCCACCGATGCCATCGTCCGGCACAAAGCGCAGTCGGCCGTCAATTTTTTTCTGGGCATTTTGCAACCGCAAGACACCCTGGCGCTGGCCGGCATCGCCACCGGCAGTTTCAGTGAAAAAGACATCGTGGTCAAAACGACCTTCAATCGGCGGCCGTCGGTTGCCAACCAGCAGAAAAGGGCCTTTCAAAAGAAGGCCGCCCACTGGCTGGCGGAAGTTAAAGGCAGCGCCGACACCGATATCTCCGGCGGCATCCTGCAGGCCATCGAATATTTGAATCACGCAAAGGCCGGACGAAAAGTCATTCTTATTTTCTCGGACCTGAAGGAGGAACGCGCCCGCGGCCGCGAAACTGACGTCGGCTTTCAGCTGTCCGATTTCTCGGTCATCGTCTTAAATCCCGCCACCAGCCGGCCGGAGATCCGCACGGTCGCAAATGCCATCGAACGCATCGAGCGGTGGCGTGCAAGAATCGAGAGCGGCGACGGCACGTGGCGCCTCATCGAAGACACCCAGGACATCGACACCTTGTTCCCCCGGTGATGTGCAGATGGGGCGGATCGCGCGGCGGGCCCTCCGGGTGTCAATGGGTTTTTTGGGTTTGTTGCGTTTGTCGGGTTGATTGGGTTGATTGAGTTGATTTTGTTTATTGCGTTTATTGAGTTTGTAGAGTTTGTTGGGGTTGATGAGTGAAGGATATCGCCGATTTTGTTCAAGTAACGATTTAGGGAAGATTACGCGGTGCCGGCAGACGATGCTGCCGGAGCCCGGATGGACGGATGCGAATGAAACCGAGGTATGCTGTAGGGGCGAAAAATTTTTCGCCCCTACGTGCGCCTATGAGGCCGCCATGCCGGAGAGGCACCATTCATTGATGGTCGCCGCCGCCATCACCGCTCGACGATCATGGCCATCCCCATACCGCCGCCGATGCACATGGTGATAAGACCGGTGTGGTAGCCCCGGCGTTTCATCTGGTTCATCGTGGTGACCATCTGCCGGGTGCCGGTGCAGCCGATCGGGTGTCCGAGCGATATCCCACTCCCCAGTTCGTTGGGGCGGTCGTTCTCGATTCCCAGCTCCCGCATGCAGCCGATCGCCTGCGCCGCAAAGGCCTCGTTCAACTCGATCATATCGATGTCGCCTAGCGTCATGCCGGTTGTCTTCAACACCTTGCGGACCGCCGGCACCGGGCCGAGGCCCATGTATGCCGGATCGACGCCGCCCGCCGCAAAGCCTTTGATGCGAACGACCGGTTCGAGACCCAACTCGGCGGCTTTCTCGGCGCTCATGAGCACGACCGCCGCGGCCGCATCGTTGATGCCGGAGGCGTTTCCGGCCGTGACGGTGCCGTCTTTCTTGAAGGCCGGCCGCAGCTTCCCCATTTTCTCGATGTCCGTGTCCATCGGCCGTTCGTCCACCTCGAAAACCGTGTCGCCCTTGCGGGACTTGATCACCACCGGCACGATTTCCTGACCGAACAAACCGTCCTTGATGGCCTGGCGCGCGCGGTTGTGGCTCAGAACGCCCAGCTCATCCTGTTCCCGGCGGCCGATGTCATAGAGCGCGGCGATATTCTCGGCCGTCAGCCCCATGTGGTAACCGTAAAAGATTTCGTAGAGCCCGTCGAAGACCATCAGGTCCTGAACCTCGCCGCGACCGGTTATCTCCATGCGATACCCCCAGCGGGCCTTGGGCAGCGACATCGGCACCTGGCTCATGTTCTCCTGGCCGCCGGCGACAATCACCTCGGCCTGGCCGCTCATGATGGCCGAAGCCCCCAGGGCGATCGATTTGAGTCCGGAACCGCAGACCTTGTTGATGGTGTACGCCGGTGTTTCCTTGGGGAGGCCGGCCCGCACCATCGCCTGCCGGGCGGGATTCTGCCCCTGCCCGGCCTGCAGCACGTTACCCATGATAACCTCATCGACGGCGACCGGCGCGGCGGCGGAATCCCAGTCCTGGTACTGTTGCTCCAGATCGATCAGGCCGCGGCCTTTCAACTTGTCCGGTGCGTCCGCTTCCATCTGGCGACTGACGACCGGTCGCAACCCGGCCCGTTTGAGGGCGTCTTTGATGACCAGGGCCCCCAGCTCGATTGCCGGCACCGACTGCAGGCTGCCGCCGAAGGAACCGATCGCCGTTCTCGATCCGCTGACAATGACCACTTCTTTCATACGAAAAGCCTCCTCAGGGTTGATTTACGTTGCATTAAGTAATTAATTGATTATGTTAAGAATTCAAACACCGACAGGTCGGGTTTTCCTATCACAACAAGCAATGGCGGTCAATGGTGGCAGCATGTGTCTGATCCTTTTCGCGTATGACACCCAGCCCGGATACCGGCTGATTATGGCCGCCAACCGCGACGAATTTTATCTTCGTCCGACCGCGCCGTTGGCCGCCTGGGCCGATGCCCCGGAGGTCTACGGCGGCCGCGACGACAAAGAGGGCGGGACGTGGCTGGGCGTATCGCGCAAGGGTCGTATATCGGCCCTGACCAATTACCGCGATCCGGCCCACCAGCTGTCGCAGGCACCCTCGCGGGGACTGTTGACCAGCCGCTTTTTGGCCGGCGACGACCCCGCGGCGGCTTATCTCGAACAGGTGGCCCAAGCCGCCCGGCACTACAACGGCTTCAACCTGCTGACCGGCGACCGGACGGGACTCTGGTACTTCTCCAACCGCGGCCGCGACATCGCCCGGCTGCCGCCGGGCCTCTACGGCGTGAGCAACCATTTGATCGACACCCCCTGGCCCAAGGTGTCGCAGGGAAAAAAGCGGCTAAAGGCTCTTCTGGAGCGCCGCGCCGGGTGGGATGTCGAAGACCTGTTCGCCCTGCTGGCCGACCGGGCCGTCGCGCCGGATAAGGACCTGCCCGACACCGGGGTGGGACTCACCCGGGAGCGCACCCTCTCGCCGCTTTTCATCGCCAGTCCGGATTACGGGACGCGGTCCTCGACCGTGCTGCTGATCGAAACATCGGGCCCGGTCACGTTCGCCGAACGCACCTTTACAGCAGAAAACCCGTCCGGTGAGACCCGCACAACGGCCCGCTGCGAAGTTTTCACGATTTCTCCGTGGCCTTCAACCGCCGCCAGTGATCCAGCCGCTCCTTGATGATTTTTTCAAACCCCCTGTCGGTCGGCCGATAGTATTGACGCCCCTTGAGGGCCTCGGGCAGATACTCCTGCGGCACGTAGGCCTCCGCATGGTCGTGGGCGTAGCGGTAACCTCTGGCGTAACCCAGATCCTTCATCAGCCGCGTGGGGGCATTGCGGATGTGCAGCGGCACCGGTTGGGAGCCGGTGGCCTCGATGTCGGCCGTCACCGCCTGGCAGGCCGCATACAGGCTGTTGCTCTTGGGGGCCGAAGCGAGATAGACCGCCGCCTGGGCCAGGGCCAGGTCGCCTTCCGGGCGGCCGATGAACCGGAAGGCCTCCATGGCATCGATCGCCACGCCGAGCGCCCGCGGATCGGCATTGCCGATGTCCTCGGAGGCAAACCGGATCATGCGGCGGGCGATGAAGAGCGGGTCCTCGCCCGCCTGCAGCATGCGACCGAGCCAGTAGAGCGCCGCATCCGGGTCGCTGCCGCGCAGGCTCTTGTGCAGAGCGGATATCAGGTTGTAATGTTCCTCGCCCGACTTGTCGTAGCGCAGCGCTTTTTTCTGCAGGGCCGCTTCGGCCTCCGGCAACAGGATCCGGCGCGGTGCGGCGGGCGAGCCGGTTTCTGTGGCCGCACCCACGATGGCCGCAATGACCTCGAGGCCGTTCAGGGCCGACCGCGCATCCCCGTCCGCCATCGCGCTCAGGTGCGTCAGGGCTTCCGGCGCCAGTTCGATCCCCAGCTTTCCGATACCGCGCTCCGCGTCACGC
The DNA here is from genome assembly GCA_049281435.1 of Desulfobacterales bacterium. Classification (GTDB taxonomy): domain Bacteria; phylum Desulfobacterota; class Desulfobacteria; order Desulfobacterales; family SG8-13; genus JARFQH01. The sequence goes on from JBAPSB010000051.1 coordinate 9,191, forward strand.
AGGGCCCGCTCCACTATCGACCCGATTTCGGCTTCGCTCAACATGTTCAGCGTCAATACCCGGCAGCGCGACAGCAAGGGGGCGATCACCTCGAAAGAAGGATTTTCGGTCGTGGCGCCGATCAAGGTGATCAGGCCGCTTTCGACGTGCTGCAGAAAAGCGTCCTGCTGGGCCTTGTTGAAGCGGTGGATTTCATCCACGAACAAGATCGTCTTCTTGCGGCGCAGGCTCAGCTGCCGGCGGGCTTCGTCGATGACCGCCCGAATGTCCTTGACCCCCGAGAGCACCGCCGAAAAATGAGCGAAATGGGACCGGGTTTCGCCCGCGATGATCCGGGCCAGGGTGGTTTTCCCGCACCCCGGCGGGCCCCAGAGGATCATCGAGAAGATCCGGTCATTTTCGACGGCCCGGCGGATCACGGCCCCGTCGCCGACCAGGTGCCGCTGCCCGACGAAATCAGCCAGCCGCCGCGGCCGCATGCGCTCGGCCAGCGGCCGCGTGGGGTCCAGGGCCTGGCGCGATTGATATTCGAGCAACTCGTCCACGGCGCAATTCAGATCCTTTAAACCAATTTTTAACCCGGCTTTTTTCCCCGCATCACCCGCCTTTCCCGCTTGCGGAAAAAAAGGCGCACGGGGGTCTTGTCGAGGCCGCTGTCATGGCGAATACGGTTGACCAGGTAGCGCTGGTAGGAGAAGTGGACGGCTTCCGGATAGTTGACGAAACACACGATCGTCGGCGGTTTGACCGCGATCTGGGTGGCGTAGAAAAATTTGATGCGCCGGCCGCGGTGCAGGGACGGCGTATTC
>JBAPSB010000052.1:0-1676 GCA_049281435.1 Desulfobacterales bacterium
GAAGATTAGGTGGGTGCGCCTGGCGTTAGATGACCTCCAAAAAATCGACACCTTTATTTCTAATGAAAACCTGTCAGCTGCAAAAAAAGTACTGTCAACTATTTGGGATACCACTCGACTTCTGAAAGAACATCCTCAAATCGGTAGGCCAGGCAGGGTCACTGGTACCCGTGAGCTGGTCATATCAAATACACCTTTTATTGTTCCATACCGGTTTATCTCAGACGAAATCCAAATTCTTCGCGTAATTCACGGGGCACGTAATTGGCCTAATAATTTTGACTAAAACCATTGGTTTTGTTAAGCAGCTCTGCTGCGTTTCATATATTTTTCTCCAGAAAAATATATTTAGCCTTGAGTCGCTCGCCGTCTTACTCAATCAGCCACCAATGAAGCAACGTACCTCTGCCTCAAGCTTGACAAATCTATTATGTAAGTATATTTTAATAATCAAAGCAAAAAACAAAATTTAGGAATTAAAGAATATGTATGCAAAAATATCAAAAAAAGGGCAAATCACCATCCCGAAATTAATTCGGAAAAAATTGAATATTGATAAAGATGGCGGCGTCTTGTTCCTGGTTGAGAAGGATGAGGTCAAAATAAAGGGCATCCCCGCAGGTCAGGTCGAGCAGCTGGCCGGGAGCTTGAAAAAGTATGCCCGTTCTTATGTGCCATTGAACCAGGTAAGAGAAAAGATCAAGGATAAAATTGCCGATGAAGCTGCCCGCGAAGGTCTACCTGATTGATACGAATGTCATCCTCCGATACCTTATGGCTGACCATGAAAAGTTTAGTCCAAAGGCAAAAGCATTTATGGTAGAGGTATCTCAGGGAAAAACCAGGGCTGAAATACCTGCGGTGGTCATTACAGAATGCGTTTATGTGATGGAGAAATTTTACAAGATCCCCAGGCTTGAAATTGCCGATACATTTGGCCGAATATTAAACTTTTCAGGGATTGTTAATCCGGATAAATCTGAAATCCTTGAAGCGCTTATAAAATACGAAGAATCAAACGCTGATATTGTTGATTGCCTGCTTGCCGCATCATCCGCTCCCGATAGAGTAGTCGTTTCGTTCGACAAAGACTTCGCAACATTGAAAGCTACCGCCGAATCTCTGTGAAACCGGGCTTCGCAGACGATTGATTCTCCGTTGAGGACATTAAGATCCGTCCCCAGGTTCCATTCTATGGGCGCACCCTATGGCTTTCAACAAACTATCTTCATTGCTCAGTTTTGTATTTTTTCCCCGTTTGAACAATTCTGGCCAGAAGGCAGCGATTATCGATTTTATGGTACTCCTTTTCGGTAAATGCCAACGCTTCGATCATTGTGTTATAACGTGCGGCGATCCGCGAGAGGAACTTAAGGTTTTCAATGGCGGGTTTACCCTCAAACCAGTCCGATATCACCGCTAAGTCAATATCACTGTGTGCCTCCGGTTTTCCTTCCGCATAGGAACCGAACAGGATAACCTATCATGAGGCAGATAGGTCCGCGAGGGTCATCATGGAGTAAAATCTAAAATACGACCCCAGTGCCCATTGACAAACTTATATTATAAGTTTATAAATTGCATATGAAACAAATCCAGTGGCGCATCAAAGCCCTGCGGCAACTCCGCAAAATAAAAAGCCAAAAAGAAAAGGAAACCATCTATGATGCCGTTGA
>JBAPSB010000053.1:0-2852 GCA_049281435.1 Desulfobacterales bacterium
CTCGTTTCCGTCCATAAATGGTCTTTTTTCCACTGGACTGCGTTCGCCGCGGTTTCCGGCTGCGGCGTACATAAAGTACGCCTCGCCGAAAACCCTTGTACGGCCTTGTCCAGCGAAAAAAATCCACATTTATGAATTGGACACTCAGAAGCCTAAAAAAGATCGCGGATGGGCACGAGTTAACGTAATCCTGCAAAGATGCCGCAGTTTATCAATTCCTGAAGGGCTGTCAACACAATTCTCGGATGGGCCTGCCTCGCCCCCGGCGGCGGCCGGAACGCCAGACGCCACTAATCCCGGGCTGATCGTTTAACCTCGGCGCGGTTTAACACGAAAATAGATTTCGACCTTCGACCATCGAACAGTCAGCACTGAACGTCGAATAAGGAGGTCGCTTCGCTCCACCACCTGATTTTTAAAATGACAATTTTTCATATTCACCAGTCGATGTTGGGCGTTTGATGTTCGGCGTTTATCTGTTCAGAATATTCATTCTTCGTGGGGGCCCGCAGAGCCATGGTCGTTTAGCTCGATTGGCTTGACCCCCCCCTGTGTCCCTGGTATCTTCAGCGCCATGAACGTGACCGGCCGGCCTGAGACATTGAGAATCGCCTGTTTCATTTCACCGCATGGGTTCGGTCATGCCGCCCGCGCCGCGGCGACCATGGAGGCGGCCGGCCGCCGCCTCGCGCCCTGCCGGTTCGAGATTTTCACGACCGTTCCCTCCTGGTTTTTCGAGGACTCCCTTTCGGTGCCTTTCACCTGGCATCCGGTCGCCACCGACATCGGACTAGTTCAAAAAAACTCATTTTCGGAAGATATCGAGCGAACCGTGGCGAGCCTGAACGCGTTTTTGCCCTTTGACTCCGCCCTGGTTGAAGATCTGGCGCAAAAGATCAGCCGCATGGCGTGTCACCTGATTTTGTGCGACATCGCACCGCTCGGCATCGCCGTCGGCCGCAGGTGTCACCGGCCCTCGGTTCTGATCGAAAACTTCACCTGGGACCGGATTTATGCCGGTTACCGATCGGTTGCCGGCGAAATGGCCCCCCACATCTCCTATCTGCGGCAGGTGTTCGATGCCGCCGATCACCACATTCAGACCGAACCGGTCTGCTTCCGGGATGCGGTCGATCTGACCGTCGGGCCGGTCAGCCGCAGCTTCAGAACGAGCGGCCCGGAAATCAGGCGCCGGCTGGGCGTAGCGCTCACGGCGAAAATCGTCCTGGTCACCACCGGGGGGATACCGGAACGGCACGGGTTCCTGGATCAACTGAAAAAATTCGCCGGCGCCACCTTTATTCTCCCGGGCAGCAGCAGCGCCCCCGAAACGCACGACAACCTTGTTTTACTGCCCCACCGCTCCATTTTTTTTCATCCCGACATAGTCTATGCCAGCGATGCGGTCGTCGGCAAGGTCGGCTACAGCACCATTGCCGAAGTATACGCGGCGGGCGTGCCGTTTGGCCACGTGGCCCGCGATCCCTATCCGGAATCTCCGGGGCTGCTCGATTTCGTCACCCGGCATATGCCGGGCATCGCTATTTCGGAAGCGGATTTCAGCAGCGGCCGCTGGCTATCGACGCTGCCCAAGCTGCTCGAACTGCCCCGCGAACCGCGCGTGGGAACGAACGGGTCCGAGCAGATTGCCGCCTACCTCGGCCGGATCCTCGAATCGCGGGGCCTAGCGCCGGCGGCCGCCCGTCAAAAACCGGGCGCCGCTGCCGAAACCGGGGGGGGAAAACAGTGAAAATCGTCCTGACCAACGACGACGGAATCGATATGCCCGGGCTCGAAGCGCTGAACAAAATCGTCCGGGCGCATGGCGAACCGCTGATCGTGGCCCCGGATACGGCTCAATCAGGGGTCGGTCACCGGGTGACGACCCGCACCCCGATCCCGGTCGAGCGCCTGAGTGAAAACCGCTACCGTGTCGGCGGCACACCCGTGGATTGTGTGCGGCTGGCCTTGAAGGTTTTTGCGCCGGATGCCGGCTGGCTCATTGCCGGCATCAATCCCGGGGCCAATCTCGGGTCCGACATCTACCAGTCCGGCACGGTTGCGGCGGCCCGTGAAGCCGCCATATTGGGCTGCCGGTCCATGGCGGTGTCGCAGTACATCGCGCGTGACTGTCCGGTCGACTGGGACCTGACCGGCCGGCTGGCGGCGCGAATCATTCACCTGCTCATGCAGGAAGAGCTTCCCGGCGGCTGTTACTGGAACATCAATCTCCCTCACCCCCTGGCGGCGCACGTCGCCGTGTCCCATCGCTTCTGCCCTCCGGACACCAACCCGCATCGGTACGTTTTCGGGCGGGAAAATGGGGAATATCTTTACGAGGGCACGATCCATGAACGTCCGCGCGATCCGGGGCGGGATGTGGCGGTGTGCTTCGGGGGCGAGGTGTCGATTACGCGCCTGTCATTGTAATATAGGCTTCAAGATAAAGGTTTTGGCTGCTGGTGTCGGTCGTTGGCGTATGACTATACAGCCGCCTCCCTCTGGCCTTGCCAAAACCTTTATCTTGAAGCCTATAGATCTCATCCGGTGGTTAAGGATTGCAAAGAGTGTCGGCTGCAGCACCGTTTAGTCACTGCGCAACTGGAAAAAACGATCAGACGCGCCCGGGGTCCGCGGTCAAAGCGGGACTGTTATGGCCCGCCACTGTCGGGGGGGCGCCTCCGCCCTGAACGGATCGTCCGGTCACTATCAGTAGGAATTATATGGCCGTACGACCGAGGCCCTGCTTTCGCGGGCCGCAAACTCGTCGGCCTGTTTGCGGGCCAACTCGATCGAGGCGAAATCTCCGATGCGCACGGTGTACCAGACCCGTTCCTGGGGATCCTTTACGG
>JBAPSB010000054.1:0-13147 GCA_049281435.1 Desulfobacterales bacterium
GTGCGTGTCAAAGCTGGTTTGCCGGGCCGCACTGGAGCGTAATGAAAGCCGGGGCTCCCATTTCCGCACCGATTACCCGGCAGAAGACAACCGGAAATGGTTAAAAAATATTGTACTGCGGAAAAGCAACACCGGTATCAATATTGAATCCAAGCCTGTAAGCTTGGATTTGGTTGAAGTAAAATCAGAAGGTGCTGCCGGATCAGCTATTGCCAAATGAATTTAATTTTTTTTAAGACTCTCGCAAGACCTGCCCGTCATTATTGAAATTGTAAATGAAGACAAAAAGTTAAAATTCTTTCTATCGGATATCGATCCGGCTATTTCTGAAGGTCTTGCGACTTGTAAAAAAGCTAATATTCTTTTTTACAGAAGTGGAAAAAAATAATACAGCGACCAAACACTTAAATATCCAAGGTGCTGACTTCCAAAGCATTGGTTTGAATAAACTCGCGGCGCGGCTCGACTTCTTCGCCCATCAGAATCGTGAAGATCTCATCGGTGTCCACCACATCTTCGACCCTGACCTGGAGAAGATTGCGTTTTTCAGGGTTCATGGTGGTTTCCCAGAGCTGCTCCGGATTCATCTCGCCCAGGCCTTTGTAGCGCTGGACTGCCAGACCTTTCTTGCTTTCCTCGAGCACGTGAATCAAAAGCTTTTTCTTGTCGGCTATAACGACATCTTGCGCAGCAGCTTCCTTTGATTTATCTGAAATCGTAAATGGCGCCTCATCGTATTTGTAAATTTTATTGCCGATGGCCGCCAGATCCTGGTAGGCCTTGGAGTAGATGAGTCCTCGTCCGATCATCACCTTCTTGGCGTCTTTCTCCGAATCGCCCGAGGTGGTGGCGATGTGCTGCAGTTTGCGGGGAAGCTTGACCTCGATGTTGTAGGCGCTGCGTTCCTCGCTCCAGATAACGTCGCCGGCATCGAACCCGCCTTCTTTAAGGCTTTCTTTCAACAGCAGCATCTGATCCCTGTTTTCCAGAATCGTTTTATCCTTGACGTCCCGTTTAATGAGAAACTCGGCAAATTTGGGGTCTATACCCTGGCGATCCAGCTTTTCCATAATCAGATAATATTGAGCCAGGTTGCCCATCAGCAGATAGAGCTTGTGCCCGCTTATCTTTTCATCGGAGCCGGTCGTTATGATTTTGTCCTCGCAGAATCGCTTGAGAATAAAATCATTGAATTCGGTTTCATCTTTGAGATAGACTTCACTTTTACCCTTGCCGAGCTTGAGCAGGGGTGGTTGGGCGATGTACAAGTAGCCGTTGTCCACCAGTTCCGGCATCTGACGGTAGAAAAATGTCAGCAACAAGGTGCGGATGTGGGAGCCGTCGACATCGGCATCGGTCATGATGATGACCTTGTGGTAGTTGATTTTTTTGATGTCGTATTCTTCCTCGCCGACACCGGTGCCAAGCGCCGTGATGATGTTTTTGATCTCTTCGCTACGCAGAATCTTGTCGAACCGGGCCTTTTCGACATTCAGTATTTTACCTTTCAACGGCAAAATGGCCTGAAATTTACGATCCCGCCCCTGTTTGGCACTGCCGCCGGCCGAGTCGCCTTCTACTAAAAAAAGTTCCCGTTCACTGGGTTCCTGGCTCTGGCATTCCGCCAGCTTTCCCGGCAGCGTGGAATCCATGAGCGAGCCCTTGCTGCGGGCGATATCGCGCGCACGGCGAGCCGCGTCGCGCGCCCGGGCGGCATCCACTCCTTTGGAGATGATTTTCTTTGCAACGGCAGGGTTTTCCTCGAAGTAGGTGCTGAGTTTTTCATTCACCAACGATTCGACCAGGCCTTTGACCTCGCTGTTGCCAAGCTTGGTTTTGGTCTGCCCCTCGAACTGCGGGTTTTTGATCCGGATGCTGATGATGGCCGTCAGCCCCTCGCGCACGTCATCACCGCTGATTTTCGCCTGCATGTTCTTGGGCAGATTGCCATTGGAGGCGTATTGATTGATGGTCCGGGTCAAAGCGGCCTTGAATCCGATCAGGTGAAAGCCGCCTTCGGTGGTGTGAATGTTGTTGGCAAATGAGAGCAGTTTTTCATTGAAGGTGTCGTTGTATTGAATCGCCGATTCTATTTGAACATCGTTGCGCTCGCCTTCGATGATAATCGGCTTGTGGAGCGGGGCGTGCCGACGATTCAAATATTCTGCAAATTCCTTGATGCCGCCCTTGTAATGAAACTCTTCGTTTTTGTCTTCGCGTTCGTCTTCTATGGTAATCTTGATGCCCTTGTTGAGAAAGGCCAATTCCCTCAGCCGCCGCACCAGAATTTCATAAGAAAAATCGGTCGTGGTAAAAATTTCGGCATCGGGAATGAAGTGAACCCGGGTGCCCCGCTTACGGGTTTTTCCCGTGACTTTCAATTCGCTGGCCTTGATCCCTTTTTCGTAAGTCTGGTGATAAATGCTTCCGTTGGAGAAAACATCGACTTCCAGAAAGGAGGAAAGCGCGTTGACAACCGAAACACCAACCCCGTGCAGTCCACCGGAAACCTTGTAAGAGTGGTCATCGAACTTGCCGCCGGCATGCAATTTGGTCATCACGACTTCGAGCGCCGGAATTTTTTCGGTTTTGTGGATGCCGACCGGAATTCCACGACCGTTGTCGAGCACGCTGACACTGTTGTCATGGTGGATGACGACCTGAATCAAGTCGCAGTACCCTGCCATGGCTTCATCGATGCTGTTGTCGACCACTTCATAAACCAGATGATGCAGACCGGCGATGTCGACATTGCCGATATACATGGAAGGGCGCTTGCGAACGGCCTGGAGCCCTTCCAGGATCTTGATGTTGTCCTCGTTATAATCGAAATTATCGTTTTTGTTGTTCATACTCTCATCGGCATAATAACGGTTAAAAAGTTCAGTTCGTCTGCCCCTGTCAGAAGGCAGGGTTTTTTATCATTGACGATATCCAAAATCACCGTGTCCTGTTCGATCACGTTCAGGGCTTCGATGAAATACCGCGGATTGAAAGCCGCCTCGATCGGTTCGTTTCCAAACGCAATACTCATCTCTTCCTTGGATTCACCGATATCCGGATTGGTGGAGGTAACGATCAGCCGATCATCCTTGAAATTGAAAATAACGCTGCGGTAGTCTTCGGTGGAAAGAATCGACATTCTCTTGAGCATCATCAAAAAGGGTTGGCGAGTAAAGACCACGGAAATGGAATCTTCTCTTTTTTTTATGATGTCGTCATACTCGGGAAATTCGCCTTCGAGCAGGCGGATAATCAGGGTTTCATTTTTCTTCTTGATGACAAGGTTGTTGTCTTTGACCCCCAAACCAACCGAACCGTCCGCGTCGAGGAATTTGGCGATTTCATACAACCCTTTTTTAGGCACGAGGATAACTTCTGAGCCGGGCAGTAAAACCGCCCCTTCGTAAACCCCGTCGATTTTGGCCATCCGGCTGCCGTCGGTCGACACCATCCGCAATTTTTTCAGGCCATCCTGCTCGATGGTCTCCAAAAGAATGCCGATGATGTGGGCGCGCTTGTCGTCGGAAGCCCCGACAATGTACACGGTTTTTTCGATCATGGTCGCCAGCACGGCACTCGCGATGGAAAGGTATTCGACGTCATCAAAATGTGGGATCTTCGGAAAATCTTCGTGATTCATGCCGACCAGGTGGTATTCGACTTTCTGGTGGCCGATTTCGATCCAGTGGTTTTCGATCTCATTGACGCTGATCTCTTCGTTCGGAAAATCCCGCACGATCTCGAACAGCTTTCTGCCATTGATGGCAATGGTCCCCTCTGATTCTACCGCCGCCGGAAACGTTCCTTCGTACCCGGTTTCCAGATCGGTCGCCCGGACGATGATAGTGGATCCGATCGCTTCGATAAGGATGTTGGTGGTTATCACAAGGTTTGTTTTGCGACCGGCCAGTCCCTGAACTCTGGCAAAGGTGCTCAGGACATCGTTTCTTTTTATCGTAAATTTCATGACCTCTTTCTTTATTTGTTTTTATAAAAACAAAGATGTTGAAAAGGAAGGGGTGACAATAAAACCAGTAACATTTCAACTAACTGAAAATTAGATCTATTCTATGATTTTTCGGTATTCAAAACAACCACCTCAGCCGCTTTGTATGTCATCGGATATGAACAGCGTAAAAAAGTGTGTTCATAACACCGGTTGTTATCGACAAAGAGTCAACGGTTTATGATCAGCAGGTTGAAAAAGATTCAACACGATTTAACCACCGTGAGAGGGCCATTTATTTAAGTGGGGGCTGCGCCTGCGCCCCATCCGATTGTTTCTTTATCCACTGCCGCATCGGTGAGATGAGCTCATTTTCCCAGTTTTCCGAAACCCGCAGATGAATGAAATGACGAAAAGCGCCCTCCACGAACCGAATGACCTTTTCGTAGAGAAAAATTTTTTCCAGAACAGCGCCCTCGATATCCTCTTTGGTTTCGGCGCCGCCGGTTTCCGGAGGTTTGAAGTTGCTGATGTTGAGGCTTTCACCCTTGAGATTGAACTGCCAGGTATGATCGCCGCTGCGATACAGCAGATTCATTTCGGCCACCAGGGCCCCTTTTCCGAGGGCCAAAAGCCCTTCTTCGAGACCGGCATCGTCGCCTTTGATGGTGATGGTTTCAAGGCCTTCACCCCGGCGGTTTTCCAGCACCAGCCGGTTGCCGATTTCAAGCGCCGACAGGTCGGCATCGATTTGAGCCAGTTGAGCCGCATGGTTTTCGAGGGTGTACCACAGCCAGGTCAAGAATTCGTTGCCAAGAAAACTGTAGCGGTTGTATGCAAGGGCGACATCGAGCATAGTTTATGATCCTGCCGTCATACTGACCGGTGAAATACGATTGAGCCGGTTCCGTTCGGTATCCGAGAGGCCGGCATCGAGTTCGGCGGCGGTATACGGGAATATCCGGATGAGTGACAGTTTAAAAGATTCCGAAAAAAGGGCTTCCAATTCTTCATTGGCGGCTTTTAAATTCGAAAAAAACCACAATCTTCCGTCCTCGTAGTTCCAGATCAGATCATAAACATGGGGGGTGGCCGGAATGCGCAGGCTCAGGTGGTGCAACAACTCCTCTTTGACCAGTTTTTTTTCGGCGCGGGAAAAAAACTGGCGTCCGCTGGCAGCCAAGCGTTTCTTTTCTTCGATAATATACTGTTTTTTTAGTATCTTAGATGGAATACTCTTTTTATCGATTCGCAGTGAAAATACCAGATAGGCACCAAAGAGATGGGTCGAGCCCTCGAAATCAGGGGTAAACGGATTTTCGAAAGAGGTCCAACCGCAGGATTTTTCGGTGGCGTCATTGTCGATATCCAAAATGGCATGGCGCCGCAGGCCATCGATAACGGTTTCCATGACCGGTTCGGTCAATTTTCCCTCGACCCGGTAGCGCGTGATCGAAACACTTTGTGACAGCACCCCCATGAAAATCGCATCCTGAAAAAAAGGGTTGTGAATAGAAACATCAACAAATTGTGGTTAAAGAACTGAAAACAAATATATATAGCGTGTTTATCTCCTGATGACAAGACATTTGTTGTCCGCGCGCCGGGTCGCCGCAATTGATTTTCCGCTGGCTTAAAGCGGGTCCTTCCGCCCGGCTTCCTGCGGCGGCGTGCATTTTACTTGAGCCGGGCGGTCAAATTGTGTATCATTATGTATGGCTGAAGTCGTGGCGCTCGAATCGATAATCGAGAAGGCTGCTTGACATGACGCTTCCGTATCAAAAGGAAATCACATCGGGGAAATACGCGATACTATGACGGCAGGCAACAATACCCGGTCCTGCTTTCCGGTGTTGGTTCTCTTGGCGATGGTGATGGTCATCTTCTCATCTTCACCGCTTTGGGCCGATATCTACATGTATGTCGATAAAGATGGCGTGGTTCATTTCACCAATGCCCCCACGGCTTCCGAAAACGATTATCGCGTCTATGTGAAAGAAAAAACGGTCTATTCCGCCCAGGTTTATTCTTCCGACAGCTTCGAAGAGTGCATCCGGCAAGCATCCGTTCGCTACAACATTTCGCATCCGCTGCTCAAAGCCGTCATCAAGGCCGAATCGGATTTCAACCCGCGGGCGCGTTCGAAAAAAGGCGCCATGGGGCTGATGCAAATCATGCCCGCCAACATCAAGGCCATGAATATCAGCAACCCCTTCGATCCCCTGGAAAATATCCTCGGCGGTGCCCGCTATCTAAGGGAAATGCTCGACCGGTTCGACGGGCATCTGCCCCTGTCCCTGGCGGCTTACAACGCCGGGCCGACAGCGGTGGAACGGTATAACAACCAGGTTCCGCCCTACAAGGAAACAGAAGAATACGTCAAGCGCGTATTGAAGTTCTATTCATCCTACCAGTACTGAACCGCCCGTGGCCTTTACCCCGTCCGCGGTGGTAAGGGTCGTCATGTGATCGCTTTTTTCCCTCGATTCAGGATTCGCCCAACACTTCGGACAGTTATCCCCATTCTCATGCCTGATCGGACAGCTCCCGGAAGGACTGAAGCGGCAACCTTATTTTTGGTGGCCCGCTCTTGCTTCCAGCACGATGCCGGTCCGATGGGGCAAATAGAGGCTGAGGTGATGAGGTCCGTTGGCGCCATCGGTAATTGAAAAATGCTCCTGCGCCGGCGTCAGGCGGCCGTGGCCCCCGAAAGCCTCGCTGTCGCTGTCCAGGATCATTCGATACGTGCCGGCCGGCGACATGATGTGGTAATCACTGTAGGAGCGATGGGGGTGGAAGTTAAAAACAAAGATAAGTCCGGTGCGTTCGCAGGCGATGACCTTGTCTTCGGAATGCTCGTGCAGAAGCCGGGGACCGGGTGTGTCGAGAAGCCTGAAGGTTTGGGCCAGTGCGATCATCTGCCGGTCGAAGTGTGCCAGCAGATGGTATTTGAGATTTAAATCATCCATCAGGTGCCACTGCCGGCGGGCGAAATAATACGACCAATTGTTACCCGAACGCGGAAAATCGATCCATTCGGGGTGACCGAATTCGTTGCCCATGAAATTGAGATACCCGGCATCGGCCGTGACCAGAGTGATCAACCGGATGAGCTTGTGCAGGGCCACGCCGCGCGCGACCAACAGGTTGTCATCGTCAATTCGCATGTGCTCGTACACGTCGGCCCCGATCAGCCTGAAAATAAGAGACTGATCCCCCACCAGCGCCTGATCGTGGGATTCGGCGTAGCTGATGGTTTTTTCATCGGCGCGGCGATTGTTCAATTCGGACCAGAGATGACCCATCGGCCAATCTTCGTCCCGCGTCTCCTTGGTCAGGCGGATCCACAGGTCCGGCACGCCCATCGAAAAGCGGAAATCGAAACCGAAGCCGCCGTTATCATCTTGCACCGCCAGACCCGGCATGCCGCTGATATCTTCGGCGACCGTGATGGCCTGCGGCCGCAGTGCATGAATCAGGCGGTTGGCCAGCCCCAGGTAGACAAGGGCATCCTCGTCCACGGTGTCATCGAAGTAATTCCGGTACGATGTAAAAGCCGTTCCGAGCCCGTGATGCAGGTAGAGCATGCTGGTGATGCCGTCGAAGCGGAAGCCGTCGAATTGAAATTCATCGAGCCAATAGCGGCAATTCGAGAGCAGAAAGTGCAGGACCTGATGTTTTCCGTAATCGAACAGCCGTGAATCCCAGGCCACGTGGCGGCCGCGGTCGCCAGCGTGAAAATACTGGTAGGAGCTGCCGTCGAAACGGCTCAGACCCTCGACCTCGTTGGATGCAGCATGCGAGTGCACCAGGTCCATGATGACGCGCAGCCCGGATCCGTGGGCGGTGTCGACCAGTTCCTTCAGTTCATCGGGTGTGCCGAAACGCGACGAGGATGCGAAGAAGTTCGCTACCTGATACCCGAAAGAGCCGTAAAAAGGGTGCTCGAGGACGGCCATCAGTTGCAGCGTATTGTAGCCGGCGGCCACGATGCGCGGCAGAACGCCGTGCGTAAACTCCACAAAACTGCCGATTTTTTCTTCCTCCTGGGCCATTCCCACGTGGGCTTCATAGATCAGGGGGGCAGCGCCCCGGTTTCCGGGTGAGCGGTGTTTGAACCGATAGGGTTGCGGCGGCTGCCAGACCTGGGCGTTGAAGATAAGGGTGCCGGGGTCTTGGACCACCCTGCGGGCGTAGGCCGGAATCCGGTCGCCCGAGCCGCCCGGCCAGTGGATCCGTAACCGGTAGAGATCGAGATGACTCAGTTTTTCAGCCGGCAGGCGAATTTCCCACACCCCGTCGCCGCCGGTTTTTTCGAGGGCAAACGCTTTTTTTTCCGCCCAGTTTGTCATGTCCCCGATCAGGACCACGGCGGTGGCGTTCGGGGCCCATTCGCGGAAAAACCAGGCCCCATCGCGAAAGTGCAGCCCGAAATATTCGTGCGCACTCGCAAAATCGGCCAGGCTGGCGTTTCCGCCGGTCAGCCGGTTCTGGGTATCCTCCAGACGCATCAATCTCCGGCGGATCGTTGCGGTGTAGGGGTGCAAATATGGATCGCTGTCGATAAGGGCTTGCAGGCGCTTTTCAATCGATGTCACGGCAACTGTGGTCCTTGAGATGGGTCTCGGTAAGGTTTCATGCAAAGTACGCGGTGCGCAGCGGCGCACCGCTAAGGTCAGGTTTTGCCGCCGCCGGATCTTTTTCGACGATCAGCGGGCGGTTGAGCATTTTTTCATACAATTCAGTGTAGGCGCGGGCCGTGCGGTCATGGGTGAATTCGGCGGCGCTCGCCGTCATCACGCGCGCGATCTGCCGGGCCTTGACATCGGCCGGCCGGCCGTAAAATTTCATGGCCTGCTCGATCGCCCACAACAGGCCGGGGGCATCGAAGACCTCGAACAGAAATCCGTTGCCGGTATCGCGGTCGAGGTCCATGTGGCTGATGGTGTCATGGATACCGCCCGTGTCGTGGGCTACCGGCAGTGAGCCGTAAATCGGCGCGATCATCTGGGGTAGGCCGCAGGGTTCGTAGAGGGAAGGCATGAGGATAAAATCGGAGGCGGCATAGGCCAGGTGTTCCAATTGTTCGTTGAAGTCGCAGATCGCCACCCGTTTATGAAATCGGTGCTGGTTGACGATATCCTGAAACACTTTCTGATAGGGCCCGTCGGCCACGAACACCACCTCGAGGTTCTGTTCCCAGTAATCGGAAATCACCTTGTAGAAGATCTCGGCCAGTAACTGGCAGCCTTTTTGAACGGGATCGAGGCGTGAGGGCCAGAAAAAAAGTGGTGCCTCGGGGTCTGGAATCAAACCGAGATTGCGTTGCAGGAAGCGTTTGTTTTCCTTTTTGGCTTCCGCATGGGTGTCGGGTCCGAAGGGTGCCTTCAGGTCCCGATCGATTCGTGGGTCGAAGGCGGGGTCCGGAGCATTCAGGATACCGGCCGCACAATCCGAGTTCCATTTGTTGACGATTTCCTGCCGCAGGTGGGGTTGAATGAAATCGTGCCGCCCGATGATGATCTCGTTCAGGAAATTGGGACTGACCGTGTTGATGAAATGGGCGGAAAAAACGCCGCTGGTGAGAAAATCGATGGGATTGGTTTCCCGCGCGCTCTCGTAATTGGTGGCCATGGACTCGAAGAACAGGTTCTGCCAGAAAAAGGCCCCGTCGATCCCCCGGTCTTCGATCTGGGCCAGGGTGGCCTTGACCGTGTAGAGGTTATGAATCGTGAACAGGCACGGAATCCGCATTTTACGCGCCATGGCGGGAATCAGGCCGGTCATCCAGTCGTTGCAGTGAATCAGGTCCGGTTCGACGCGCGGAACGATGGTGTTCATGACCTCACGCTGAAACGCCAGGGCCAGCTTGAGGTTTTCTTCGCCGTGTGCGGAATAAACGCGGTTCTGATAAAAAAAGGCGCGGTCTTCGGCCAGGTGAACGCATTCATCGGGCATTCGGCGACGAATGCGGTGCAGTTCCTTTTTGTAAAAAGGCGTCATGTTATCGCTGAAGATATTGCGGTAGTTGGGAATTGCCACATGGACATCCGCGCCGTGGTCGAGCAAGGCCGTGATCAAGGCCGCCGAGACATCCGCCAGACCGCCGGCCTTGGCCGTAAAGTAGTTGGACAGACTGCCCATCCGGTCGGGAAGGTAGGTGACCTCCGGGGTGACGATGAGTACCCGGGGGTTGCGCGGCTGGCCTTTTTTCATCACAAAGCATCCTTTCCGAAGCCCAGGATCAGTCAACGGGTCGCGTGCGAAAATAGAATCTGGTGAGACATGGCAAGGTAGGGGCACGGCGCGCCGTGCCCCTTGTATGGCCCAATCCCGCGGAAGCGGCGGGTCATGCGGCCCAGGTCAGTAATTTCGGATTGAATTTAATACGCTGGTCGCCACGGGGGATAACCCGGGCGGTGAAGCCGAAGCGGCCGGCGGAGTCACAGGTTATCGCACAACTGTAAAGATAGGACCCATTGCCCCTGTCCTCTTCGACGCTCATCGGTTTGGTATTGCTGGCCGCGAGTGCATCGATTGATTTAATGCTGCCGTAATACAGCTCGACATCGACTTCGTCCGGTTTGAGTTCTCCCAGGTGGACAACAGCGGCGACGCGGAAACTTTCACCGACCCGGAAAGGTCCGTTCACATCCCTGACCGGTACGTCCACCCGTATATTCTTCCACAGGCTGAGGAGACGCTCCCGCTGGCGACTGAACACCTTGGCCGCCTCGGCCGAATTCTGCAGCAAGGTGCTGTAATTTTGAGCCGCCTCGGTATAAAACTTTTTTTCATAATTTTTAACCATGCACTGGGCGCAGAACTCCTGCATGGCCATTTTGATCGACTCTTTCATCATGTGGATCCAGCGCGTCGGTGCATCGCCGTTTTTGCGCTCGTAGAAGCAGGGGATGACCTCGTTCTCCAGAATGTTGTAAAGCGCCTGGCTTTCCACGGCATCCTGATACGCGTGGTCGTCGTATTCTTCGCCGTTTCCGATCCGCCAACCGCGGTCTTCTTGGTATCCCTCGCACCACCAGCCGTCCATGATGCTCAGATTAAGGATGCCGTTGGCGGCGGCCTTCATGCCGGAGGTTCCACAGGCCTCCATCGGCCGGCGCGGCGTGTTCAGCCAGACATCGACCCCCTGGATGAGGTGGCGGGCCACATTGATGTCGTAATCTTCGATGAAGGCCACCCGGTGGCGCATCGCCGGACGGCGGGCGAAATCGATCAGGCGTTTTATCAGCTCCTTGCCCTCGTTGTCTTTCGGGTGGGCTTTACCGGCAAAAATGATCTGCACCGGATGCGCCGAATTCGTGAGCAGGGCCTCCAGGCGGTCCGGGTCGTGGAGCAGCAAGGTGGCGCGTTTGTAAGTGGCGAAGCGGCGGGCAAAACCGATGGTCAGCACTTCCTGGTCGAGAATCGATTCGGCGGCCTCCATGACCGAGCGGGGGGCATTGCGCCGACCGTATTGCTTGAGCATCAGGCTCCGGCAGGTGCGGATCAGGCGGGAGCGGGCCATTTCATGCGAGCGCCAGAGTTCTTCGTCGTAAATTTCATCCACGCGCTCGGCCATTGCCGGGTTCCAGGTTTGCAGTTGCCAATCCGGCCCGAGGTAGCGTTCGAAAAGCATCGAAATTTCGATCGAAACCCAGGAAGCGATGTGAACGCCGTTGGTGATATGCGTGATCGGCACCTCGTCGGTCGGTCGTCCGGCCCACACGTGGGCCCACATGCGCCGGGCTACCGCGCCGTGCAATTCGCTGACCCCGTTGCAGTATTGCGACAGGTTCATGGCCAGAACGAACATGGACAGCGGACTGTCGCTGCCGGAGCCGGGCGCCTGTCCCAAGGCGAGGATCTCCTTCACGCCGATGCCGAGTTTTTGCTCGAAAGGCAGCAGGTAGGGCCGGACGTGATCGATCGGAAACTCGTCGTGGCCGGCGGCCACCGGCGTGTGGGTGGTAAACACCATGGTCCGCGGCACGACCTCCATGGCTGTTTTCAGATCGATGCTGTTTTTTTCCATCACGGCCACCAGCCGTTCCAAGCCGGCAAAGGCGCAATGCCCTTCGTTCATGTGGCAGACGCTCGGCGCGATGCCCAGCAGCGTCAGCGTCCGCATGCCGCCGATGCCCAGCAGTATTTCCTGCGCCAGGCGCAATTTTTCATCCCCGACGTAGAGCCGGGAGGTGATTTCCCGCGTTTCGGGCGTGTTTTCGGGGATGTTGGTGTCCAGGAGATACAGCGGAATGCGGCCGACCGTCAAAACCCAGACGATGGCCTTGAACGGCCCGTTCGGCCCCTGCACGGTAATCGTCAATTCATTGCCGGCCGGGTCCTTGGCGCGCCGCACCGGCAAATGGTAGAGATCGGATTCCGGATATTCCTCCTGCTGCCACCCCGAAGGATCGAGATACTGGTGGAAGTAGCCCCGGCGATAGAGGATACCGACGGCGACCATCGGGTAATTCAGGTCCGAGGCCGCTTTGAGGTGGTCGCCGGAGAGAATCCCCAGGCCGCCGGCGAAAAACGGCAGACTCTCGTGGATGCCGAACTCCATCGAGAAATAGGCCAGGACATCGTCCTTGCTGTAGGTCGATGTCGATAAATCGTACGGTTTTAAAATCTGGGCTTCAAACTTTTTTTTCACCCGCTCCATGTGCGCCAGGAAACTGTCGTCGTGGGCCAGGCCCTCGAAGCGCTCCTGTCGGATCATGGTCGAAAACACAATGGGGTTGCGACCGGATTCTTCCCACAGGCGCGGATCGATCCGGCGGAAGAGTTCGATGGCATCGAGGTTCCAGGTCCACCACAGATTGCCGGAGAGGGTTTCGAGAAACAGCAGCGGTTTGGGCGTATAGGGAAATACTTGAAATGTTTCAAAATGACTCATGGAAACAGGTCCTTTTTATTTTCGATGGTCATGGGGATTGGCGGGCTATCTTGGATCAATTGGGTCAATTGGATCAGGAGGTTCGTAAAACCTCTATTTTTATATGATACCGGCGTAAAGTAAAGGGACAATTTTATGGGGGGTCGCCCTGCGAGACATTCTTTTAGTTATTCTTGTCAAAAGAAGATCGCGGCCGGTTTCTACAAAGGATCGCCCTTGCCGATCGGCAACCCCGGGAATCGGACGGTTAAAGGGTGGCGTTTTCACGGGCGGCCAACGCCAACCAGACTCGCAGC
>JBAPSB010000055.1:0-23918 GCA_049281435.1 Desulfobacterales bacterium
CGAAACCGTCGCTGCACTGAAAGAAAAGGGGTTCCGGGTGGTGCCGATTCTCGATCCGGGCATCAAACGCGAAGAAGGCTATGCGGTTTACGACAGCGGTCTGGCCGCAAGCGTTTTTTGCCTGAACCCGGCCGGCACGGTATTTACCGGCATTGTCTGGCCGGGGTTGACGGTGTTTCCGGATTTCAGCCTGGCCGAGGCCAGGCGCTGGTGGGCCGGATTCGCGCGCCGCTTCTTCGACATCGGTTTCGAGGGGGCCTGGCTGGACATGAACGATCCCTCGACCGGGTCGGTCGACTGCCGTGACATGCTCTTCGATCACGGACGCGCCGCGCACGACTGCTGTCACAATTCCTACGCGCGGCTGATGGCCCGCGCGACCCGGGCGGGATGGCTGGCGGCGCGGCCCGACCGGCGGCCGTTTTTACTTTCGCGTTCCGGCAGCACCGGATCGCAGAAATACTGCGCCCACTGGACCGGCGACAATTACTCCACCTACCGGCATCTTCGGCGCTCGATCGGAAAGTCGCTGAACCTGGCGCTCTCGGGTGTCCCGTTCAACGGCGCCGACGTGGGCGGCTTCGGCGGCGACTGCTCCGAGGCCCTTCTGATCGACTGGTTCAAGGCTGCCTTTCTGATGCCTTTTTTCCGCAACCACACCATGCACGGCAGTCGCCCCCAGGAGCCCTGGGCCTATTCGCGCGGTGCGCTCGATATAATCCGCCGCTTCGTGCGGCTGCGCTACACCCTGCTGCCGTATCTGTACACTTTATTTGTCGACCAGGAGGAAACAGGCGAGGCGATCCTGCGCCCGCTCTTTTATGATTTCCAGGACCGGCCGTCGCTGCCCCTCGGCCTGATCGACGATCAGTTCATGGTGGGGCCGGCGATCCTGCAGGCGCCTTTCGTCCGCGAAAAAGGCCGGCGGCGCGCGATCGTGCTGCCCGAAGCCAACTGGCTGCGGGCCGACACCGGCCGCTGGGTCAAAGGCGGGCGCCGACTGGTCGTTCGCCGGCAACCGGACACGACGCCGCTCTTTTTCCGTGACGGCAGCCTGGTGCCCTTTCAGCCGGGCGAAAGGACCACCAACCGCAAGGACCTGAAGACCATCGGCCTGCTGTGCTGCCTGTCGCCCGGCTACCGTCGCGCGGCGCGGCTGTGCTATCGGGCCGACGACGGTCTAAGCTTCGCCTACCGGCGCGGAGCGCGCACCAGCATGGAGATCACGGCCCGTATCGAGAGCCGGCGCCTAGAGCTGACAGTCGACACGCTGGCCGAAGGTTTCGGGCAGGTGGACCTCGTGCCCTACACCGTTAATCGGTTCGCGTCACTCCGGATTCAGATCGACGGCCAACAGGAGGCTCTGCACCCGGTGGAGGAACGGGTGCGCCTGGCCGGCAAGCCGTTTTTCTGGTATCGCTGGCGGGCGGGGACATGACGGCCGGAGGAAAAGGACGGGAATTCACCGCCGAGGCGCTGGGGACGCAGAGAGGGGGCGGAAGTCTGGAATGCTGGAGGGCTGGAGTGGTGGAGTGATGGAATGGTGGAATACTGAAATAGAGGGATACTGGAAATGTGGAGTGGTGGAACGTTGGGGAAAATCAGTAAAAATTTTACAGGCCAAGGCATAAAGAGAAACAGCATCTTGCCAGACGCGAAGCTTTCTAAAGCCCCTGTTAATGTTCTTGCGATCCACTTCCATCATCAACCCTCCCGGCCTTCCATCCATTTCTCTAATTTTCCATCACTTCACTTCTCCAGTCCCCCAATCCCCTGAATTCATCATTCCATTGCTCCCTCGTTCATCGTTCCATCACTCCACCGCACCAATCCTCTCTACTTCCAAACTTCCATCGCCCGTGCCCCGCTATTTCGCGGTGGCGTCGCGGGAGTTAACCGCCACTTCGGCATACGTGTCCAGCGTGTGGCGGGCGATGCTCTTCCAGCTGAAATGCGCTTCCACCCGCCGTCGGGCGGTCGCTCCCATAGCTGACCGCCTTTCCGGCGAGTTCAGCAGAGAGTCAATCGCCGCGGCCAGGTCGCGGGCGAACTTCTGGGGATTTTTCGGCTCGGCATCGTCCGGACCCGCCGGCTCGAAAGGCACCAGCAGCCCGGTTTCGTCGTGGACCACCACTTCGGGAATCCCCCCCACCGCCGTGGCGATCACCGGCGTGCCGCAGGCCATCGCCTCCAGATTGATGATGCCGAACGGTTCGTACACCGAGGGGCACACGAACACGGCCGCGTGGCTGTAAAGGGCAGTCAGGCGCTCGGCGGGGACCATCTCCCGGAGCCAGATCACCTTGTGGTCCGTACCGGCCCGGACGGCGGCCACCGCGGCACTCATTTCCGCCTCGATCTGCGGCGTATCCGCGGCACCAGCGCACAGCACGAGTTGAACCCGCGCTTCGACCTGCTGCATGGCCCTGAGTAGATGAACTATGCCTTTCTGGCGGGTCACGCGTCCGACGAAAAGCACGTAGGGCGTCTCCGCATCGATACCGCAGGCGTCGATGATGCCGGGGTTGCGGACGGGCCGATAGGTGTCGGCGTCGATGCCGTTGTAAATAACCGGCACTTTCTGCGCGGCCAGCCCGTAAAGATTCAATATGTCCGCCCGCATCGCCCGCGACACCGCAATCACCCGGTCGGCCTCATGCAGGGCCGTTTTTTCCAGCCAGCCGGCGGCGTAGTACCCGTTTCCAAGCTGCTCCTTCTTCCAGGGCCGGCACGGCTCGAGTGAATGGATCGTCAGCACGAGCGGGATCTGCAGCAGCTGCTTGATCAGGCTGCCGGCCAGGTAGGTGTACCAGGTGTGGCAGTGAACGATGTCGGCGGCGTCGACCGAACCGGCCATGACGATGTTGCGGTACAGGGTATCCAGGAGCTTCGGATGCTTAAGTCCCATGGCGGCCAGCGGCTCCGCGGAACCGATGCCCTGAACCGTCCTGCCGGCACTTTTTTCCTGTTGGTGGCCGAAGCACAGCACCTGCAGATGGTTGTGGCCGTTGTCCAGGCGCCCCAGTTCGCGCACGAGGTGCTCCACATGCACGCCGGCGCCGCCGTAGATATGGGGCGGGTATTCGTTGGTCAGGAGCAAAATGTTCATAACAGTTAAAGATCCTTTATGGGTTTTGTTGTTTACAGGTCAAAGCCAGCCGTCCAACCCTCCATTCCTGTTCTCCACCCATCCGTCCAGCATTATCCCAGGCCATTTCATTTGCATCATTCCGGTAAAATTCAGTGTTTCACTGTCCCACCATTTCCTCCGGCATTCACTACTCCAGTACTCCAATACTCCAGCGTTCCAATACTCCAGCGCCTCCCAGCTTTCGCCTTTATCCTTCCGCCCTTTAGCCTTTCGCCTAATAACTTCCCATCTTCCCAGCCTCCCAGCATTCCCGCTTTCCAGCGATGCCTTCCATCAATCCAGTCATCCCTGATCCACCCGCTTTGTGTAAACGCGCCACCGGCGCTCCTTCTCAGCTGTCCAGAGTCCGATTCAGGTTGAAGGCGGCGCTGATCAGCGCCAGGTGGGTAAACGCCAGGGGAAAGTTTCCGAGCGCCTCGCCCTGGGGCCCGGTCTCCTCGGCATAGAGGCCCAGGTGATTGGCGAAGCTGAGCATCTGTTCGAACACCAGGCGCGCGGTGTCCAGGAGCCGGCGGTCGAACCGGCCCGCGCGCGTCAGGGCTTCCACCAGCCAGAAGGAGCACATGTTGAAAGAGCCTTCTTCGCCTGTCAACCCGTCGATCGGGTCCTTGGGGTCGTAGCGGTAGACCAGGCTGTCGGCGGTGAGCCCGCCCTTGCGCGGTGATTTCAGGATCGCCTCCAGGGTCTTGAGCATGCGGGGGTCATTGGGCGAAACGAAGAACACCAGCGGCATGAGCAGGTTGGAGGCATCCAGGTCCGGGCTTCCGTAGGATTGCACGAACGCCTGCCGTTCCCGGTTCCACCCGCAGCGCATGATTTCCTCGTAGATTTTATCGCGGTGCTGAAGCCAGTGGGCCCGGTTCGCCGGAAACGAGCGCTTCTCCGCCAGGCGCAGGCCGCGGTCCAGGGCGACCCAGCACATCAGTTTCGAGAAGACGAAGTGGCGCTTTCCGCTGCGCACTTCCCAGATGCCCTCGTCTTTTCTGTGCCAGTTGTCGCACACGTAGTCGAGAGCGCGGTGCAGGTACAGCCACAGTTCGTAGGATATCGGGCTGCCGTATTTGTTGAACAGATAAACGGCGTCCATCAGTTCGCCGTATATGTCCAGCTGCAGCTGGCGATAGGCGGCATTGCCGATGCGCACCGGCGCCGAGCCGCGGTAGCCTTCCAGATGGGTCAGGATTTTCTCGTCCAGGCGGTGCCGGCCTTCTATGCTGTACATGATCTGGAGCGAGTCGTCCGGGTCGAGTTCATGGCTGCGGGCCGCCAGCCAGTCCATGAAGGATGCGGCCTCGTCGGTGAACCCGATGCGCAGGAAGCCATACAGCGTGAAGGCCGCATCCCGGATCCAGGTGTACCTGTAATCCCAGTTGCGCCCGCCGCCGATGGTTTCCGGCAGACTGGTGGTAGGGGAGGCGATAATCGCCCCGGTAGGCACGAAGGTGAGCAGCTTCAGCACCAGGGCCGAGCGATACACCATTTCCCGCCAGCGGCCGGTGTAGCTGCACTTGGACAGCCAACGCTGCCAGAAATCGATCGTCTGCGCAAACACCGCCGCCGCTTCCTTATCGGAGAGGCAGGCCGGGCAGCTCCCGTCGAGCGCAGCCGCCTGGAAAACGCAAACCGCCGTCTGTCCTTCGCGCAGGGTGAATTCCGCCACCGCCCCTCCGGCCTGTGCCTGCAGCGGGATGCGGGTTGAGAGCGCCAGGTTCAGTTCCGCGGAGTGAAAAACAGCCCCCTGGTTTGAAATGTTCACCTCGTGACGATGACGGGCATAATTGAACGCCGGCCGGCACTCCAGGCGGAAAGTCACATCTCCGCGGACGGCTGCTACTTTTCGATACACCTGATGGCGATGGTCGCCCGCGCCGCCGGCCCGGCTGCTGACGGCCATGTAGTCGGTGATTTCGCCCACGCCCTCGGCCATCAAAAAACGGGTGATCAGCACGTTGGTGTCCGGCCAGTAGTGCTGGCGACAGGTCGGTTTCCCGGAAGCGGGCGCAATTTTGAAGCACCCGCCTTTTTCATGGTCCAGTATGGCGGCGAAAACGCTGGGAGAATCGAAATGGGGAAAACAGAGCCAGTCGATGGAGCCGTTCATCCCCACCAGCGCGGCGGTGTGCATGTCGCCGATGATGCCGTAGTTCTCGATCGGTTGATAAGGACTCACGCAGCGGCCTCCGGATATTGAAGAATTGTGGGCGGTATTCAAACAGATAAAATGTTGAGATTTTACGCACCCGCAGCATAGGTTGTCAACCGGCGGCCCGCGGCGTCGCGGTTTCAGCAAAGCTGCAGACCGTTCACTGTTCGGCTCATCCGGATAGGCCTGCACTTCAAATACTTTGTTCACCCCATTTATTCTGAAGGATTTGTGTGGTTAACTTCTTGCGAGTTGCTGCTTGCGGGTTGCGGGGTGTGAGACGTGTATTGCGCTTCGTGTTGGGCGGGCAGTGTTCGGTGGTTAGTATTTTGCGTTTGGGTGAAGCAGCCCGTAGGGGCGCCCCTTGTGGGTGCCCGATGACTGGTGCTTGGTGTTCGGTGTTTCGCGGTTGGTGGCGGGTTACGGGTTACGGGTTGCCACGGTGGTCAAGTCCCGCATGGCGAGGCCAACGGGCCAACCGGGCTCAACGGGCACAACGGACTAAACGGATAGAAAAATGATCCTTTCGGAGTTGCGCGACTGGTTTTTGTCCCATGAAACGCTGGTGTGGTGGACGGGAATCGCCTCGCTGGTTCTTTTAGTGCTGAGTGCGATCCTATCGCCCTTGGCCGTTTTGCGCCTGCCGGCCGACTATCTGTCTCGGGAGGCGCCAACCCCTCGCCGATCCTTTTCGGACCGGACACCGGGCGGAAAGCTTCTGGTCATCGGCAGGAATTTTCTGGGCGGGCTGCTGGTGCTGGCGGGCATCCTCATGCTGGTCATGCCCGGCCAGGGCCTGATCTCGATCATCGTGGGCCTCGGTATGCTGAGCCTGCCGCGCAAACACCAGCTCCTGCAACGGCTGGTCGGCCAGAAACAGGTGCTGCGAACGATCAATCGCTTTCGGGTTAAATTCGACCGTCAGCCTTTGCAGGCGCCGAAGTGACGTGAACCGGAATCCGAAGTGGGCTGGCGTATGGGACGGCATTAGAAACTGTATCAGTTTTTTGGGGTTGAAAATATCGCGCAAACGAGCCTGGCAATATTCTCGAAGTGGTGATCGGTGGTGATGGGTTCCGCGCCTATCTCCATGGCATAGGCTGGTGGTCAGATGTCGTTTTTAGGAATTGGCGTCCCCTGCCTGTTGTAACCGGCGAAGATTCCTGAATCGCGGTCGGATGTGACTTTTCCGAAGGGGACCGCTGCAACCGCTTCATCGATTTGCATCGAAATACAGGCTTTTTGTCCGGGATATAGTTGCTATTGCCTATACAGTGGTTTATGAATCTATGGATCATTGATCTTTGAGGAGAAGCGGAACTGTGTCCTGCCTCCATTTTCGGTTTAACTTTTAAAACTGGTTTCATAAGGATGAGCCCTCATGGATGCTGACTTCGAAAACCGAACCGAGGCGGAAAGCCGGCGCCACCAGATCCATGTCCGGCAGCGGGTCGTCATCACCGGCGTGGCCCCTGAAATCGCGGGCGGACGCTATCCGGTCAAGCGTGTCAAGGGGGAAAGAGTTCTGGTCGAGGCCGATATCTTCGCCGACAGCCACGACACCCTCTCGGCCATGCTGCTGGTGCGGCGGCAGAAAGACACCCGCTGGGGCATCATTCTCATGCGGCCGCTGGTCAACGACCGCTGGCAGGGCTCTTTCATGGTGGATGAACTCGACCGCTATGTCTACACGCTTCAGGCCTGGGTGGACCGCTTCAAGACGTGGCGGCGGGACTTGCAG
This sequence comes from Desulfobacterales bacterium, assembly GCA_049281435.1. Taxonomy (GTDB): domain Bacteria; phylum Desulfobacterota; class Desulfobacteria; order Desulfobacterales; family SG8-13; genus JARFQH01. The sequence continues at coordinate 7,036 of JBAPSB010000055.1, forward strand.
AAAAAAATCGCCGCCGGCCAGGATGTGACCGTGGACCTGCTCGCGGGGGCGGAACTGGTGGCAAGCGCCGCCGCCCGCGCCGCTGACCCCGACGCCGCCCGGTTGAGGCAATGGGCCGAAGTTCTCAAAGGCGAACGGCTGACCGAATCGAAGATAAGGCTGGCGCTCGGTCGCGACCTGCTGCGCGCGATGATCAGCCACCCGGACCGGCGGTTTGCCACCACCTACGACAAGCAGTTGGTCATAGCCGTCGAGCCTGTGCGAGCGCGCTTCAGCACCTGGTACGAGATGTTTCCGCGCTCGGCGGCACCGGAACCCGGGCGGCACGGAACCTTTAAAGACTGCGAAGACCGCTTGCCGTACATCGCCGCCATGGGCTTCGATGTCCTGTACCTGCCGCCGATTCATCCGATCGGCACAACCAACCGCAAAGGCAAAAACAACGCCGTTGCCGCCGAGCCGCAGGATGTCGGCAGCCCCTGGGCCATCGGCAGCGAGCAGGGCGGTCACAAGGCCGTCGATCCGCGACTGGGGACCCTGGACGATTTCAAGGCGCTGGTGCGCAGCACCAGGGAGCGGGGTATCGAAATCGCCCTGGACCTGGCCTTCCAGTGCTCGCCCGACCACCCGTACGTCAGGGAACATCCGGAATGGTTCCGGCGGCGGCCGGACGGCACGATCCAATTCGCGGAAAATCCACCCAAAAAATACGAGGACATCGTTCCCTTCGATTTCGAGTGCAGCGCCTGGCCAAGCCTCTTCGATGAACTCTTGAGCGTGGTGCGCCACTGGATCGCCCAGGGGGTGCGGATCTTTCGGGTCGACAACCCGCACACCAAATCCTTTTCCTTCTGGGAGTGGCTGATCCATACGATCAAGGCCGAAGCGCCGGAGATTATCTTTCTGGCCGAAGCGTTCACGCGGCCTAAGATCATGTACCGCCTGGCCCAGTTAGGATTCACCCAGTCCTATACCTATTTCACCTGGCGCAACACGAAGCGCGAATTGGAGGAGTACTTCGAGGAGTTGACGTCCTATCCCGTGCGCGAGTTCTTCTGGCCGAACCTGTGGCCCAACACACCCGACATCCTGACCGAATACCTGCAGGCCGGCGGCCGGCCGGCCTTTATCGTCCGGCTGGTCCTGGCGGCCGCACTGGGGAGCAACTACGGCATTTACGGCCCGGTGTTCGAGCAGGCCGTCGCCGCCCCGCTTGAGATCGGTAAGGAAGAATACCTCGATTCCGAAAAATTTCAGGTTCACACCTGGGACCTCGACCTGAGCGACAGCTTCACCGAGCTGATTGCGCGGGTCAACCGCATCCGGCGCGAGAACGCGGCCCTGCAGCAGTTCCGGAACCTGCACTTTATCCCGGTGGACAACGAGCAGCTGATCTGCTTCGCGAAGACCACCGACGATCAGTCCAACCTGGTTCTGGTGGCGGTCAACCTGGACCCGCACCACACCCACAGCGGCTGGGTCGATCTGCCGCTCGACAAACTGGCGCTGGAGCCGCGCCGGCCGTATCAGGTGCACGATCTTCTCAGCGATGCGCGCTACCTGTGGCAGGGCGGGCGCAATTATCTCGAACTGAACCCGCAGGTGATGCCGGCCCATATTTTCCGGATCCGCAAAAAGGTCCGCACCGAACGGGATTTCGATTACTTCACCTAAAGGGAGACGTTCATGGCACCGACACCCGATGAGAATGCCGCCCTCGAAGACGATCCGCTCTGGTACAAAGACGCCATCATCTACCAGCTGCACATCAAGGCCTTCAAGGACAGTGACGCGAATGGAATGGGCGACTTCAAGGGGCTGACCCAGAAGCTCGACTACCTGCAGAGCCTGGGGGTGACGGCCATATGGCTGCTGCCGTTTTATCCGTCGCCGCTGCGGGACGACGGCTATGATATCTCCGAGTACTGCGACATCCACCCGACCTACGGCCACTTGCGCGATTTCAAGGCGTTCCTGCGGGCCGCCCACCAGCGGGGTCTGCGCGTGATCACCGAGCTTGTCATCAACCACACGTCCGATCAGCACGAGTGGTTTCGGCAGGCCCGCAAAGCGCCGGCCGGAAGCAGCCGCAGAAACTTTTACGTGTGGAGTGACACCTGGGAAAAGTACCAGGAGGCGCGCATCATCTTTCAGGATTTCGAAACGTCCAACTGGTCCTGGGATTCGACTGCCGGAGCCTACTTCTGGCACCGGTTCTATTCCCATCAGCCGGATCTTAACTACGACAACCCGCGGGTACACGCGGCCGTTTTGCGCGTGCTCGACTTCTGGCTGAAAATGGGGGTCGACGGCCTGCGCCTGGACGCGGTGCCCTATCTTTACGAGCGCAAGGGCACCAACTGCGAAAACCTGCCCGAGACCCATGCGTTTTTGAAGAAATTGCGGGCCCATATCGACGCGCACTACAAGAACCGCATGCTGCTGTGCGAAGCCAACCAGTGGCCCGAAGACGCCGCGGCCTATTTCGGTGACGGGGACGAGGGCCACATGAACTTTAACTTTCCGCTGATGCCGCGGCTGTTCATGGCCCTGCGGATGGAGGACAGTTTTCCCATCATCGATATCTTGGAACAGACCCCGGAGCTGCCGGAGTCGTGCCAGTGGGCCATATTCCTGCGCAACCACGACGAGCTGACTCTGGAGATGGTCACCGACGAAGAGCGCGATTACATGTATCGGGTCTACGCCGGCGACTCCCAGATGCGGCTGAACCTGGGCATCCGGCGGCGCCTGGCACCGCTGGTGGGCAACCACCGGCGGCGGATCGAACTGATGAAGGGGCTGCTGCTCTCGCTGCCGGGGACGCCGGTGCTCTACTACGGCGATGAAATCGGCATGGGCGACAATATCTACCTGGGCGACCGCAACGGCGTCCGCACGCCGATGCAGTGGAGCGCCGACCGCAACGCCGGCTTCTCGCAGGCCAATCCCCAGCAGCTCTACCTGCCGGTCATCGTGGACCCCGAATTCCATTACGAGGTCATCAACGTCGAGGCCCAGGAGAACAACCCGCACTCGCAGCTGTGGTGGATGAGGCGCCTGATCGCCCTGCGCAAGCGCTTCAAAGCGTTCAGCCGCGGCCGGTTCGCCTTTCTGCATCCCGAGAACCAGAGCGTGCTGGCGTTCATCCGCAGCTACGAGGAGGAAAACATCTTAGTGGTGGCGAACCTGTCGCGCTTCGTCCAATACGTCGAACTCGATCTGACGGACTGCCTGAACGCGACCCCGGTGGAGATGTTCGGCATGACCGAGTTTCCGCCGATCGACAAGTCCCCTTATTTTCTGACCCTCGGCCCGCATTCATTCTACTGGTTTTTTCTGCGGCCGGCCACCGCGGGGCATGGAGGCCAAACCGCAGCGACAACCGCCGAGGTCGAGCAACCCCTGCTCGAGACGGTGTCCGGTTGGCAGGAGGTTATGAGGGGCCGGCTCAAGACGCGTCTGGAAGACGTGCTGTGCGACTTTGTTCGCGCCCAACGCTGGTTCGGCGGCAAGGCCCGGCATGTCAAGCTGTCCCGTATTCAGGAATGGTTTCCGTTGCCCAATGGCGACGAGGAGGCGATCGTTATCTTCCTGGATATCAATTATGTCGACGGCGAGAGCGACACCTACCTGCTGCCGCTGGTTTACGTGCCCGCCCGGCTCGCCGTGGAGGTGCTCCGCGAGCGGCCCGCGGCCGTGATCGCGCGCGTCAAAATCGCCCAGAAAGCCGAGGAGGGCTTTTTACTGGATGCGCCGGCCGTGGCCGGGTTCAGCGAAAAGATGCTGAAGATGATCGAGCACCACCGCCACAGCCGCGGCCGCTACGGTGAGATGAGCGCCCGGCCCACCGCGGCCCTTTCCAAAATTCTGGCGCAGCCGTTCGAGACGCTGGCGCCGTCGATCATGCGCAGCGAGCAGAGCAATACGTCGATCAACTTCGGCGACCGGCTGATCCTCAAGATCTTCCGCCGCCTGGAAGAAGGTGTCAACCCCGACCTTCAGATCGGCATGGTCCTGACCGCCAGAAAGTTCGCCCACATCCCGCCCACCGCCGGCTACATCGAATACGCCGGTGCGCGCGGCAAAACCAGAACGCTGGCGATCCTGCAGGGCTATGTGGCCAACCAGGGCGATGCCTGGGAGTACACGCTGAACATGCTCAACCAGTATTTCGAGCAGATCATCGCCCGCGGCGTGGCCCGCGATGAGGCGCCGGTGCCCGCCGAGGGCCTGATGCAGCTGGCGCTCGCCGACCCGCCGGCCGAGGTGGCCCAACTGACCGGCTTTTACCCGTCGGCCGTGCGGCTGCTCGGAGAGCGCACCGCCCAGATGCACCTGGTTCTGGCGGAAAAGACCGAGGATCCGGACTTTGCGCCGATCCGGTTCACCAAGCTCTATCAGCGCAGCCTCTACCAGTCCATGCGGACCATCTGCCGGCGCAACCTGTCCCTGCTGCGCCGGCGTATAGGCTTGCTGCCCGAAGACAGCCGGGCGGATGCGGCGGCCGTGGCCGAAGGGGAAAAGGCGATTCTGGATGCCTTCCGGCGGCTGCTGGATATCCGCATCACGGCCCTGCGCACCCGCTGCCACGGCGACTACCATTTGGGGCAGGTGCTTTACACCGGCAAGGACTTTGTCATCATCGACTTCGAAGGCGAGCCGGCCCGCCCGGTGTCGGAGCGTCTCATCAAGCGCTCGCCGCTGCGGGACGTGGCCGGTATGCTGCGCTCGTTTCACTATGCCGCCATGACCGCGTTGCAGGTCACCGAGACCCGCGGATGGCTGCAGAATGACAACCGCGCCGCCCTGACCTCCTGGGCCGATTACTGGTTCAAATGGATCGGGGCGATATATTTGAAGGAGTATCTTGGCGTGGCCGCGGCGGGCGTTTTTTTGCCGCCCGACATCGAAGAGAAACGGCTGCTGATCGAGAGCTACCTGCTCGAAAAGGCGGTTTACGAACTGGGATACGAACTGAACAACCGCCCCGACTGGGTCAAGATACCGATTGCCGGGATCTTGCACGTAATGAAGAGTATCGAAGCCTGATCCCGCCACAAGGAGGACGTCCATGCCTAAAACAGATACGGCCAAAGCCACCGGGGTCGATGACGGCTTTTCCCTGTTGAGTGAAGACGACATCTACCTGTTCAACGAGGGCAACCATTTCCGGCTCTACGATAAACTGGGCGCCCACATCATGACGCGCGACGGCCGCGAAGGAACCGCCTTCGCGGTCTGGGCCCCCAACGCCGCCCAGGTCAACGTCATCGGCGACTTCAACGGCTGGGACAAACACCGCCACCTCTTGAAGCCGCGCGGCCAGTCGGGCATCTGGGAAGGCTTCATCCCCGGCATCGGCCGCGGCATGCCGTATAAATACTTCATCCAGTCCAATTTCGAGAACCGGCAACTGGAGAAAGCCGACCCCTTCGCCATCCACGGCGAGGTCGCGCCCAAGACCGCATCGGTCATCTGGGACCTGGCATACGACTGGGGGGACGAGGGCTGGATGGCGGCACGCGAGCCGAACGCCTTTATGACCTCTCCGATGAGCATTTACGAGGTCCACACCGGGTCGTGGATGCGGGTGGTCGAAGACGGCAACCGCTCGCTGTCATACCGCGAATTGGCGCAGAAACTCACCGACTACGTGCTTGACATGGGCTACACCCACGTCGAACTGATGCCGGTGATGGAACACCCATTTTTCGGTTCCTGGGGCTATCAGAGCCTGGGGTATTTTTCGCCCAGCAGCCGCTACGGTACGCCGCAGGACTTCATGTATCTCGTCGACATCCTGCACCGGAACGGCATCGGCGTGATCCTGGACTGGGTGCCGTCGCATTTTCCGGTCGATGCGCACGGGATCGGCGAGTTCGACGGCACCCATCTCTTCGAGCATGCCGATGCGCGCAAGGGCATTCACCCGGACTGGAACAGCTACATCTTCAACTACGGCCGCAACGAGGTCCACAGCTTCCTGATCAGCAGCAGCCTTTTCTGGCTGGACAAATACCACGTCGACGGGTTTCGCGTGGACGCGGTGGCCTCCATGCTGTATTTGGACTACTCCCGCAAGGCCGGGGAATGGATCCCCAACGAATTCGGCGGCAACGAGAACCTGGAGGCGATCGCTTTCCTGCGGCGCTTCAACGTGGAGACGCACCAGCACTACCCCGGCACGGTCACGGTGGCCGAGGAGTCCACCGCCTGGCCGATGGTCTCGCGTCCGGTGTTTCTCGGCGGGCTGGGATTCGACATGAAGTGGGACATGGGCTGGATGCACGACACCCTGGCCTATTTCTCCAAGGATCCGGTCCACCGCTCCTACCACCACAACAAGCTCACCTTCCGGATGATCTATGCCTGGCACGAGAACTACGTGCTCTCGCTGTCCCACGACGAGGTGGTGCACGGCAAGGGCTCCCTGCTGGGCAAGATGCCGGGCGACGATTGGCAGAAGTTTGCCAACCTGCGTCTGCTGTTCGGCTACATGTACGCCCAGCCCGGCAAGAAACTGATGTTCATGGGCGACGAATTCGGGCAGTGGGCCGAATGGGCGCACGACCGCCAGCTCGACTGGCACCTGCTCGAATATCCCCTGAACGGCGGCCTGCGGCACTGGCTGCAGGACCTCAACCACCTCTACCGGAGCGAAGCGGCCCTGCACGAAGCCGATTTCGCGCCCGAGGGCTTTCAGTGGATCGATTGCAACGATTCCCTGCACAGCAGCATCAGCCTGATCCGGCGGGCCCGGAAGGGGGCGGCTGTGATGATCGCGGTCTTCAACTTCACGCCGGTGCCGCGCTACAATTACCGCGTCGGGGCCCCGAGCGGCGGTCTCTGGCAGGAGCGGCTCAACAGTGATGCGCATGACTACGGCGGCAGCGGACAGGGCAACCTGGGCACGCTGGAAGCCTCGCCGGTGCCGTATCACGGGCTGTCGCATTCCCTCAACCTGACCCTGCCCCCCCTGGCGGCCGTGTTCCTGAAACCTTTAAAGGGGGCGTCATGACCACCGACAACCGGTTGGGTGCCATTTATCTTGGTGACGGGCGCTGCCGCTTCGAGGTGTGGGCGCCGCTGGCCGAAAGTATCGAGGTGCAATTACCCGGTGCCGGCGAGCGCCGTTTGTCGCTTAAGAAGCGGGCAAAAGGCTATTTCACGGCGGTGCTAAAGGATGTCGCCCCGGATGCGCGCTACCTTTACCGGCTGCAGTATGCGGACGGCACGGTCCGCGAGCGACCCGACCCGGCCTCGCGCCATCAACCCGACGGGGTGCACGGGTCTTCTGCGGTCGTTTCAACCGATTTCGGTTGGAACGAGGGCGGCTGGCACGGACTGTCCCTCAGCCGTTATGTCCTGTACGAGTTGCACGTGGGGACCTTCAGCCGGGAGGGGACCTTCGCGGGCGTCGTCCGGTACCTGGACGAACTGGTCGATCTGGGCGTCACGGCCATCGAGCTGATGCCGACAGCCCAGTTTCCCGGCTGCCGCAACTGGGGCTATGACGGCGTTTACCCGTTTGCCGCGCAGAACTCATACGGCGGACCGCAGGGACTGAAAGAGCTTGTGAACGCCTGCCACCGGCGGGGCCTGGCGGTGGTGCTCGACGTGGTTTACAATCACATCGGCCCGGAAGGCAACTACCTGCGGGATTTTGGACATTACTTCACCGATTTCTACCACACGCCCTGGGGCGAGGCCATCAACTTCGACGGGCCCCACAGCGACGAGGTGCGCCGCTACTTCACCGAAAACGCGCTGCAGTGGCTCGACGAATTTCACATCGACGCGCTGCGGCTGGACGCCGTGCACGCGATCATGGACTTTTCGGCGCGGCCGTTTTTAGAGGAACTCGGCCGGGCCGTGCACCGCCGGGCCCGGCACCTGGGTCGGCGCATTTACCTGATTACCGAAAGTGCGCTCAACGACACGCGCGTCATCCGCCCGCGGGAACTGGGCGGTTTCGGGCTCGATGCGCAGTGGAACGACGACTTTCACCACAGTCTGCGCACCGCTCTGACAGATGAGCGGTCCGGCTACTACCGCGATTACAACGGCCTGGAGGATCTGGCCAAGGCCTGGCGCGAGGGCTACGTCTACTCGGGCGGTTACTCGGCCTTCCGGCAGCGCGCCTTCGGCAACTCCTCGCGCAACGTTCCGGCCCGGCAATTGGTGGTTTTCGCCCAGAACCACGACCAGGTGGGCAACCGCATGCTCGGGGAGCGGCTGTCCGAACTGGTCCCGTACGAAAAGCAGAAGCTGGCCGCCGGCCTGGTGCTTCTGTCGCCCTTTGTGCCCCTGATCTTCATGGGCGAAGAATACGGGGAGACTGCGCCCTTTCTTTACTTCGTCAGCCATGGCGATCCGGGCCTGGTGCAGGCCGTCCGCGAGGGGCGCCGCCGGGAATTCGAGGCCTTCGGCTGGCAGGCGGAACCGCCCGATCCCCAGGCCGAGGACAGCTTCGACAGATCCAGGCTGAACCGTTCCCTGCTGCAGGAAGACCGTCATCGGACCCTGCACGACTTTTACCGCGAGCTGCTCGGGCTGCGCGCCCGGACGCCCGCCCTGGCGAACCTGAGCAAAAAAGACATGACGGTCACCTGCGACCGGCGGCAAAACCTGCTGCTGGTCAGGCGCCGTTTCGAGGACGACGAGGCGTTTCTGGTGTTTAATTTCAGTGACGAACCGGCAGCGGTTGCGCTGGATCTGCCGCCAGGCCGCTGGCGCAAGAAAATCGATAGCGCCGATGCCTGCTGGAGGGGCCCCGGCAACGACGTTGCGGCCGAGCTGCAGGTGACCGGGACGATGGAGGTTGGTGTGGCGGCCCACAGCGTGGTGGTGCTGACGAGGAACGAAGCGACGGAGTGAGGGGGGGATAGGCGGGGAGGCTGGGAGGTTATGAAGTTGGGAAGCGGAGAAGCTGGGAGGCTGGAAGGCTTGGAGGAGGAGAAGCTGGGAGGTTGGGAAGCTGAAGGGGGACAGGAGTGTTGGAAGGGTGGAGTGCTGGGAGGTGCTGGAATACTGGAATGATGAAAGACGGAAAGGGATGTCGGGATACTGGAATGATGGAAGATGGCAGGGCAATGAGGAAGCGGAAAGATTGGAATTGTGAAATGTTGGAACTCACGGATTGTCAGATGAGAAGAACCAGTCAAATTATCGGAACAATGGGACTTAAAAGTATGGCATCACTCTGTTTTTCCATTATTCCATCATTCCAATCTTCCATCATGCCTGCCTCCGAGCCTCCCTGCTTCCCAGCGTTTCCGCCCCCCAAGCCTGAGACAGTGAGGAACACCCGATGACGCAAAACCACATCTGCATTCACGGCCACTTCTACCAGCCGCCGCGGGAGAATCCCTGGTTGGAGGAAATCGAGACTCAGGATTCGGCGTACCCTTACCACGACTGGAACGCGCGCATCAGCGCCGAGTGCTATGCGCGCAACGCCGCCGCCCGCATCCTGGACGATCAGGGCTACATCGAGCGGATCACCAACAATTACAGCCGCATGAGCTTTAATTTCGGACCGACCCTGCTCAGTTGGCTGGAGCACAACAGCGCCGGGGTGTATACCGCCATTTTGGAGGCCGACCGGTTGAGCCGGGAGCGTTTCTCGGGGCACGGCTCGGCCATGGCCCAGGCATACAATCACATCATTTTGCCGCTGGCCAATACCACCGACCGCCGGACCCAGATCCTTTGGGGGATTCGTGATTTCCGGCATCGCTTCGGGCGGGCGCCGGAGGGGATGTGGCTGCCCGAGGCCGCGGTGGACCTGGAAACGCTGTCCATCATGGCCGAGATGAAACTGGCTTTCACGGTTTTAAGCCCCTACCAGGCCGAGCGCATCCGGCCGGTCGAGGACGATGACTGGCACGATGTGAGCGACGGGTCGATCGATCCGCGCCGGCCCTATCTGCAGCGTCTGCCCGATGACCGCAGTATCGTGATCTTTTTCTACGATGGCTCGATTTCAAGAGACGTCGCCTTCGACGGCCTTTTGAACAACGGCGAAGCCTTCGCCGGGCGCCTGCTGGCGGGCTTCGACGTAGAGCATGAAGAAGGCCAGCTGGTCCACATCGCCACCGACGGGGAAACCTTCGGCCACCACCATCAGTACGGCGACATGGCACTGGCCTATGCCCTGGAAAAACTCGATACGGGCGCAGCGGCGCAGCTGACCAATTATGGCGAGTACCTGGAAAGCAGGCCGCCGGACTGGGAAGTGGAGATAAAGGAAAACACCGCCTGGAGTTGTTCCCACGGCGTTGCGCGCTGGAAGAGTGACTGCGGCTGCAATTCGGGCCAGCATTCGGACTGGAACCAGAGCTGGCGCGAGCCGTTGCGCAATGCGCTGGACTGGCTTAGGGGCGCGCTATCGGAGATTTACCGCGACCATGCCGGCCGGTTGTTTACCGACCCCTGGCAGGCGCGCGACGATTACATCGCGGTGGTTCTCGACCGTTCTCCGGAAAATATCGACCGCTTTATGGGGTGCCACCTGACGGCATCCGCAGGTGAAACAGGGCGTCGCGTGCAGGCCTTGAAACTGCTGGAGATGCAGCGCCAGGCCATGCTGATGTACACCAGCTGCGGTTGGTTTTTCGACGAACTCTCGGGTCTCGAAACCGTCCAGGTCATCCAGTACGCCGGCCGGGCCGTCCAGCTGGCCGCGGAGTTCACCGCGGCCGACATCGAGCAGCCGTTTCTCGAGCGACTGGCCCTGGCGAAAAGTAATATCGTCAAGCACAAAGACGGGCGGCACATTTATGAAAAGTGGGTCAAACCGGCCAGCGTCGACTTGAAAAAGGCCGCCGCCCATTATGCGATCAGTTCATTCTTCGAAGACTACCCCGCGGCGGTGAACATTTACTGCTATTCATTCGAAAACCTGGACAGCCGCAGCGCCGCAGCCGGCAGGGCCAAGATCGCGGTCGGCCGCACCCGGATCACCTCGCAGATCACCGGCGAGGCCGGGTGTTTTGACTACGCCGTCGTCCACCTGGGCGACCACAACATCAGCTGCGGCATAGGCCGTTTCGAGGGGGATGCTTACGTAATGATGGCGGACGATGTTCTGGACACCTTCGAAAAAAGCGATATGACGCGGCTTTTTCAGAGCCTGGCCAAATACTTCCCGCGCGGATCCCTGTATTCCCTGATATCCCTTTTTCGCGACGAGCAGCGCAAGGTGCTGGACACGATTCTTGAAACCACCACGGCGGACGCGCTGGCGATGTACCGCCAGCTCTACGAAAATCAGATCTTCCTGCTGCGCTTCATCAACGGTTCCAGCAGCCGGATTCCAAAGTCGTTGTATATGCCCGCGGAAATCGTGGTCAACAGCGATTTGAATCGCGAGTTGCGCCGCGATAAACTCGAATTCGAGACCATACGGGGCCTGATCGAGGATGCCGAGCGGGCCGGGATTGAATTGGACGCCGACACGCTTGAATTTACTCTGCGTCTCAATCTGGAGCGGATGGCTTTAGACCTGCAGGAGACTCCCGAGGTGGTCGGACTGCTGGAACGCCTATCAAAGGGTGTCGATTTGGCCGCCGAGCTGCCCTTTACCGTGAATTTTCACGAGATCCAGACCATACACCACCAACTGAAGGAAGCCAGTTATCCAGACTTCAGGGCAAAAGCCGATACTGGCGACGCCTTCGCCCGTAAATGGGTGGAGATGTTTCTGCGGTTGGCGGAAACCTTGAAGATCCGGGTGGAGTGATGCAAGGAGGGAACTGGAAAATTGGGATGCTGAAGCACAGGAGTGCTGGAGCAGTGGAATGGAGGAAGGGAACTGGAATGATGGAATAGTGGAACGATGGCGGGATGGAATGACGGAGTCATCGGATTGATGAAGTGATAGGGCACCCGGCAGTGAAACAAGAGGATAGAAAAACCCATCATTCCACTGCAGGCATTCCGGTTTCGGCGCCTTAAAATTTAATCGTTCCAATATTCCAGTACTCCAACATTCCAGATTTCCAGTCTTCCTTCATTCCAGCACTGCAATATAGCTACGGACATTATAGAGAGGATCCAGTTTTTCATCACATCAATATAAAGCAGAGGAACATTTCCAACCCATCAAATGAAAGCAGACGACGATCATGAACATCCCCGATGCCACTTACCGATTGCAGTTCCAGCCGGAATTCGGTTTTGCTCAGGCGGCCGACATCGCTGGCTACCTCTCCGATCTGGGCATCTCCCACATTTACGCTTCGCCGATTTTCGGCGCCCGCAGGGGAAGCCGGCACGGCTATGACGGCGTCGATCCCGGGATCCTGAACCCCGAACTGGGATCGGCGGGCGAATGGAAAACCCTCGTCGACCGGCTGCGGGAACACGGCCTTGGCTGGCTGCAGGATATCGTTCCCAATCACATGGCCTTCGATGCCGACAACCGCATGCTGGTGGACGTGTTCGAAAACGGCCCCGCCTCGAAATTCTACACATTTTTCGACATCTGCTGGGACCATCCCCTCAAGGACCTGCGGGGCAGGGTTATGGCGCCGTTTTTGGGGCGGCGTTACGGCGAGTGCCTCGAAAGCGGCGATATCCGGCTGGCCTATGATGCCGACGGCTTTGCGGTGACCTACGGTGACCTGAAATTTCCGCTGCTGATCGAGTCGTATCTGCACGTATTGGGGCCATTTTCGGAGGCCGTCAAAGGCGCACTGGGCGAGGACGATCCGGACTATATCCGCTGGATCGATGTGCTCGACAATCTGGAAAGCCTGGTCCTGCAGGTGGATTCCGGCGCGCGTCAGGATCAGGTCCGGGCCATCAAACAGAGCCTGTGGGACCTTTCCAGCGGCAATTCCGTCATCGGGCGCCTGCTGGCCGAAAGCCTGGATACTTTCAATGGGAAGCCCGGCGACATTCAGAGCTTTAAGCCGCTGGACCGGCTCTTGTCGCAGCAGCGCTTTCGACTGTGCTTCTGGCAGGTCGCCAACGAAGAAATCAATTACCGCCGGTTTTTCGACATCAACGGGCTGATCGCGCTGCGCCAGGAGGATCGGGCGGTCTTCGAAGCCACCCACGCGCTGCTCTTTAAACTGGCGGAGGCGAACATCGTGACCGGCGTGCGCATCGATCACATCGACGGCCTGGCGGATCCCGCCGGATATCTCCAGCGCCTGCGCCGGCGACTGGGGGAGAAGGCCGTTATCCTGGTGGAAAAAATTCTGGCACCCGAAGAGCCGTTGCCCGCCGACTGGCCGGTTCAGGGAACCACCGGATACGATTTTTCCCACTGGCTCAACGCCCTTTTCGTCCAGCGTGAAAATGAAGCGCGCTTCAGCGGTATTTACACCCGGTTCAGCCAGCGAACGGCGGCTTTCGAGGAACTCGTCTACGACGCCAAAAAAGGGGTTCTGTCCGCCCGCATGGCCGGGGATCTGGACAACCTGGCCCGCCGGATCAAAAAAATATCGGCCCACAAACAGTTCGCCGACAGCCTGACCCTGACCCGGCTAAAGGATGCGCTGGCGGAGGTGCTGGCCCGCTTTCCCGTCTACCGGAGCTACCTCGGACGGGAGGAAATCCACGCCGCCGATCGCGCCGTCGTCCGGACGGCGGTTTCTCTGGCAAAGGATCGCCGGCCCGATCTGAAGGTCGAGTTCGAGTTTATCCGCAACCTGCTGCTCCAGGAAGCTGTCTTGTATCAGGCGGACGATGACGGCAAAGTTCGCCGCCAAAGCCGCCGGGCCATCCGATCGTTCCAGCAATTGTCCTCGGCCCTGATGGCCAAGGGTTTCGAAGACACGGCCTTTTACCGCTACAACCGGTTGGTGTCGCTGAACGAGGTCGGCAGCGAGCCGGGGCGCTTCGGCTGCAGTGCGCGGCAATTCCACGATGCCATCGCGCGCCGGGCAAAAATCTGGCCGCACGCCATGAACGGCACCGCGACCCACGACTCCAAACGCGGCGAAGACGTGCGCGCCAGGTTGAACGTGCTCTCCGAGATGCCGGTCAAGTGGGCAGAGCGGCTCGAAGCCTGGCACCGGTTCAACCGCGATCGCCGTGACCGCACGCGCCGTGGACCGGTTCCCGACCCTGACACGGAATATCTGTTGTACCAGACTCTGATCGGCGCCTGGCCGCAAGACGGGGCCGTGACGGGCCGGTTTGTGCTACGGATAAAAGACTACCTGATCAAGGCCGCCCGCGAAGCCGGCGAACACACGACCTGGACCGCGCCGCAGGAAGAATACGAGACGGCGCTGACGGGCTTCGTGGACCGGATTCTCGAGTCGTCTCCGCAAAACGAATTTTTGCCGGATTTTGCGTCGTTTTGCCGTAAGATCGCCTTTTTCGGGCTGTTCAACAGCCTGGCGCAGTGTCTCATAAAAATATCGGCGCCCGGGGTGCCCGATTTCTACCAGGGCACCGAGCTGCTGCAGCTAACTCTGGTGGATCCGGACAACCGGCAGCCGGTGGCTTACGAGGAGCGCCGGCGGCTGTTGAAAGCCATCGGCCGCCCGTCCCCCGAGCCCCTGGCGCAGGTGGGGGAGCTTCTGGCAAAAAGAGACGACGGACGGATCAAGCTTTTTCTCATGGCCCGGGCGCTCGCGGCCCGGCGCGAGTTGCGGGAAGTTTTCCTGAACGGCCGCTACCTGCCGCTTGAAACCGGCGGCCCCTTTCGCCGCAACATTGTCGCCTTCGCCCGTGAATCCGGCGGTCGGTGGTGCATCGCGGCGGTGCCGCGCTTTGTCACCCACCTGGTGGCCGAAAACCAGGACCCGATCGGTAAAAACATCTGGCATGATACCGTGGTCGGGCTGCCGGAGGCGGCCCCGCGATCCTGGAAAAACATTTTCACCCTTCAAACGATAACAACAGCGGGGGAAATTGCGGTCGGAGAGGCCCTGCTGCATTTTCCGGTGGCCCTGCTGACAGGGGAGAAGGCGCCATGAGCGTCAGATCGAGCGGTATTTTGCTGCACCCCACCAGCCTTCCTTCCGCTTTCGGCATCGGAGACCTCGGACCGACGGCCCGCCGCTTCACCGATTTTCTGGAAAAAAGCGGCCAGCGGTTCTGGCAGGTGCTGCCCCTCAATCCGACCGAAGGCGTTTACGGGCACTCACCCTACCACAGCCCTTCGGCTTTTGCCGGCAATCCGCTTCTGATCAGCCCGCGGGACCTGGCGCGGCAGGGGCTCCTGCGCGAGTCGGAGCTGGACGAGCTGCCGGCGTGGCCGGCACGCGAGGTCGCCTTCAGCCGGGTGGTCCGGTTCAAACGGCGTCTGCTGCAGCGGGCCTGCGAGCGTTTCGGCAGCGACGGGGATGCGGCCGACTACGAGCGCTTTTGCCGTGAAAGCAACTGGCTAAATGACTTCGCGCTGTACGTCGTGCTGCGCGGCCATCACCGCTCCCGCATCTGGCCCGATTGGCCGCGCGCTTTGCGCGAGCGGCAACCCGAAGCTCTGCTGTCCGCCCGGCAGACGTTTAAAGACGAAATTCGAATTCAAAAAGTGCTGCAGTATCTTTTCTTTCAGCAGTGGCGCGCACTCAAGCACGAGTGCAACCGAAGGCAGATCCGGCTGATCGGCGATATGCCGATCTACGTGCCGCTCGACAGTGCCGACGCATGGGCCCATCCGCACTTCTTCAAGCTTTCGCGCACCGGACGGCCGACGGCCGTTTCCGGCGTGCCGCCGGATTACTTCAGCGCCACCGGTCAGCTCTGGGGCCATCCGGTGTATGACTGGGACGCCCTGCAGGCCGCGGGCTACAGTTGGTGGATCGAGCGGGTGCGGCATCATCTGCAGGCCTATGATGTCACGCGCATCGATCACTTCCGCGGTCTGGTGGCCTACTGGGAAGTGCCGGCGCGCGCCAGAACGGCCGTCAATGGGCGCTGGGTGCCGGTGCCGGCCGAAGACTTCTTCGACCGGCTGGTCAAACACTTCGGGCGGTTGCCGGTGATTGCCGAAGATCTGGGCATCATCACCGCGGATGTCCGTGAAGTCATCCGGCGCTATGACTTTCCCGGCATGCGCGTCCTGCTCTTCGCCTTCGGCGGCGACTTTCCGAACGGCGCGTTTCTGCCGCACCGCCACGAGCCCAACAGCGTGTGCTACACCGGCACCCACGACAACAACACGGCGCGCGGCTGGTTCGAAGAGGAAGCCGATCCGGCGACCCGCCGCAACCTGTTTAACTATCTGGGCCGGGATGTGAAGGCCGACGACGTTCCCTGGCAGCTAATCCGGATGGCCATGATGTCGCCGGCGGACACGGCCATCATTCCGCTGCAGGACGTGCTGGGGCTTGGTTCCGAGGCGCGGATGAACCGGCCCTCAAGCCGCCGGGGAAACTGGAACTGGCGCTTCTCAGCGGACGCGCTCGATGCCGGAACGACGAAGAGGCTGCGTGGTCTTACCGAGACCTATGGTCGACTGTAGGGACTTCAAAGGATTCGTTTTCCAATGCAGGAGTGCCATGCGGATTCCCGAAAAATGCGGGTGTTCCAAGAACCGAAGATGATTAGACAAAAAGGGCAGGCCCAAAAGACCGGAAGCGGGTCGGTAAGAGCGTTTGGTGTTTTCCTGATTTGTGAATTATAGCCTGCAGCAGAGGCAAATTTAATCCACATGCAGATTTGTTGGAGCTACATCAGGTTTTAGAACTGCAAAAAAGTCCATTTTGTTGGGTGGATGGATTTTTTGCCCGTAAACACTTTGATGACTGTTTCGCATACGAGGTTTATCAACCTAAAAAATTGAAAAAGGCAGCGTCAGTTGTGACCACTGCCTAAAATTCTACCTATCATTAACGCCTATTGCTCACGGTAACGAGGCAATGATCTCTCTATATTCATTTTCTGTAAATGCCTTAAGGGTTTCAGAGCGCACG
>JBAPSB010000056.1:0-7208 GCA_049281435.1 Desulfobacterales bacterium
CTGCGGATTGGTCCGTTAGCCGATCGATGCCAGGGGACGGTCCTCTGAAACCACCTGGCCGGGTTCAGAAAAAGAGGCCGGTATCGGTCACGGGTCAGTCGCCGGCTTCGGCTTTCAAACCGGTTTCGCCGCTGCCGGCTAAAGTAACTCGATGTCGTGCGGAGCTACTTTTTGTCTTCTTTCTGAGCGTCCTTTTTCCTGCGGCGGCTTTTACCGTATGTCCCCCGGTGAATCTTACCCCGTTTCGAGCGCTGGTCGCCTTTGCCCATTACGACACCTCCTGCATTGATTTCAAGGCCGCCACCCGGCTCTTACCCGGTTGACGAGTTGTCACCCTTCTAAAAACTATTAGATAAAGTTTTTGGCGGCCGTTGGCATTTTACGATATAGCCGCCGCCCTCTATCCTTGCCAGAATCTTTTTCATAAAGTATATAATACAGCACCGGTTCTTTTTCAAGGAGAATAGCAGCTATCGCCGGATTTAGCTTCACCCCATTGGCTACAAGATATAGTGGCTGATCAAGGTTTCCGATTCTGCAACCATAAGACTGCAAGGGCCTAAAAAAGCGCGGCGTTTCAGATTGGATTGAAACGCCGCGCTCGTTTGTGGCCAATAGCCTCCGTGAGCGTTCAAAACATCCGTCAATTCGTGGCGGGTATATCGGCTTTCCTGATCATCCGATGTGCAGTTCAGAAGTACCCTTCAGACGCCCTCGAAGACGTTTATGCTGCGATCAGGCGCGGTCGAAGCGATCAAGGTTCATGACCTTGTTCCACACCGCTACGAAGTCGTGCAGGAACTTCTTCTGGGAGTCCTCACATCCGTAGACTTCCGCCAAGGCCCGGAGTTGGGAGTTCGAACCGAAGATGAGGTCGGCCCGGGTGCCGGTCCACTTGAGTTCGCCCGTTGCACGGTCACGACCCTCGAACACGTCTTTGTCTGCCGAGGCTGCCTTCCACGCCGTGCGCATGTCGAGCAGGTTCACGAAGAAGTCATTGGTGAGCGCCTCGGGTCGCTTGGTGAAGACGCCGTGCTGTGCCTGTCCGAAGTTGGCATTCAAGACGCGCATGCCGCCAACGAGAACCGTCATCTCAGGCGCGGTCAGCGTCAGCAGTTGCGCTCGATCAATAAGCAATTCCTCTGCCGACACGCTGAATTTGGTTTTGAGGTAGTTACGGAACCCGTCAGCAACAGGTTTGAGTACGGTGAATGATACCACGTCGGTTTGCTCCTGCGACGCATCCGTGCGTCCCGGCGCGAAGGGAACGGTCACATCGTGACCGGCATTCTTTGCCGCTTGCTCGACACCTGCGCATCCGCCCAGGACAATCAAGTCGGCGAGCGACACCTTCTTCCCGCCTGACTGCGCGCCGTTGAATGCCCTTTGGATTCCCTCAAGGGTCTGCAGCACAGCCTTCAGTTGGGCCGGCTGGTTGACTTCCCAATCCTTCTGCGGCGCAAGACGGATGCGCGCCCCGTCCGCCCCGCCGCGCTTATCGGAACCGCGGAAGGTGGACGCCGACGCCCAGGCGGTCGAGACCAATTGCGATACAGACAGGCCCGAGGCAAGGATTTTGCCCTTGAGGGCGGCGATGTCCTGCGTGTCGATCGGCTCATGATCGACTGCGGGCACCGGGTCTTGCCAGATCAGTTCCTCGGCCGGGACCTCCGGGCCGAGATAGCGTGAGCGGGGGCCCATGTCGCGGTGGGTCAACTTGAACCACGCCCGGGCGAAGGCATCCGCGAATTCCTGGGGGTTCTGCTGGTAGCGCCGCGCGATCGACTCGTAGATCGGGTCGAAGCGAAGGGAGAGGTCCGCCGTGGTCATCATCGGCCGGTGCTTCTTCGACGGGTCGTGGGCGTCAACCACCATGTCCTCTTCGTCCACGTCCTTGGCCAGCCACTGATTCGCGCCGGCCGGGCTCTTTGTCAGTTCCCACTCGTATTTGAACAGCACCTTCAGATAGCCCATGTCCCATTTGGTCGGGTTCGGCTTCCAGGCGCCCTCGATGCCGCTGCTGATTGTGTTACCCCCCTTGCCGCTGCCGAAGCTGCTCTTCCAGCCGAGCCCCTGTTCTTCGATGCCGGCGGCCTCGGGTTCCGGACCGACCAGTGCGGCATCACCCGCGCCATGGCACTTGCCGAAGGTGTGCCCGCCGGCGACCAGGGCGACGGTCTCTTCGTCGTTCATGGCCATGCGGGCGAAGGTTTCGCGAACGTCACGGCCGGAAGCGACCGGATCCGGGTTGCCGTCCGGGCCTTCCGGGTTCACGTAGATCAGCCCCATCTGCACGGCGGCGAGGGGATTTTCGAGATCGCGGTCTCCGGTGTAACGGCTCTTGGGCTTGTCGCTCGTAGCCAGCCATTCTTCTTCAGCACCCCAGTAGACGTCTTCTTCGGGTTCCCAGATGTCCTCGCGCCCGCCGCCGAAGCCGAAGGTCTTGAAGCCCATCGACTCCAAAGCGCAATTGCCGGCGAGGATCAGCAGGTCGGCCCAGGAGATTTTCTTGCCGTATTTCTGCTTGATCGGCCAGAGCAGACGGCGCGCCTTGTCGAGGTTCACGTTGTCGGGCCAGCTGTTGAGCGGCGCAAAGCGTTGGTTGCCGGACCCCGCGCCCCCGCGGCCGTCGCCCATGCGGTAGGTACCTGCGCTGTGCCACGCCATTCGGATGAAGAGCCCTCCGTAGTGACCATAATCGGCCGGCCACCAGTCCTGCGAGTCGGTCATCAGCGCATAAAGGTCCTTCTTAAGAGCCGCAAGGTCGAGTTTCTTGAATTCCTCAGCGTAGTTGAACTTCTCGCCCATCGGATTGCTCATGTGAGAGTTCTGATGAAGAATCTTGAGGTTCAACTGGTTCGGCCACCAGTCCCGGTTCGACGTGCCACCGCCGGCAATGGGTTTGCCCGTTCTGCCCGTCACCGGGCACTTGCTGTCCTCAGTCATACTGTTTCCTCCTTTCGTGTCTGATCTTATGCACCGTGCTGCTATGAATATCGCGCTTCGGTGCCCACCTATCTAATCAGTGCCCATCTGCGATCTTTTTTAGGTACTAATTAACTTCCGCGGACTCGTCGATTTATTTTAGTAACAATGGCGGATTTGACGGATCGTTAGAATCTTTTTTATGGTTTGCCAACTTAAACCTCTTTATCCTAAATAATAATTATTTTCAATTAACATTGATTTTCTTTTCAGTCAACTCCTATTTCAATCGTTTGCTGCAATGCTGGGCGATGCGTAAAAATAAAAAGTTACGAGGCCGTAAAAGGCGGGCATTCCACTGGTTGAGACGTATCGCAAAGCAGATGCGGTATTTATTTGCGCATTGGCGACTCGGCGTAACGCCATTGACTGGTCGATAGGAGCCGAATGATTACATCATTTCTGGACAGCCAGGATACGAACCCTACACCGCGATGCAGGTACTGTCACTGACCAATTAGCGGAAGGTATACGGCTAAAATTTGATCAAGTCTCTGAGGCTGGTGAGACCGGGTTTGTTTTAATCCAGATGTCCCGAAATGAGAAAGAAGGGTGGAAACCGGTTGGGAAACCATAATTCACAGACACGAAAAAAGGGCTCGGATTTCTGCCTGTACTCTTGAGTTTATCAATGGTGATCCCGCCGGGATTCGCACCCGCATAACCGGCCTCTTACGCTTGGATCTTTGCGGTTTTTGCGGTCACGCTTTGGTTGAACCGGTCGGCGTTGATGACAAAGCGCTGATGAGTCCCCCGGCAGATCCGGTCGATGCCGTCGTCGCCTTCGATCGAAAACGTCAGTTTTCGCCCTTCGACCGCCGTGAGAGTGCCTTTGATGGTCACCGTCAGGCCGGGCGGCGTGGCGGCGGTGTGGTCCAGGTTGACGAGGATGCCGACGCTCTGCTCGCGGGGCCAGTCGAGGTGCGGGTTGATGGCCTCGATGCAGGCCCATTCCACCAGCCCGACCATGTAGCCGGTGGCGAGCACCTGCGGCATCTCCTGAAACTGGGTGGCTTCGGGGAACAGGAAGGGAACGGTTTTGTTTTCGGGAACCTTGTAGCTGAAAGCGAAGGTCAAACCAGGTTTTAAGGATGGTTTCATCGGGACTCCCTCAGTGTGGAAATAAATTGGAAAAAATCCGAGCGGCCGCCAGCGGGAGGCGCGCGCTGCCGGCTGACATTTCTTGACAAGGCTTGGCTGCAAGTTTAAGGTTTCGGCTGCTGGTATCGGTCGTTGGGCATGACGATACAGCCGCCTGAAATCTCAAACAGCCTTTCATCCTTCACCCTTGAACCATGAACCTTAAACCGTAAGCCTTTTTTGACCTTGGACCTTACACCGTAAACCTTTTGTGGTGCATAGCCACTTCACAGGCGACCCAACCTGATGCCACATACCCCATTTTGGCAAACCCCGCACGACCGATGCGAAAGGAGAGTGCCATGATCGTGGTCACGGTCGAATTCTCGATTCACCCGCCCAAGGCGCGCGAATTTCAGGAAATCGTTTTGACGCAGGCCCACAACTCGCTGACACGAGAGGCCGGCTGCCACCGCTTCGATGTCAGCATCGACCCGCAGGACAGCACCCGGTTCTTCCTCTATGAAGTCTACACCGATGAGGATGCCCTGCAGGCGCACCGAAAAACGCCGCATTACCAGGAATTCGGCACCCGCGCAGCGGCGTTGGTGGCGCATAAAAATGTGCAGGTTTGGCGCGGTCTGGACCACCTTGGCCCCACCTGATCGCCGAACGTGCGGCTTTTCAGCCCCTGGCATTGATCAGGGCGATCTGATCGTTGAGGGTCCAGTAATCGTAAAGGTAGCCGATCCCGACCAGGCCGCCGGTCACGAGATATATAAAGCCCGTCAGCCATTTGCCCATATACATCCGGTGGACGCCGAGAAGGCCCAGGAACGTCAGCAGGATCCAGGCCGCATTGTAATCGATTCTGCCGGGATGAAACCGCAGGGCCGCGTCGCGATTCATGCCCGGAATCAGGAAAATATCGATCAGCCACCCGATGCCCACCAGGCCCAGCGTGAAGAACCAGATGGTTCCGGAAATCGGCTTGCCGAAATAAAAGCGATGCGAACCGGTGAACCCGAATATCCACAGCGCATAACCGATGGCTGCGCTGTGGGTTTGTGGCTGTTGCTGCATGAATAAGTCCCCCTGGCCAGGCAATGGCCGCCGTGTTCAGAATGCATTTTCAGAATGCATTTATGGTCGCTTGTCGTCGACCGGCGATTTTGCAAACCGTTCGTCCGCCACGGTTTTTTGCGTATTCTGGCTGGTTTTTTCCAGCCAGCCGATGCGCTCGACCGGGTGATGGTCGAAGGCCGGCACGTACGGTTTGATGTCCAGCAGCGGCGTGCCGTCGAGGATGTCGACATTTTCGATGTGAAGGGTGTTGGCGACAAGTCCGGTGAGCCTGACCACCGAAATGCCGATCGGGTTGGGCCGCCGCGGGGCCCGCGTGGCAAACACGCCATGCGGTCTTGAATCCAGAAAAGGCGTGACGACCAATTCGGCGTCTCCCGCCCGGTGAAAATGATAGAGCAGCACGATGTGTGAGAACCCGTCGAGATCCTTCAGCCCCGCAGCGAATTCAGGGAAAACGTCAACCGTGCCGCAGATGCCGGCGGCACCGGTCGGCTGGATCGGCATGCCGGCCGGCTTGTCAAACGGGGAGTGGATGTGGCCGATCGGCCGATAATCAAACGACATGTGCTTTAATCCGCCCTATTGAGTTAATGCCAGTTTTTTTATTTTCGAAATATAATGCAGATGAGGGGCAGGGACAACCCGCCGGCACGCCGGATGAAGAAGGAGAGTATCGGGCGGGCACGGGTTACGGCGCGGTGCAGCAGAAGCTATAGACTTTAAGATAAAGCTTTTGGCTGCTGGTATCGGTCGTTGGCGTATGCTTATACAGCCGCCTCCCTCTGGCCTTGCCAAAATTTTTATCTTAAAGCCATAATAAGGATAAATGGAGCAGGCCCTGCGGCTCAAGAGGCAGCGCGAGCGGATGTATTGGTGCGGCCGGCTGTTTGCTCGACCGGCCGGTCGTGATCCTGATTTTCGATAAAGCCGTACTTCCGGATTCCTTCCAGGATGCCGCCGGCGCACGGTTTCCTGGCGAAATAGACCCGTTTGGCGCCTTTCAACGGTTTCAGCTCCGGGCTGTGATTGCCGACGATGACCCCGAGCGGTTCGCCCCGCAGCATTTCCTCGTCGTTGCCCGAATCGCCACAGGTCAGAAAATTCCCGAGGGGGATCTCCCACTTGTAGCTCAGATACCGGATCGCTTTGCCTTTGGAAGCCCGGTAGGGAAGGACATCCAGATATTTCTGATGCGAATAGATCAGATTGTAGCGGCACTTGTGACGCAGCAGCAGGTTGTGAATTTTTGGCAGCCGATCTTTTTTCGGCGCCATGTTGTAGCTGATCTTGAACCGGCGCTGGGTGGAATCCTCCTGCAGTTCCAGGAAATCGAAGCGTATCAGTAGCTCGACGATCCGGTCGCGGTTCCAGTGATCGGCGATGTGGGATTCCCAGCCGCTGCCGTATTTGAGGCTTTGGCCGTAATAGATTTCCGATCCGACCGAGGAGATAAGGATATCGGGAGCGGGAACGCCGTGTTGCTCCAGGTAGGCCGCCGCCGATTCGATGGTTCGCCCCGTGGCGACCCCGAAACCGATCTCATTGTGATGCGTGCGCAGCAGGGCGACAAGTTCCGGCAGGTTTGGATTTTCCTTGCCGATCAGCGTGTTGTCGATGTCGGTGATCAGAAAGCGGTTCAGCCGCGTCAGCCGCCGCCCGATGGCATCGCGGGCCACTGCGGCCTGCATGTCGGTTTGATCACAGGACGTCACCAGTTCCGCGGCCGCCTGCAGGTAGCTTTGGGCGTGGCTGATCCAGGTGTAGTGGTGGCGGACGTTCATGATGCCGTTCTTCGAAAGTGTGTCCCAGCTGTCGCCGTTGGCGATAATTTTTTTGATCGCCCCGGCGATGGCGTTGGTGTCGGTGGGGTCGACCAGAAGCCCGTTCCGGCAGTTGTCGATGATGTCTTTAGGACCGCCGTCATGGGTGGCGACAATCGGCAGACCGGTGGCCGATGCTTCGAGCAGTGTGAGCCCGAAGGGCTCGGTTAGCGCGGCGTTGACAAAGACGCCTCTTTTCTCGGCCGCGATCCGGTAGAGTTCGGGTACCTCGTATTC
>JBAPSB010000057.1:0-10912 GCA_049281435.1 Desulfobacterales bacterium
TTTCGATCAGCAGATACCATCTCTGCTGTCATAAAAATGAATAATGCGGCGACACTAACAATTAGAGCAATCTTTTTCATTTTATCCTCCTTTCTGAAACATCCATTGGGGTTTCCGTGCGTGTGGATTGAACTCTCTCCGGATATTGATCTTCGATTCTAAATGCATGCCCATCCCATAGGACATCACCTCCTTTTAGAGGATAGAAGCAAACATTTCCCGAGCAATGGCCAAAAAGCAAACAGCCATGTGATCGGATATGGATTACTTGAAAGAAGTGAAAAGAAAGCCCCTAAAGGATGGATTACTCCTTCAGGGGCTTAGACGTGGGGATCTTAAGTCTTTTAGTCCTCATTCGACACCTCATTTTTCTGCTTGGTTCTTCCAGCAAGAAAACCGAAGATGATGCCCAAATAAAGGACTGACAGGAGAGGAAAACTCCGGACCGCTACTCAAGAGGGAATTGCATTTCCAGCCCGGCGAAATTGGGGTGAGTGATCTAATTTAATCTATATATATCTCAGCAAATTGGAGAAAATCAAGTGAAATTATTGATGGGATGAAAAATATCGCAAGGAGCCACCACGTTGTGATTATGTCGGATCTTATCTGTTATATTTTCAGTCTGTTAAAAGTGTGTTCCTGCTTGCCAGTATCGCACGGTACAGTGCATTAATGGTACCTTCTGGCTATCTTCAAAATGTTGAGTCCAAGGATAACATCATGAACGGAACCTTTTTGAAATTCCATATCTGACCGCAAGGCAAAATACAACCACCATTAAGTGACCGGCTCCCGACATTCCCGCCCGGATTGAAATCCTTTCATATCAATTATTGTACCTGTTTGTACTTTGGGGTGAGGGGCAGATTAGGGGTAAATGATAAGCGTGAACTTGCACAAAAGAAAAAGGGTCTATGGCTATTATCCCATAAACCCTTGATTTCATTGTGGTGCCGGAGGTCGGAATCGAACCGACATGACCTTGCGGTCGGAGGATTTTGAGTCCTCTGCGTCTACCTATTTCACCACTCCGGCAAATCGAATTACTTGAGGGCACTAATTTGTGCAGCTGCACAAATATTCACTTTTGCTGCTTCCGAGAGGATGCGTCGGCGATGTCACTACAGGAATCCGGAGCGTTCGTCAACAATAAATGGCTTCTCAGCGCAAGGCCGCCAGTATCGCCGGCTGCGACACGACCCCTTCTCTGAGGACAACGGGCTCATCTCCGCTGATATCGACCACCGTTGACCCGACGCCTTGGTTCAGAGACCCGGCGTCGAGCACCAGATCCAGTTGCGCCATCAGCAGTGGGTCCAGATCCTCGATTCCATGGCAGCCTTCCCGACCGGACAGGTTGGCGCTGGTGCCGGTGATGGGGCGTCCGAAGGCCGCCACCAGGGCCGCGGCAACCGGATGGCCGGGCAGCCGGATACCGATTTTACCGGTTCCGGCGGTCAGGTTGGCGGGCAGCCCGCCCTGCGCCTTGAAGACGATCGTCACCTGCCCCGGCCAGAATCGGTCCATGAGCTTTTGCGCCACCGGCGGGACCTGGGCCGCCAAACTGAAAACAAATTGGCGTTCGGGCACGAGGACCAACAGGGGGTTGTCAGCCGGCCGGTTTTTAATGGCAAACACCCGGTCGACGGCAGCGGCCCGCATGGCATCGGTTCCCAAGCCGTAAAGGCAACCGGTGGGAAAGGCGATCACCCCGCCGCCCGCAAGGACCTGCACCGCCGCATCGATCGGCCCGGCTGCCGGATGCAGCGGGTCGATGAAGTGAATCTCAGGTGTAATTTTCAAGCTTCTGCGCTTTTTGTTCGACCTTCTCCGCCATTTCGGCCTTGTAGTCGGTCAACTTGTCAGCCAGCGCCGGATCGCTGACGGCCAGTATCTGGGCCGCCAGAATGCCGGCATTCACGGCCCCGGGCTTGCCGACGGCAACGGTTGCCACCGGAATTCCCGGCGGCATCTGCACCGTTGACAGCAGCGCGTCCATGCCCTGCAAGGCCGAAGAATCGATCGGCACGCCGATCACCGGCAAAATGGTGTGGGCCGCCATGGCCCCGGCCAGATGCGCGGCGTGACCGGCACCGGCGATGATCACCCGGATGCCGCGTTCCCGGGCCGATTCGGCGAACTCGGCCGCGCGCCGGGGGGTCCGGTGGGCCGAGGCCACCGTTATTTCAAATGCGATGCCGAACTTGCGCAACATCGCGGCGGTTTCTTCCATGACCCCCAGGTCCGAATCGCTGCCCATGACGATGGCGACCCGCGGTCGGTTTTTTTCTTCCTTAGTCCCGCTTTGTTTCTTTTTCACGATCCGTCTCCTTTACCCTTCGATGTCGCCGCCGCATCGTCCGCGGCCCACGATGACCCCTGCCCGTCGATGCGCAGCGCCTGATTTTCGAGCAACTCCGCTTTCATTCTGGAGAGTTCCCGGCGGTCGATCCGTGCCCCTTTGATGCCGCCCTCCAGAGCCAGCTCGGCCAGGTAGCAGCGATTGTTTTCCAGCAGCTGAAGATCGAGGTGGGCGTAAGGAAACCGGGCCCTTTTCATTGCCGACCGGCAGAACAACTGCTGGTCGGCGTCGATCGCAACTGGCCGGCTGGCGCCGCCGACGGCCAGATTTTTACGAAAGTTGTTCGGATTGCAGCGCAGGTAGGCCTCGATGAAGTCGCCCACGATGATGACGCGCACGTCGCTGAAAACCGGCAGATACGGTTGCAGGACAAAGGGGAAAGCAGCCTGGTTGAGAGCCGTCAGGCTGTAGAGAAGTTCGATGTTTTCCCAATAGCGCACCCCATGCCCGCAGTGCAGGCGGTCTTCTTTGGTCACCACCGCACCGACCCCTTGCCCGTTGTAGGCACCGATGGCGGCGATCAAATCGGCCCGGCGACGGATCACCCGAGTGAGCGGCAGCATCCATTGATGCAGAATGTCGGCCTGGGCCGCCTTCGAGGCGTTCAAGGCCTGCGCCAGCGGTGCCGGCAGACAGTGAACGCCCCTTTCCAGGAGATCGATCAGGCGGGTGCAGCGCAGAAAACCGCCTGGGATACGGCCGATGACGACATCGCCGGGTGCGAGCCGGTCGTAAAAGTCCGAAAGTTGCCTGCCGCCCCTGACGATCATTTCGTTCTCAGCCGCTGTTTTTGAGATAGCCTTTACATTCGCCAAGGATACCCGGATCGCCGCCGTCTTCGGGCTCACTCAAGAAAGCGATCGCCTTTTTGACGGCGAAGCATCCTTTCCGACTGTCTTGCATTCACAGGGTTTCAAAATCCGGTGCGTTCCAAACCACCTAATTGTAAGCGTTTACAGGGTGCCGCAGGTGCAAGGCGTCGGGAGCGCAGACGTACTTTTGTACTTCAAGTGCCCGACAACAAAGCAGATGCGGTGCCCTGTGAACGCTTAGCGGCCTTCCAGACTCAATTCGATTAACCGGTCCAGCAGCCGGCCGAACGGCAACCCGGCGGCGGCGGCGGCCTGCGGAAAGAGGCTGGTGGCCGTCATGCCCGGAATCGTGTTGGTTTCGAGCACAAAGAGATCGCGGCCCTTCAACATCATGTCCGTCCGGCTGTAGCCCCGGCAGCCGAGGACCTCGTGCGCCATCACCGCGTAAGTGCGGGCTTTTTCGGTCAAGGCTTCGTCGATGCGGGCCGGGCAGATTTCCTCGGTCACCCCGGCGGTGTATTTCGCTTCGTAGTCGAAAAATTCGTGGCTCTGGTCGGGAATGATTTCAATCAGCGGCAGGGCTTCGGGTGCGCTGTTGCCAAGAACGCCGCCGGTGATCTCGATGCCGTCGATGTAAGCTTCGACAAGCACCGTGGCATCGTAAGCGAAGGCTTTTTTTATCGCTTCCGGCAGGTCTTTTTCCGATCGGACGATCGACATGCCGACGCTCGAGCCCCCCTGAACCGGCTTGATCACCACCGGCAGGCCCAGGCGGGCCACGATGTCGGCCGAATCAAGGGCCTCCGCGCTTTTGAGGGCCAGGTACGCCGGCACCGGCAGTCCGACCTGCTGATACAGTTGTTTGGCGACGAGTTTGTTCATGGCGACGGCGCTGCCCAGCACGCCGGAGCCCTGGTAGGGGACATTCAGCAGATCGAGCAGCCCCTGGATGGTGCCGTCTTCGCCGTAGGGACCGTGCAGGATGATCAGGGCGGCGTCGATCTTCGGCGCATCGGCCACCAGCCGCTGCAGGTCTGTTTTCGGGTCATAGCGCAGGACGGTGTATTTTTGTTTGTCCAGGGCTGCAAAGACCTGGTTGCCGCTGTTCAGCGACACGTCTCTTTCCGAGGAAATGCCGCCTGACAACAGGGCCACGGTCAGCTTCTGCATGCTGCTCTCCTTGTTCCGGCTCCGGCCGCAGATTCAGCGCCGGGCGCCCGGTTTGGCCGCATCGAGCCGGTCGATGATCTTCTTCTCATAGTGCTGGGGGATCTCGAATTCGATCGATCCGCAGCGCATGCTGTTCAACTTAAGGATCAGGAAGTTGAGTTTTTTGATGGTGCGGTATTTCTCGGCCGTATCGCTCATGCCGCGCAGCAGGTCTTCGGTCTGAAGGATTTCCTTCTTGAGTTCGATCTCGGGCGGCAGCATATCCGCATTTTTCAGTATCTTGTAAGCCAGGCGCATTTCTTCCGGTATGTTGGCAAACTCGTCCGGCTTGAGCGGCTTGCCGGCACCTTCGAGGTGATTGAACACCCCGCGCCGCTGTCCATCCCGAATTCGTTCTTCGACGATTTTGTCAAATCCCGGAAACATCGTGCATCTCTGTGTCTGGACCCGGCCGTTGGTCGCGGCGCTTATCGCCGCAAAATCCCTGCGTGGCGAAACTTGTCGGAAAACAAACGCGTCCACGCAACGGTATTGACTTATAATACATTTTTGTCCCTGTTATCAAGAAAGATCCGTCGATAGTGCTTATCCGCGATCTTTTTTAGGCACTTCCCAGTGTCCCAATTTATAATTTGACCCCTTGGGCCTCGATTTGTTACACAAGGCCACCCCAACCGACCCGAAAGGAACCTTGGCTGCATGAAAAAAATCGCATTTGCCGGCACGGACGGCCGCACCGTTTTATCGGCCCTGATCGTCTCGACCGCTAAGAGTGATGAACACCCTGACCGCTACCGGGGCATCGTCGTGCGCGGTACCCCGGCGATGCCCAGATTTGCCGAACTGATGAACTGGCCGATCGACTTCATTCCGACCGCCGGCAACTCGGCCGCCGAGTATGCCGCAAGCCTGATCCGGGCAATGGCGGCCGGTGAAATCGATTATGCCGTCCCGATGCCCGAAGCGCTTCTTTTCGAGGGCATTGTGGATGATCTCGCAGCGGCGGGTTTCGGCGAGCGCATCATCGGCCTCGCCCGGGCCGGCGCCTTCATCGAAGGCGACAAGCTCAAATGCAAGCTATTGTGCCAAAGCGCCGGCATACCGGTGGCGGACGCCTGGGTCGACGCCGACGCCCGCGATTACGACGCGGTATTGCAAAACTGCCTGCACCTGATCGGGCGATACGGCGGCGCCGTGCTCAAGTACCCCTATAGCGCCGGCGGCAAAGGAGCCCGGATCATACGGGACACCTGGCAGATTCGCGAGGTCTACGACACCCTGATCAACGACTACAAGGAAGCCTACCGGCAGCAGTTCGGCAAGAAAGGAAGGTGGCCCCTTCTGATCGAATCCCTGATGTCAGGCGTCGAGATCAGCTTTACCATTCTGGTGGACCGCCACGGTGATTTCAGGATTCTGCCGACCGCCATGGACTACCCGGAACGCTTCGAAGGCCCGGCCGGCAAGGACAACCCCATCACCGGCGGCGTCGGCGCCATCTCCCCGCACCCGATGGAAACCCCGGAACTGGTGGAGATGGCCGGGGAGGTCATTGCCCGGCCGTTGATCGCGGCCATGCGCGAGCGGGGCATCCTGCGCCCCTGCGTGCTGTATCCCGGGTGCTTCGTCTCCCTCGACAGTGGCAAACGGCCGACGCAGATCCGGGTTTCAGAGGTCAACATCCGCCCCGGTGAACCCGAGGCCCAGCCGGTCGCCCGCCGCGTCCGCAACCTGGGCGCCCTGATAGAAGCCACCGCCGAGGGCCGCCTGAAAGAGGTCGCCCCTGAAATCCGGACGGACCAGATCGCGATCTGCGCGGCCCTGGTCACCGGTCCCGGCGGGCCGGACGGGCAAAAAGGCTACCCCTGGTCCTGCACCAAGGGCGAACCGCTGGAAATCGATTTCAAATACCTCAAGCGAAAGGCCATCCAGGTGATTCCCTCCGCGATGACCTATATTGAAGAAGACGATGTTTTTAAATCGGACGGCACCCGCGTGGCATTTCTCAATGCCAACGTCACCATCAAGGACACCGAAGCCCCCGGGGAGGTGGCCGACCGGCTGCGCACCAAACTGCTGGCCGCCTTCGACAACGGCAAGGTCAGGGTCATCCCCCGTGAGAATCCGGCCGGCAACCGCCTTGATTTGCGCCGCGACATCGGCCGGCAGTATAAAGAAGCGGAAAAAATTTTCAGATAAAAGGGTATAAAAGTAATCAATTATATTACCCGGCCCCGCCTGGCAGGCGCAAGGCAAAACGCCATTGTGCCATGCCGTTTGTGACCCTTTAAATATTCATGACCGTTTTCCCGCTTGACCGCCGATCATCCCGTTTGAACCGTCACCTCTTGTTTAGAAATGATCTGTAATTATTCAGGCAGGATACAAATCCGGTATTGACTTGGAAATCACGATGATTTAGGTGGCATTCGTATAGGGTGTCGTGACGATTCAACTGCACGGGAAATGCCGGTTCAGTTGACGGCCAAAGGGCATGTTTATTGCTTTGACTGTTTAAATTACCGGAAACGGTCTTACCATCATCCTGAGCTTGAATCCCGAAATGCCGCCCGCCGCCTTCGATTCAGTTCCATCGCTATTGGTTGGCGCAACTGCTTTGGATGTCCGGATCAAAATACAGCAAAGAGGATGATCGAACAATGCCGTCACTCAAAAAAAAGTTTATGAGAAGGTTCGCCGCGCTCAGGTTCGCCCTGACAGTTCTTCTGCTGATTGCCCTGAATCCTCTTTCCGCTTTTTCCGCGCTTCATATCATGCCCCTCGGTGATTCGATTACCTACGGCTCCTACGGAACCTATGGCGGCTATCGGGGGTATTTGTACGACCAGCTGATTTCAGCGCACTATGATTTTTTATTCGTCGGAAGCCGGAGCGACAACAGCCCCGGCACGATCGATCCCTACCATGAGGGGCACCCGGGATGGCGGGCCGAGGAAGTCCGCGACAATGTCCTGCGGTGGCTGCTCGACAATCCGGCGGAGGTTGTCCTGCTTCACATCGGCACCAATGATTTGGCGCGAATGTATGATGGCCTCAGCGAATCGGTCTGGAAAAGCCAGGTTCAGGTGCAGGTCAACGAAGTGGGTCAGATTCTCGACCGGATCGATGATTTCAGTGAAAACACGGTCGTCATCCTGGCGCAGATCATTTCAACGACAAATGCGGACCACCAGGTCTACACCACCTATTTCAACCAACGCCTAAAGCTGATGGCCCAGGCCAGAACCAACGACACAATCATCATAACGGACATGGAAAATGGTGCGGGGCTCGTTTATTCGACCGCTTCCGGCGGGGACCTGGCGGATTACCTCCATCCGAATAACCGCGGGTATGAAAAAATGGCCGATCGCTGGTTTGCGGCCATCAACTCGTATGATTTCAATTCCAATTGCCGGTTGGATTCACGCTTTCAAACAGACGTGCTCGAACTTTCCTTAAAATATTACACGGACCGCGATTATACGCTCACCAACGTCCCGGCCCACTACCGCGGCATGGACACCATCAAGACCCCCAACGACGACCGCAACCGCATCGACGCGAGCGGGTATCTGAAATTCAAGATGCCCTATGACGCAACCGTTTACGTGGCGTACGACAGCCGGGCGAGCCGGCTGCCCGACTGGATGAACGGTTTCGTTTACACCGGTGAGACCCTTCAGACATCGCTTTCGACCCAACCTTACCTGAAAATTTACGGCAAGCCGTTCAGGGCCGGGGCTTGTGTCAACCTGGGCGGCAACAAGGGCGACGGCTTTTCGGGCGATACCGTCAGCAACTACCTTGTCTTTTACGGGGTCGCCGGAGCGCCGCCGGCCTGTATCCTCGATCCTAAATTCGACCAGGTCACTCTGATCTCCGGCACGCGGTACTATACGGACCGGGATTACGTGTTGACCGGCGTCCCGACACCTTACCAGGGCATGAAGATGATCGCGACGCCCAATGACGAACGCAGCCGCACTGATGCGAGCAATTACCTGAAATTCGAAATGCCCTTCTCCGGCAAGGTGTACGTGGCCTACGACAGCCGTGCAACCAGCCTGCCTTACTGGCTGCGGAGCTTCACCTACACCGGTTACAACGTCTCCACCTCCCTTTCCTCGCAGCCTTACCTGAAGGTTTACAGCAAGTCGTACGCCGGCGGCGACTGCGTCAACCTCGGCGCCAACAAGGCCGACGGCTATGCGGGTGATTACAGCACCTACATCGTTTTTTACGGCGTCGACGTGGCCCCGCCGGCCTGTATGCTCGCCCCGAAATTCGATCAGGACCTCCTGGCGACCGGATTGCCGTACTACACGGACCGGAATTACGTCTTGACCAGTGTTCCGGCCCCCTTCAGCGGCATGGAAGCGATCATGACCCCCAATGACGACGCCAACCGCACCGATGCCAGCAACTACCTGACCTTCGAGATGCCCTACGATGGCACCGTTTACGTGGCCTACGACAGCCGTGCCACCAACCTGCCCCTGTGGCTGCGGACCTTTAGCGACACCGGATACAAGATCTATACCTCACTTGCGACGCAGCCGTACCTGAAGGTGTACGCCAAGCAGGCTGCCGCCGATACCTGCGTCAACCTGGGCGGCAACAAAGCCAGCGGTTTTGCCGGCAGCACGGTCAGCAACTACCTCGTGTTTTACGGACTCGGCGGGACGCCGTCGGCCTGCGTGCTCGATCCGAAATTCAAACAGACCGTTCTGGCCGCCGGCACGCAATATTATACGGATCGCGATTATGTGCTGACCGGCGTCCCGGCGTCCTACCAGGGAATGAAGACCGTCACGACCCCCAACGACGAGCGCAGCCGCACCGATGCGAGCAACTATCTGAAGTTCACGATGCCCGCCAACGGATCGGTGTACGTCGCCTACGACAGTCGCGCCACCAGCCTGCCCTACTGGCTGCAGAGCTTTACCGATACCGGCGCGGTGCTTGACACATCCCTTTCGACCCAGCCTGGCCTGAAGATATACCGCAAGGCATTCAATGCCGGTGACTGCGTCAATCTGGGCGCCAACAAGGCCGATGGATATGGCGGCGATTACAGCACCTACATCGTATTTTACGGATAGGCACACGCCAATTCCCCCGAACCTTTGCTAACGAAAACAGCCGCGCCTGACAGGAATGAAAGAGCCTGTCCGGTGCGGCTGTTTTAATCTTCTGCCAGCGCTTACCGGCCGATACTACTTCGCCACTTTTGTTCGTTTGACATCCTTTTTTCTCAGAAATTTGTATAACTTCCTGCAGACCATGTCGATTTCGTTCTGCCAGACCTCGTTGTCGTAATGGATCAACGGCCCATCGAATTCGCTTATGTGCTCCAAGATCAGATCCCTGGCCGGCATGGATCGGTATTTCGCGGATACGGCCATTTCGACCAGATAGCCGCCGAGGGCCTGCAGACTGCCGGAATATCGATTTTTCGTCGATTTGGATTTTTCGTTGAGCCCTTGCACCTCCCAGAAAGAGATGAAAATTTCGAGCAGCTCGCCAGCCACTTTTTTCTCGCGGGAAGGAGCGCTGTCGATGTGCCAATCCGAGAGCCACCGTTCATTTGGTTGCATTTTATCAGCCCGCCTTTTCGGTAAATTGTGGGTTGCAATGCAAAAATTTAAACATCCCGAAGATTCTCATCGAGGGCTTCACGGCCGAATGCTTCGGCATCCTTATCGACATTCAGTGCAAAGATTTTGGGATAATGACGCCTGAACGCCTTATAAATGGTTTCGTAGGGCAAGTCTGCAAACGTTCCGTGGTTATTGACATATTCCATATGACGATTTCCACGGGCATCAAATTCATGAAAAAGAGAATCATGAATCCCATCAAACTCAAGGGGTTTTACGTTAAAATTCTGACATAACGAAAGATTAAAGGCTGGGGTTGCTTTGACCCATCCATCATTCAGGAAGACTTCGATATACCCGTGATAGACAAATAGATCTATCTCCATCAGAGCCTTCAATCTTTTTGTGACAAGATGATTTTTAACATCAGCAAAACCGAGGCGGGCGGGGATTTTTTGAGAGCGCAGAACTGCCGTCAGAAGGACTGCTTTTGCAACGCAAAAACCAGCTTTTCTTTTTAAAACGGAACTTGCTCGTACAGCATCTCTTTTATCCTCAATACTGTAAGGATCATAGCGGATGTCATCCCGAACTCCGTAATATAGTGCTATCGCCCTGTCCATATCAGAGTCTTTACGGTGACAAATTTTATTTGAATAGGCGATTATCGCCGGTGAGTTACTATCGATAAAATAAGTGGGCTCAAGATATATGCTTAAATCATGTCTGTCGCTCATTTCGCTCATGACTGGTATCCCCAAATTTATTCCCATGGTGTTTGAGGAGAATAATAACAAGAATTAGCCCATACCACGCAGGTTTGTATTCTAAAAGTTAAGTAATATTAAGAGTAACTGGTAAAAATTGAATTCTTGAAGAAGTTTGTTCTCCAGGCATAATCGCAACCAGCAGAAATAAAATCAATTTGGAAGATACCGCTTGACTATTCCAACTTGTAGTTG
>JBAPSB010000058.1:0-18850 GCA_049281435.1 Desulfobacterales bacterium
GGCCGGGATGAATGCCGGGAACCGGGCCACAGGCGGCGCGGCCGCCTGAAAATACGTCCTTGAAGCCTAGGCGCGCTGAACGAGGTCGTATGTTTTCTCGAGGGCCTGGTCGAGGTTTTCGGGTTGCGTGCCGCCGGCCTGGGCCATGTCCGGCCGGCCGCCGCCGCTGCCGCCCACCATGGCCGCCAGCTCTTTGACGATGTGGCCGGCATGGTACCGCCGGTCGAGGTCTTTGCTCACCAAGGCGAGCAAAAAGGCTTTGCCGGCGGCGACGGCCCCCAGGACAACCACCCCGGAAGATATTTTTTCCCTGAACCGGTCGGCCAGTTCCCGCAGAGCCGCCGGACTGTCGGCCGCCACCCTCTTGGCCAGCACCCGCACGCCGTTGACGGTCCGCACGTCGTCTTCGGCGCCGGCCGCCGACAGGCGCGTCAGTTTGGACTTGAGTCCTTCGATTTCCTTTTCAAGGGCCTTGTGCTCGGCCATCAGCCGGGTCACCCTCTGGGGCAGGGCCTCGGGCGCATCCTTCAGCAGACGGGCCGTCTCGCGCAGCAGACGGTCGTTTTGCCGGCTGTGCGCCAGGGCCGCCTTGCCGGTCAAGGCCTCGATGCGCCGCACGCCCGAGGCCACACTCGACTCGCCGATGATCTTGAACAAGCCGATGTCGCCCGTGCTCGCCACATGCGTCCCCCCGCACAACTCCTTACTGAAACCCGCCAGCGACACCACCCGCACCCGATCGCCGTATTTTTCTTCAAAAAGGGCCATGGCGCCGGATTTAAAGGCCTCCTCGGCCGCCATCTCCACGGTTTGGGCCGGCACGTTCTCGAGGATGTGGTCATTGACCAGCTCCTCGATGCGGCTCAGGGTATCCGGATCGATCGGAGAAAAATGGCTGAAGTCAAACCGCAGCCGATCCGGGGCCACGAGCGAGCCGGCCTGTTTGACATGGTCGCCCAGAACGCGGCGCAAAACAGCGTGAAGGATGTGCGTGCCCGTGTGGTTGCGCTGGGTGGCGCGCCGTTTTTCGCTGTCGACGGTCAGGGTCACAACCTGGCCGGTGTGGATCCGGCCCGAGACGATGCGTCCTTTGTGAATGATCAGGCCGGTGGGGTCCTTGACGGTGGCGCTCACCTCGATGTCCAGATCCGGTGCACTGATGCGCCCGCTGTCACCGACCTGCCCGCCGGCTTCGCCGTAAAACGGCGTCTCTTCGGTGACGATGTCGATGTCGCTGCCCGCCCCGGCCACATCGACGGCATCGCCGTTTTGAACCAGCAGGATAACTTTGGAAGTGGCCGCAGCCTGGGTGTGCCCGACAAATTCGACGCCGACGCCCTGGGAAGTCAGTTTTTTGTAGGCATCGCTGATTTCGGCGAAGGTTGCCTTGGACCGCGACTGCGCCCGTTGACCGGCCATCGCCGCCTCGAAACCGTCCAGGTCGAGGCGGATGTCTTTTTCACGGACGACGTCGCGCACGATGTCGACCGGAAATCCATAGGTGTCGTAGAGCTTGAAGATGACCTTTCCGGGAATTTCCTTTTCTCCGGCGGCCGCAAGGTCGGCCAGGGTGTCGTTGAGCAGTCTCAGGCCGGTATCGAGCGTCTCGATGAAGCGCAGCTCTTCGTTTTTGATCACGTTGGTGATGAACGCGCGCGCATCCATCAGCTCCGGATAGGCGGCCTGCATGACGTCGAACACCACGCCGGCGGTCTGGTGCAGGAAGGGTCGGTTAAGGCCGATGGTGCGCCCGTAGCGGATGGCCCGGCGCATGATGCGTCGCAGCACGTAACCGCGCCCCTCGTTGGAGGGGAAAACGCCGTCGCCGATTAGAAAGGCGGCCGCCCGGCTGTGATCGGCGATGACCTTCAGCGCCACATCGGTCGCCTTGTTTTGGCCGAACTCCTGTTCGCAGAGGACCGCCGCCTTTTGAATGATCGGAAAAATGAGGTCTATCTCGAAATTCGTGGCCGTCTCCTGCAGGATCGACACCATCCGCTCCAGACCCAGGCCGGTATCGATGCTCGGCCTGGGCAGCGGCGTCAGGGTGCCGGAGGCATCGCGGTTGAACTGCATGAACACCAGGTTCCAGATCTCGAGGAACCGGTCACATTCGCAGCCCAGGGTGCACTCCGGACGGCCGCACCCATGAGCGTCGCCACGGTCCAGGTGGATCTCGCTGCAGGGGCCGCAGGGGCCGGTGTCGCCCATGGCCCAGAAATTGTCTTTTTCGCCGAAGCGCTTGATCCGCGCTTCCGGGACACCGATCTGCCGGTGCCAGATGTCATGCGCCTGGTCATCGTCGAGGTAAATCGACACCCAGAGTTTGTCTTCCGGCAAACCGTAGCCGTTGGTGAGCAGGTCCCAGCCGAAATCGATCGCCTTTTCCTTGAAATAATCGCCGAAAGAAAAGTTGCCCAGCATTTCAAAAAATGTGTGATGGCGGGCGGTATAGCCTACGTTTTCCAGGTCGTTATGCTTTCCGCCGGCGCGCACGCACTTCTGGGCGGTCGTTGCCCGGTTGTAGCCCCTTTTCTCCTCACCCAGAAAAGCCCGCTTGAACTGGACCATGCCGGCATTGGTGAACAGCAGCGTCGGGTCGTCCTGGGGCACGAGCGATGAACTCCTGACCGCCTCGTGACCGTGCTTTTTGAAATACTCCAAGAATTTATTGCGCGCCTCGTTGCCAGTCATTTGTCGCTCTCCGTTTTCGGCTTTCCGTCCTTCGGTTTTTCCTCCGCCGCTTTTTCGGCCAGGCCGACGGCCTCTCTGACCTTCTGGAGGGCCGCGGCATTGATGTCGGGATTTTCCGTCAGAAATCGTTTGACGTTTTCACGGCCCTGGCCGATCCGCTCGCCCTCGAATGAGTACCAAGAACCGCTTTTTTCGATAACGTTGACCTGCACCCCAAGATCGAGCAGGTCGCCGGTTTTCGATATGCCCTCACCGTAGGTGATGTCGAACTCGGCTTCCTTGAAGGGCGGCGCCATCTTGTTCTTGACCACCCGCACACGCGTGCGGTTGCCGGTGGTTTCCTGGCCCTCCTTGATCGCACCGATCCGGCGGATGTCCAGGCGCACGGAGGCGTAAAATTTGAGGGCGTTGCCGCCGGTGGTCGTTTCCGGGTTGCCGAACACGATCCCGATTTTCATGCGGATCTGATTAATGAAGATCACGCACGTGCGGGTTTTGCCGATGGTGGCGGTCAACTTGCGCAACGCCTGCGACATCAGCCGGGCCTGGAGACCCATGTGCGAATCGCCCATCTCGCCTTCGATCTCAGCCCGGGGCACCAGCGCCGCCACGGAATCGATCACCAGCACATCGATGGCGCCGCTGCGCACGAGCATATCAGTGATCTCCAGCGCCTGTTCGCCGGTATCCGGTTGGGAAACCAGCAAGTCGTCGCAGTTGACGCCCAGTTTACGGGCATAACTGGTGTCCAGGGCATGCTCGGCATCGATGAAGGCGGCAATGCCGCCCAGTTTCTGAGCCTCGGCCACGGCGTGCAGCGCAAGGGTCGTCTTGCCCGAGGACTCCGGCCCGAAAATCTCGACCACCCGGCCGCGCGGCAGACCGCCGACGCCCAGCGCGAGATCGAGGGTCAAAGAACCGGTCGGAATGACAGGCACCTTGACGACCGGACTGTCACCAAGCTTCATGATCGACCCCTTGCCGAACTGTCGTTCGATCTGGATGATGGCGGATTCCACCGCCTTGGCCTTTTCCGTAACGTTGCTCATCTTTTCCTCCTCGAAAACGAAACCGGCGGCCACGCGGCCGGTTCCGGACACATTGATGGTGCGGGGGGCATGACCGGCGCTCCGCAAAAGCCGTTTGCCGGACACGCCGCAAGCGCGCCCGATCCGAAAAACAATTTGGACGAAACCTCAAGGCTCACGCCACAATTCCTTCACCTCTTAAACAAGTAGTACCGCACAGCCACTGCGGCTGACAGGTGTGAAACTCCACCCAAACCGGGTAAGCCGCCGGTGGCGCGCCCTGCCGGCCGGGCGGCACACCCCCTATACTATTGCCCATCCGCGATCTTTTTTAGGCACTTTTCAGTGTCCAATTCATAAATGTGGAGTTGTTCGCTGGGCAAGGCCGCACAAGGATTTGCAGCGAGGCGTACTTTATGTGCGCCGCAGCCGGAAACCCGCTGCAACCGGACGCCCAGTGGAAAAAAGACCATTTATGGATGGACACTATACCTGCGGCTTTAGGCTTTCGTTCACCGCCGGGCCGGATAACGGCGCCTGGTGCAACTCGGTATAAACCGCTCCGGTCGGCCGCAGTTCGCTTTTGAACAGGACCACCCGGTCGACCATAAAAGAGTCCGATGAAAAATCGCGCCCGGCGTCAAGCGCCGCCCGCACGCGGGACGCCGCTATTTTTTTCTTCACGCGCCCGAGCGTCAGATGGCCCGTAAAGGGGCGGCCCTCTTGCGGAAACCCGATCGCCGCCAGCCGCTTTGCCAGCAAGCTCTGCAGCGCCATGAGTTCCGGCAGGTGACC
The DNA here is from genome assembly GCA_049281435.1 of Desulfobacterales bacterium. Classification (GTDB taxonomy): domain Bacteria; phylum Desulfobacterota; class Desulfobacteria; order Desulfobacterales; family SG8-13; genus JARFQH01. The sequence continues at coordinate 4,518 of JBAPSB010000058.1, forward strand.
GGCCACACCGACCCAGATGACGCGAGCCCGCTCGGGGCTCGGGAAAACACCGACGCCTTTAGCCGCAAGCAGCAGCGGCGAAAAGCCGTGCGCGGCCTCGGCCAGGACGGCGGCGATGTTCTCGACCCGGCTCTCGTCGATAAGGCCCAGAAATTTCAACGTCAGATGAATGTTGCCGGCCGCAGTCCAGCGAACGTCAAGGTCCCGGTCCGCCAATTGCTTTTGCAGGCCGCTTATAGCCAACTGGACCGCCACCGGGAGCTCTGCGGCAATGAAGGATCGGATCGGAGCCATCTATCAGATTACCGCGGCAGCGTGAAGACGGGCTCGGTCAGAAAAAATTTACCCTGCAGGATCCTTTTTTTCAGTATTTCCGCTATCTCGCGCGCACGCACGAGGCTCGAAAGGGGCGCGGTCGGCACGTCGCGGCCGTCGAACCGGATGGTGCCGCTCTTCAGCTCGGCATAGCTGACCTGCCCGTGGCTCCTGGCAACCCCGGCGGGATAGTCGGTCCCGTAGTCGACGACCTGCGTGAAGATGTCCTCGTCCGAAATGGCCGTGTACCGCGCCATCTCTTCGTTTAAAATCGGGATCGGGACTCCCAGGCCGACCGCCAGCGAGCAGCCGTAGCCCTGGATGCTCACGCCCTTGATCCACTTGGCACTCATCTTCTTCAAATCGCCCATGACCATCAGGGTCCCGGCCGGGGACACCGGGATTCCCTTCGGGGTGCGGGCGACCGCGGGCTTGTGCTGGGTGCCGTGCCAGGCCACGTAGCCTTCACCACCGCCGAGAAACACGCGCGTGCCCATGCCGATGGTCTTATAATAAGGATCGTTGAACAACGGGCTCAACTGCCCGGCCGAGCAGTAATTGGCGTTGCCGGCCCTGGGCTTGAGGGTCCCCATGTAAGTGTAGACCGTTTTATTCGACAGGTTGACCGCACAGTTGTAATTCTGATAGCCGTTGCGCGGATTGCACAACGTGGCCTGCGGCAGGGTCTTGAGCGTTATCTCCTTCTCGACCAGCCGGCCGGGGTAGCAATCGGTCCCGTAAGCCGTCGCCTTGAGAAAAACGGTCTTGCGCTCCAGAAGGTCCTGGATGACGTGTCCGCCGCCGTAATTGAACTCGCCCGGGTGCACCTTGTTCAGCGGATCGTCCTCACAGGGTTCGGTGGCGCCGATGTAGCAGTCCACGGCCGCCAGGCCGGCGTAAGCCGGAACGTTGTTCATCCAGACCCGGGAGGCCTTGACACCGGGCACCGAGTGCCCGAAATTGATGAAGGCACCTGACGAACACATCGGGGCGAACGTGCCGGTGGTCACGACATCGACTTGCCGGGCCGCTTCCTGCGGGCCTTCGTTTTTGACGATATCGATGATTTCCTCGGCCGTTACGACCACCACCTCGCCGGCCTTGATTCTATCATTGATATCCTGGATTGTTTTATTGACCTTGTGACGGCTCATTTTCGACTGACCTGCCATGCTCGCCCGCTTCGTTTACGCGCCAAACGGGGCTCGGATGACGCCGGGCGCCGCCGGCCTCCGTTCGGCGATTCATTGATTTTCGTTGACTTTCAGAAAGTTATCCCCGAGTTTGGACCTATCAGGGAAGTTTGGTTAAATACCAGTTAAAAACCTGATAATCAAGGCAAAGTTTTTCGCACCTTGACTTTTGAGCGGTCGCGCGGTACTATTTTCACCTAAAAATTAACCAGTTTCACAATTCGTGAACGGATTTTGCATACCGTGTCGAAAAAGAAAACCAGGACCCTGAAAATTGTCTTTGCGCTCTTTATCGTGACTGCCATCTCGGTGCTGGCAGTCGTTTATTTCAACTATCGCTGCATCCTCGACCAACCGGAAAAAATCATTGCCGCCATTCAGCCGGGGGTGGACATGGCGATCGATGATGTCCACCAGACCGCCACCCGCGACGGCAAAAAAGAGTGGCAACTGGATGCGGCCACGGCCCACTATCTCGAAGCCGAAAAAAAAGTCCGTCTCGATCGCCTGGCGATGACATTTTTCCTCGACGGCCAGCCTCCCATCCACCTGACGGCCGACAATGGCGTACTGGAGACCGAGACCCGCAACGTTCTGGTCACCGGACATGTCGTGTTGAAGAACGAAGATTCACAGCTTCTGGCCGATGCGCTCGACTATCGCCATGAAACACAATTCCTCTCCGTCCAGACTCCTGTCGAAATCATCGGCGACGGTTACCACCTGGACGCCGACAGCATGTCCCTTGAACTGGACAAGAAAAGGGCCGTTTTCAAGGGCAACGTTAAAGGCACCTTCAGTGAGGATCTACCCATGTAAGTGTTCGATCGGCCGCATCCTCACTTTCATATTCCTGTTTTGGGTCGGCGGCTGGAGTTGGGCGACGGCGCAGGTGGGCAAATCTGCAACGCCGGCACAGCCGATTACCATCACGGCCGATCAGCTGGTGAGCGACGACACATCGAAAACGGCCGAGTTCAGCGGCAACGTCAAGGTCGTCAGGGGCGAGTACACCCTGACGGCCGACCGGCTCGTCGTGAGCTACAAGAAGGGCGAGCCGGCCGCGGCCCCGAATTCCATGGGCCGCACCAATATTCGCGAGGTCGCCGCCGAGGGCAACGTGCGCATTTTTTCGACCGAACTGACGGCTGCCGCTCAGCGGGCGGTCTACGATGCCGGCGAGCGCACCCTCGTGTTGTCCGGTGACGCCTCGACGGTGACCAGCGGCGCGGCGTCGGTCAGCGGCGCCCGGATAACCCTTTTCCTCGACACGGCCCGGTTCGAAGTGTCCGGCGGGCCGGCGGAAAGGGTCCGGGGCGTGTTCGAAAGACCCGGAAATTAGAAACTCGAAACTTGAAACTTGGCTGTTCGACGTTCATCTGGACTATTTTTTCACGCACCCTGGTGGCCCCAGGGGCCATGACCGTTTTGTCTGAAAATGGCGCTGACCCTCCTCCTCCCGCCTGCGATAAGTCAAGCGGCCGGAGGATGACCGACGGCTAACCGGCAGTCGAGCCCTTATGACCGTGTTGTCTCTTCAAAATCTCGGCAAGATTTACAACGGCCGGACCGTGGTCGACTCCGTGAGCCTGGATGTTGCCAGCCGCACGGTCGTCGGTCTTCTCGGGCCGAACGGCGCCGGAAAAACGACGACTTTCTATATGACCGTCGGCATGGTCAAACCCGACGCCGGCAAGGTCCTTTTGAACGAGGAAGACCTGACCGATTACCCCATGCACCTGCGGGCCCGCAAGGGTGTCGGTTATCTGCCGCAGGAACCCTCGATTTTCAGGAAACTGACGGTCAGGCAAAACATCCTGGCCATTCTCGAAACCCTCGACCTGCCCAAGGCCGAGCAGGCCGAGCGCGCGGAATTGTTGCTCGGAGAACTCGGCATCAGCCACCTGGCGGACCAAAACGCCGCCGTGCTTTCGGGCGGCGAAAAACGGCGGCTCGAAATATCGCGGTCGCTGGCCACCAACCCGAAGTTCATGCTCCTGGACGAGCCGTTCGCCGGCGTCGATCCCCTGGCGGTCATTGACATCAAGAAGATTATCGGGCATCTTAAAAACCGCGGCATCGGCATCCTGATTTCCGACCACAATGTACGCGAAACGCTGCAGTCCTGTGACACCGCCTATATCCTCAGTGACGGCAAGGTGGTCGTGGCCGGGACCCCGCAGGACATAACCTCCAGCGAAATCGCCCGGAAAATTTACCTTGGAGACGAATTTAAACTTTAGGAAATATGGCACTCGAACTCAGACAACAGCTTAAACTGACCCAGCAGTTGATCATGACCCCCCAGCTGCAGATGGCGATCAAGCTCCTGCAGCTCTCGCGCCTCGAGTTGATGGACACCATCCGCCAGGAACTCGAGGAAAATCCGGCGCTCGAGGAACTGCAGGATGCGCCCGGCGACGATCGGCTGCTGGAGCCGGCCGAACCGGTTGTCGAGGACACCGCCACCACCAAAGAGGTCACGATCGAGGAAAAGATTCACGACGATATCGACTGGAGTAATTACCTGGATGAATACAACACGCCGGGTCGGGTCAATTATGAGGGCGAGAGCCGTGAAGCCCCAAAATACGATGCCTTCATCGCCCGCAAGGAGACGCTCAACGACCACCTGCTGTGGCAGTTGCTGATGACCTCGCCGAGCCGGGAAGAGGAGAACATCGGCAGCCTGATCGTAGGCAACCTGAACCAGGATGGCTACCTGGACGTTTCCACGGAAGAAATTGCCCGCATAGCGGGTGCCGAAACAGGTAAAGTCGAAGAGGTCCTAGCGCTCATCCAGACCTTCGATCCGATCGGGGTGGCCGCCCGTGACCTCAGCGAATGCCTGATGATCCAGGCCAGGCACCTCAAAATCGATGACGCCCTGGTCACCGAAATTATCCGTCATCATCTCGGCAATCTCGAAAAGAGAAATTACAAGGCCATCTGCCGGGCCCTGAAAGTCGGCATGGACGACATCGTTGCGGCCGTCAACGTCGTCAAGAGCCTCGAACCGCGACCGGGACGCGAGTATTCCGACGACACGCCCCAGTACATCACCCCGGACATCTACGTCTACAAAATGGACAATGACCTGGTCATCGTGCTCAACGACGACGGCATGCCCAAGTTGCGGGTCAACCCGTTTTACAAGAAATCGATCGGCACGAAGGAAAAGGTTTCCGGCGAGGCGGAGACCTACATTCAAGACAAACTGCGATCGGCCGCCTGGTTGATAAAGAGTATCCACCAGCGCCAGAAGACGATTTACAAGGTCATGGAGAGTATTCTGCAGTATCAGAGGGAATTTTTCGAAAAAGGCATTACCCATCTGAAGCCCATGGTCCTGCGGGACGTCGCCCAGGACATCGGGATGCACGAATCGACCATCAGCCGGGTGACGACCAACAAGTACGCCTATACCCCGCAGGGAATTTTTGAGTTGAAATATTTCTTCAACAGTTCTATTAAGCGCGACCACGGTGGAGCGATCGCCTCGGTGAGCGTCCAGGACAAAATAAAACAGATCATCGCCGGCGAGGACCCGCACAAGCCCTACAGCGACGACAAGATCGCCAAACTGTTGAAGGAATCTCACATCGACATCGCCCGCCGCACCGTTGCAAAGTACCGTGAGATGCTGAATCTTCTGCCGTCTAGCAGGCGCAAACAGATTTAAGGAGTATTTTCATGCAAGTCTCGGTTACCTTCAAGAACCTGCCGCCTTCGGAACATTTGAAAACCTACGTCAGAGAAAAACTGGATCGATTCGATCGTCTGCTCGAGAATCCGGCCGAGGCCAGCGTGGTCTTGTCGGTTGAAAAATTTCGTCACATCGCCGAAATCAATATCACGGCCGACCGCCTCAACCTCATCGGCAAGGAAGAAATCAATGATATGTATTCGGCTATCGACATGGTGCTCGACAAGCTGGAAAAGCAGTTGAAAAAAGGCAAGCAGAAGACCCGCGAACGACGCAGCGGCGGCAAGTCCAGCATCAAAGACATTCCTGCGGACTTCAGTTTCAATCCGGGCGATGATGATGACCAGCCTCAGATCAAAATCACGAATATCGACTACAAACCGATGGATGTCGAAGAGGCCGTAATGCAGATGGATCTGCTGGATGATAATTTTTTGGTTTTTACCAATGCCCAGACCGATCGGGTGAACGTTCTGTATCGTCGCAAGGACGGCCACCTCGGCTTGATTCAGCCCAGCAGTTAACCGCAACACAGAGAATCGGCACTGAAAAAGCGGCGCGGCGCGGTGCCATTGCCGTTGCTGTCACACGGCCTGTCACGAATTCTCGAGCGATTGGTAAATTTCATATGAAAATCCTGGATGTACTGCCCAAGGATGCGATTCTCGCCGATCTGAAGGCGCAGGATAAAAAAGGGATACTGGAAGAACTCGTCGAACCGATTTCCCGGTTAAAAGAGGTCAACCGCGAGGAACTCGTGCGGGTCCTGATGGAAAGGGAGCGGCTGGGCAGCACCGGGATCGGCAGTGGTATCGGCATTCCCCACGGCAAGTTGAAAAACCTGGACGAATTGGTCCTCGGATTCGGACTCAGCCGCAAAGGGGTTGATTTCGAATCGATGGACAACCGCCCCACCCATATCTTTTTCCTGTTGGTGACACCGGAAAACTCGACCGGACTGCATCTGAAACTGCTGGCCAGAATCTCGAAGATCCTCAAGCACGACCCGTTTAGAGAACGGCTGATGAAGGCCACCGATCGCGACGAAATCTACGAGATCATCAGGGAGGAGGATGCGGATTTTTAGATAGTTTCCGTCCAGAAATGGCCTTTTCCGTATTTGCGGCGTCAGTCACGCCAAGGCGTGACAGGGTCTGGCGGAATGCCTTGTGCGGCATACAACAGTATGCCTCCGTGCAACGCCGCTGATTTCCTTAGACTTGCGAAAAATCGCAGATTCCTGGACTGGAAACACAGTGTGCCCTTAAGCAATCCCGGATAAAAAAAGCACTCTTAGTCTGCATATGCACTGTATTTTGTCCCGTCACCTTCGGTCTGATCCGGCGCCACCCGGGCACCGGTAACATTCTTTTAACCAACCCATGAAAAAGCCGAAAATCATCGTCGTCACCGGCTTGTCCGGTTCAGGAAAAAGCACCGCTTTGGCCGCTCTGGAGGATGCCGGCTTTTATTGTGTCGACAATATGCCGGTCCTGTTGTTGCCCGACTTTCTGGAGTTGCCGAATGTCCGCGATCCCGATGCACTCGGCTTTGCCTTCGGAATGGATTTGCGCGAAAAGGGTTTTTTGAAAAGCCACCAAGCGGTTTTCGAGGATGCGGCGGCCCGCGGTTTCGACCTCAAAATCATTTTCCTCGAGGCGGATGAAGAAACCCTTTTGCGGCGCTACAGCCAGACCCGGCGGCATCATCCGGTCGCCCGGGGCGAAGGGTTGCTGGCCGGCATCCGGGCCGAACAACGACGGATGATATCCTTTAAAAAATCGGCCGGACAGGTACTGAACACCTCCCGTTTCAATGTGCATGAACTGAAAGCGGCCATTAAAAATATAGCCAAGAGTCTCATTACACTGGCGCCGATGCGCATCCAGGTCATTTCTTTTGGATACAAACACGGCGTCCCGGGCGACGCGGATCTTGTCATAGATGTCCGGTTTCTCGACAATCCTTATTTTGTGTCGGAATTAAAGGATCTCGATGGAAAAACGGAGGCCGTCAAACAATTCGTGCTGCAGAATGAGACGGCGCGCTTATTTTTGATGAAATATTTTGATTTGCTTGACTATCTGATCCCATTGTATGAAAAGGAAGGCAAGGCCTACTTATCTATTGCCGTCGGGTGCACCGGCGGCCGGCACCGTTCAGTGGCCATCGCCGGTCGCCTGTATGATCACATTCAATCAGCGGGCAGGGACGTCGCCATTGCCCATCGCGACATTGATCACCACTGAGGCCCTGGCGTCGATGCATCCCGTCCGGTTTGGTTTTAAGATATCGGAATATCGAGATATTCCTGCGATTTTACGCCTTGCGGGGCGGATGCCCCATCACCCGACATCACCCATTTATTTTTTCGCGAGTGCTAAGTTCAAAGGATCTCTAAAAAACAGCCTCACCTATCGGATGCCAAAGTTCGCCGCCCGACTGTATCACCACATCAGCGTGCGTGACGGTATTTTTCTGCGTTATCGCGCCTTGCCTGTCGGAGGCCTCAACGCTCAATTCGCAGAGTCATTTTCCGGGAAAAATTTTGGCGTCCCACGCCACTTGCAGGCCAAACCACCGGATATATGTTAACGACGCCGGAAGCGGGAAAAAAATGATCGGAATCTTAATTGTAACGCACTGCGAACTCGGCAGCGCCTTGATCGACGCCGCGGAATTCATCATCGGATCAACACCCGAGGGCACGCAATCCGTCAGCATCGATTTAAACGAAGATGCCGAAAAACTGAGAAAAAAGATAGCGGACGGTGTCAAAAAAGTCGATCACAACGAAGGGGTGCTGATCCTGACAGACATGTTCGGCGGCACACCATCCAATCTGAGTTATACCTTTCTCGAAGAAGGCCGAATCGAGGTGTTATCAGGGGTCAATCTGCCGATGCTGGTCAAGGCATTGAACTCCCGCGGCAATCAGGAACTCGCAGAGCTGGCCGGAACCGTCGAGGCTTTCGGCCGCAAGAGCATTTCGCTGGCCAGCGGCATTTTAAAAGGCAATAAACGGGGGTGAACGCGCCGGGATTGTCGATCGCAGCCCTTGCCGAAGGCCATATCGATGAGATCATCAATATCGAAATGGCGTCGTTCAAGCAGCCATGGCTGCCAATGTCCTTTTATGATGAATTGTCCAGCCGGGACGCGCTGGATGTCGTCGCCCTGCATCCGCGCAGCGGCCAGGTCCTCGGCTATGCCTGTATGCGGCTGGTTCTGGACGAAATCAACCTGCTCAAAATTGCCGTCGCCCCCTACTGGCGGCGACAAAACGTCGGCACCCGGCTGTTGGAAAGTTGCCTGCAATTGGCGCATCACAAGGGCGCGCAGAAAGCGTACCTCGAGGTCCGTCGATCCAATTGGGCGGCCCGAAATTTCTACTGGAAGTTCGGCTTCAGGATCATCGGCACCCGGCCCGGATACTACCTGGACACTGGCGAAGACGCCCTATCAATGATGAAAAGACTGGAGGAGACACAATGAGCGTAAAATTGGGAATCAACGGTTTTGGAAGAATCGGACGCATGGTATTCAGGGCCTCGCTGAGTCATCCGGATGTCGAGGTGGTCGCGGTCAACGATCTTACCGACTCGGCCACGATGGCCCACCTGCTGAAATACGACTCCGTGCACGGCACGCTCGATCGGAAGGTCGTCGCCAAAGACGATGCCATTGAGGTCGACGGGAAAGCCTTTGCGATCACATCGATAAAGGACCCGGCCATGCTGCGGTGGAAGGAATTCGGCGTGGACGTTGTCGCCGAGTGCACCGGTTTGTTCAGGGACCGGGAAAACGCCGAAAAACACCTGGCTGCCGGCGCCCGCAAAGTGATTATCTCGGCCCCGGCCAAGGACCCCGATATCACCATCGTCATGGGTGTCAACTCGAACCTCTACGATCCGAGACAGCATCACGTCATCTCCAATGCCTCCTGCACGACCAACTGCCTGGCACCGGTGGCCAAGGTGCTGCTCGAAAACTTCGGGATCCGCAGCGGCCTGATGACCACCATTCACAGTTACACCGGCGACCAGCGCCTGCTCGACTTTCCGCACAAGGACTTGCGCCGCGCGCGCGCGGCGGCCCTGTCCATGATCCCGACCACCACCGGCGCCGCGCGGGCGGTGGCCCTGGTGCTGCCGGATCTGGCCGGTCGTTTGAACGGCCTGGCGATCCGTGTACCCACCCCCAACGTATCGATTGTCGATTTCGTGGCCACGGTCGAAAAATCGGGACTCACCGTATCGGATGTCAACGACGCCCTGAAAAAGGCAGCCCAGGATTCATTGCGGGGCATTCTGGATTACAGTGACCTGCCGCTGGTGTCATCCGACTACAATGGCTCGCGGTTTTCATCGATCGTCGATGCCCCCACGACCTACGTGGTCGAAAACATGGTGAAGGTCCTGGCCTGGTATGACAACGAAACGGGGTATTCGACCCGCATGGCCGACCTGGCGGCGCTGATTGGTTCGCAACTGTAAGGAAAGCCAAGCCATTGATCCGCCATAAAAAGCAGGCCGCATCCGGCAAAGCCGTCGACAAACGCGCCATGCCCCCCGCGCCTCCGATCCCTTTTGTCTTTTTTCCGAGGTGGCGGATGTATCGCGGATTTCCCTGGCCGGTATGGGCCGCGGGCTGGCTGGCGATTTTCAAGGCGCTTCTGTGGCTGGCCACCGATCCGATGGTTCCAAGCCCGCTGGCAGAAATAATGACCGCTAAATTTATACTCCTGCTGGTCCCTTTTCTGCTCGCGGGCATGGGGGTCTGGAACCTACGCAAATGGGCGGTATGGGTCCTTTTGGCCGCCAGCGTGCTCGACCTGCTTTTTTTCATCGTCTTTCCGGATGCCGCCCGCATCATCGCCGGTAACAGCTTCATCGGGCTGGCCATCGTTCTGCTGATCGGGGTCGGACCGCTGGGAGATGTCCTGATTCTCGCCGCAACCCCCTCGATGTTCAAGCATACCGGACAAAACGGTCGTTTCCGCCCGCTCGCGACGTCCAAAAGTGGCTGAGAGCGACATGCACTATCCCCAAAAAACGGCTTGTACTATAGGAGAAGGCCATGACTGCACGCACCCCCCTGATTGCCGGGAACTGGAAAATGTACAAAACCGTCTCCGAGTCGATTCAGACCGCGGAACGCCTGAAGGAGCTGACACAAAACGCTGCCGATGTCGAGATCATGATCGCCCCGACGTTCACGGCACTTTTGCCGGTGGCGGAAACTCTCAAGGGAAGCCGGATTTCGGTCGGCGCGCAAAACGTTCATTGGAAAAAGGAAGGCGCCTATACCGGTGAGATTTCAACCGACATGCTCGTGTCGGCCGGATGTCGCTTTTGTATCATCGGTCATTCCGAACGGCGCGAATACTTCGGGGAATCAGACGATGCGGTCAATAAAAAAATCGCCGCGGCCCTTGCGGCCGGACTGGTTCCGGTCATGTGCATCGGAGAGTCCGAAAAACAGCGCGAGGCCGATCAGACTTTTTCCGTGCTTGACAAACAGTTAAAAATTGGGTTAAAAGACCTTTTTGCCGACGCGCTGCGGTCGTTGGTGATCGCTTACGAGCCGATTTGGGCCATCGGTACCGGAAAAACGGCGACAAGCGCACAAGCCCAGGAAGTTCACCGGTTCTTGAGGTCTAAACTCTTCGAACTGCAGGGCGATGCCCTGGCCCAAGGCACGCGGATTCTTTACGGCGGCAGCGTTAAGCCCGGCAATATCGCCGAGTTGATGTCCATGCCGGACATCGATGGCGCGCTGGTCGGCGGCGCCAGCCTGGATGCCGAGACTTTCAGCAAGATCGTTTGCTATCAATCGAAATAACACCGTTTTCACGAAAGAAGTCATGTCAAACGTATTGATCATTATACACGTCGTGGTCAGCATCGCCCTGATCATGATCGTGCTGCTTCAGACCGGCAAGGGCGCCGACATGGGTGCGGCATTCGGCGGTGGTTCCAGTCAAACTCTTTTCGGCAGTTCCGGCGCCTCCACTTTTCTGGGCAAACTGACGACGATCGCCGCCATCGTTTTTATGGTCACCTCTCTGGCCCTGGCGTATTATTCGAGCAACCGCGCCCGAAGCTCCATTATGATGGAAACCCCGCCGCCGGTCGCCGAACCGGCGGCACCTCAGCCGGGGGCAGCCGCACCGGTTGAAGGACAGGCACCCACAGCCGAGGCGGTGAAGCCGGCACCGGCAACAACGGAACAGGCACCGGCCGAACCGGCGGCGCCGCAGAAGCCGGCCGCCACCAACAAGGCTCCGGAAGCAGACAAAAAATCCCCATAGCACAGTGCAGACATATCGTGCCGAAGTGGTGGAACTTGGTAGACACGCTATCTTGAGGGGGTAGTGGCCAAAAGCCGTGCCGGTTCAAGTCCGGCCTTCGGCACCAAAAATTCTTTATAACCTGCTGTTCTTACAGCAGGTTTTTTTGTTATTTTCAGTCCGAAAAAGCCTCGATTCCATCTGTTACACACTCTTACACAAACTCCTTACACAAATCTGTGTGGGACAGATGGAGCAGACGGCATTGAGAGCAAACCCAAAATCCCCCTCGTATCTGGTTCGTAATCCCTACTCATATTATTTCCAGATGGTGGTCCACAAAGACCTACAAAAGTTTGTCGGTTTCAGTATGTTACTGAAGCCGTTTTTTAGTATACAATTTTAGACCTGTTTTTCGCACCATTTAGCCTGGAATAACAGCCACCAATCAGGATTGATCATCCTCAATTTCATATCCTATGGAGCGATATCCTTTAAGTCGCCGATCGTACATTTTTGCCAGAACCGGTACGTTCAAATCCACGTAATCGTAAATCACTACCTCTTTTTTGCTATCGTGGATTCTGTGCAAACGGCCAGCGTATTGATTTAGAGTGCCCCTCCAGGAAATTGGCAGTGTCAAAAATAAGGTATCAAGCCTTTCTTCGTCAAAACCTTCCCCTAAGTATCGGCCGGTGGCAAGGACCACCTTTTCTGTATCATATGGAATAGATTTAAGTGCGCTTAACGCAGCCTGCCGCTGCTTTTTCCCCATTCCACCTCTCATGACAATTAGATTTGTAATTTTGTTTTCGAGCAGACTTTTTAGTATTTCAAGATGCTCCACCCTTTCGGTCAGGATAACCGGGAACCGATTATTTTTAATGACATTCATTACGTCGGAAACAATGACCTGGTTGCGTTCATCGCTTTGTAATAAGCCTTTATAAATTTCATGGATGGCAGTGTAATGATCAGCTTCAAATGAAGCGGGCATCCTAAAGCTCGTTTCTCTGACAATGACTTTGTGGGTAAATGGTCTTTCTGACGCCTGTTTCTTGTCGTCTACCTTGTATCGAACCGGTCCACAATTCATAAAAATAATCGGATGGTGACCATCTTTTCTGGTAACCGTCGCTGAAAGTCCGGTAACGTATTTCGCTCTGCACTGTCGGGCAACGATCTCAAAGCTTCTGGCGGAAATATGATGGCATTCGTCTACAATCAAATAGCCATATTTAGCCACAATATCGTTTACCACTCCTTTCCGGCCTAAACTCTGAATTGTTGCGACATCTATAATTCCGGTTGATTTACGTTTTCCTCCGCCGATTTGCCCGATATCACTTGCGGTGACATCGAGAAAAGCATTCAATCGCGCGATCCACTGATGGAGAAGCTCTTTTAAATGTACCAGAATCAAAGTGTTTACAGATCTCTCCGCAATTAAGTAAGCTGCGACCACAGTTTTCCCAAACGCAGTCGATGCCGCCAACACACCGGTGTCGTTCTCCAGGAGAGCATCGGCTGCTTTTTGCTGTTCCAACCTTAGCCTTCCGCTAAAATTAGCTTTTATTCGCCCGCCTTCGAACCTCTCGTCAACAATTTTTGTCTGGATTCCCAAACAATGGAGCAAGGATGTCGTATCTTCAAGACATCCCCTCGGCAAACCAATATGTTTTGGAAAATCTTCACAACAATGAACAATACGAGGTTTGTCGAATGTCGGGAAACGCATTGCCTGAGCCTTATAAAACTCCGGGTTCTGGAAAGCGGCTAAACGAATCAATTTGTTTTTCAGTGCCGGCGGCAGCCCCTCTTTATCAATGTAAATTTGATTTGCAAGCACCAATTCAACCGTGTCCGGCAAAGACCCCACAATCTTTTGTACGGGCTTTTTGCCGGATGGACTGTACAACCAAGGCGAAATGTCGTCTTCATCAGTGCTGACAAACCTAACCCCCAGCACCCCACCGCGATAGACAGCTTTATCCACGACAGATTGAATTTCTGCAAAGCTCATGCGATCGACTGCTGACAGGTAACTCCATTGGTCAGGGTAAGGACGAAAGTTTTCATCAACAAAAAGACTGTTACCATTTTTTCTCGGTTTGGCTTGCAATGGAAGCGCGATCAGGTTGCCGAATCCGCCCCGTGGCAGGGTATCCTGACTCGGGAAAAATCGATCGTAAGAATCAAAACCCATTTCAGGTCGGGATTCCATGGCCTGAGTTAATATGAAGGCAGCCAATTGACGCGCGAGTTTAGCCGGTATCGGTTCGGAAAAAAAGATCCAGATGTGACCGCCATTTCCTGATCTTGATCTTTCGAATGCAGCAGGCACCTCGAACGTTCCGCAGGTTTTCAGATAAGCTATGGAATCCTCTTTCCATGTTTCCTTGTCAAAATCGACCGCCAGAAACCAGCAGGTTTCATCAGCCAGCATCGGATACACACCGATTACAAATTCACGCCGGTGCTGGTCAGTGGGATCACAACCGATCAGGTGGTTTCGAATAACATCGTCCGAAACCGGTACGAAATCCCTGTTTTCACAATCACCGCATTTGATTTTGGGTTTCTGACAAATAGGCCTTATCCACTCATTTCGACATACCGGCTGGTACCCGCATTTTCCGCTGCGCTTGCTTTCGAAACGCCTTGGGAAGACATTTTCCCTGCCTTGGAACAAAGATCGAAAAAAAACTATTTTTTGCTCCTGGGGTGACTCTTTTTTAACTTTTAGTACCGATAGCCGGTCAAACGTGAGTTGTTCATCAGCGATTGCTTGCTTCGAACTTTTAAGTTTTATAATTCTGTCTTGCAG
>JBAPSB010000059.1:0-12838 GCA_049281435.1 Desulfobacterales bacterium
ATCTGGATGGTTATATTCTTCATCTAATTATAATACACTAATAAAGAAATCGGTATTTCTGACAATTATTCTTTCAGTACTTATCTCATTATGCATGATTTTCATGGGTGTGATTTCCATAGATGAAATATATAAATATGCAAGTGTTTTGTTCGTAATAATATCTCCATTTGCATTGTCTACAGCGCTATTAATTGGAAGAAAATAAAAAGGGCATATAGCTTAATGATCCCTTCAGGAAATGGAAGAAAATCACAAAAGATAAAGGGGACGAGGGTGAAAAGTTAACAATAAGCGGCTACCATACCACAAATGACCATGGCTCGGAAATCCCGTATTGATGCCCCAGGGGCACTTCATCACATCATCATCCGCGGTATCGATCGCCGGTCGATATTTACTGATGCCAGGGATTATCAGAATTTTCTCGAACGGCTGGGAAACATTTTAACCGATGAGATAAAGAGCCAGAGTTGGCGAAGGGCGGTTGCTCACAGCCGCGCCCTAATCAGCATCGTCGCAATCGAGCAAATGGGATTCAGTGGCGTCGATGTCGCCAAAACGCTGAATATAACACCAAGCGCAGTCAACAAACTTGTTTTGCGAGCCCGCAATGACCCGGCCATAAAAGACGAAATCAAGGTTGTGCTTAAATTTGTTTTTGCAATCCTATTTTGAAGTGAAAGTGGCAATTACGTCAACTTATCACCATCGTCCCGCTCTTTCCCCATAATTAACCTCATCCGGGGTTAGGTTGTCAAGTGCCTGGTGGGATCGCTCCTGGTTGTAAAAAGAGAACCAGCCGCGGAGCCCCTTCCGAAGATCGGCACCGCTGTCAAAAGATCGGAGGTAGATATAGTTGTACTTTAGGGTCCACCACAGCCTTTCGATGAAGATGTTGTCCTGGGCACGACCTCTGCCGTCCATACTGATGGCAATGCCATGGTCCTTTAGTACGCCTGTAAAAACATCACTGGTAAACTGGGACCCCTGATCGGTGTTGAAGATTTCCGGGGTCCCGTAGCGGCGGATCGCATCTTCTAACGCCTCAACACAAGAGTCAGTTTCCATGGTGTTGGACAGCCGCCAGGAAAGCACCTTACGGCTATGCCAATCCATGATGGCTGCCAGGTACATGAACCCACGGATCATGGGGATATACGTTATATCTTTAGACCATACCTGGTTCGGCCGTTCGATGCTCAGGTTCCTTAAAAGGTAAGGGTATACCTTATTCTCCGGATGCGGCCGGCTGGTTTTAGGCCGGGGATAAATAGCCTCCAGGCCCATCAATCGCATTAGCCGTTGAACGTGCTTTCGGTTGATTTTATAGCCCAGCCTGCGCAGATGGTTTCTCATCGACCGTGAGCCCCAGGTGGGCGGCTTCAGGTACTGTTCGTCGATGAGCCGCATCAACTCCAGATCCTTGGCCTTAATCGGCTTGGGTCTGTAGTAATACGAGGATCGCTGGAGGTTCAGCAGCCGACACTGCCTGGCAATGCTCAGGTCCGGCGCCTTGGGGTCCACCATCTGCTTCCGCTGCTTGCTGCTTAAAGACTGAGCTTTTTGGACAAAAAATCGTTTTCGACTTTCAGCTGTCCGATCTGCCGGAATAAATTATCAACCTGGGCTTCATTTTGTTTTCGTGACTTATGGCCTTTGTCGAAAATGTCAGCGGCACTGTCAATCAAGGCCCGCTTCCAGTTGTTGATCATAGTAGGATGAATATCGAACCGGGCGGCCAGTTCAGCAATAGGCTCATTGTTTTGTAGGGCCGCCAAGGCCACCTTGGCCTTAAACTGTGGTGAGTAATTTCTGCGTTTCGTGCTCATGATCAGCTCCTTTAAATTTTGGCTGACTCAGAGCTTATCATACTGTCCAGTTTTTTGGGACCACCGCTCCGATCATGGCTAACACGGCTCTCCTTGTGCCTGGTCCTGAGTATATTTAGAATCCGAGATGAGTGACAGCTCGGCCTTGGTAAGCTCTCGGCCCAAATAGGCAGCATGGTCCAGTTGCGAAATGAGATTCTTCTCTACCAAGGTAGCACAAATGCTTGCCGAATCCATTCCTTCAACCATGTTCATGAGCCGTCCATCGTTGCTGTAATGTTCAACCAGCAAAGGATACTCTTTTCCTTTCATTACAATAATCACGAAATACCCTGCCGGATCAAGTTTCAGACGCTTAGCGGGCTTGGCTTTCTGAAGCTCAACTAAATCGACCTTCAGCCCAGCCTCGTACGGTTGAGTCGACTTTTTATTCAATAGCTGCAGCCGATTGTTAAGTTCGGATATGTCTTTTCTGCCGATCATATCGACAACCTGAATTTGCCGTCTTAGATGTTGGGTCTCGCTTTGCGTAAGGTTTTTCAAAACTGGCCTGGCCCCGCGTGCACCAATTATTCTCTTTTTCTTGTCAACTCCATTGCCAAGTAAATTAATCAGGGCATCACCTGGTAAATGGCCTTCTACATCTTCACCCCAAAGGACCAAACGGCGGAGGAAGGGATTTGAAATAAGATTCTTAACAAGATGTTCAGCCCCAAGGTTCTCCGTAGTGATGTTTCCAATGATTGCAATTTTTGAATGAAGAGAGTCTAAAGCCGGATTATCCAAATCAATACCTTTTAATACCGCCAACGCAATCGATTTCGTAGCATTTAAAACGCGATAATCTCCAGGCTGTACCGGCCAGTTTTTGATGGTAAAATCATCGGGTTTGATTAGTTCAATCTTGAATGGGGTGGCTGCATCATAATCATCCGAATCCAGGCTATCAAAGACCTCGTTGAAAGTGTTGTATGCCGGAACTGGCAAACAAGGCTTGCATCCCAGTCACCCGTGCATTTTCAGTAAATCAGCCTCACTGATCCAGCGCTCAAAATCATTCTCGATCTTGACTAAGCTATAATCCGACTCGGATTTTCGAAATTTCTTAATCTTTTCGAAGACGCTGCTTAGAACATCTCCATAAAGGCATGAACATGAGCGGCACTTTTCATGCATCAAAATGTCTATAAACTCAGCGTGAATCTCCTTAACAGCTCTGATTTTTTGTGCTTTTCGTAAAGATGATGTTGTTTTCATGATCTCTGATTCCAAGTGAGGTTTTGCCGGGCTGATATTTGGGTAAGGGCTAACAACAAGATTTGTAAAGCGTCAAAATTATAACTTGTAAAACCTTAAGCTGGTTTAGATCGTCATATATTGTTTGGTTGAAATCATGTTTGTATCGTCTTGGTGATGAACTATATTCAGTTCCTCCAGAGTTTTTCAAAAAGGTCGGTAATAACATGAAATACATTGCCAAAAGATTGCGGGTAGCTCTGATGATACATAGAGACAGGCTTTTTATTCGGAATTATGAAACTTGCCTTCGATATTTCTCGGTAATTCCAACGGTAACATACAATCCGCTCTTCTGGCTGGGTTTGACCTGATGTGGTTATTTTTCAACATCGACGGTCACTGTCATTCCATGACGTCTGAAGACTTCCAACATCTTCGACCGATCCGGTGGGCCGCCGGAGGCGGCACCGATTACTTTGGAAGCTTCGCGGAAGTACGCTGGGCCCATTATCGCTGGGGTTATGACTACGAGTTGCTTTACATCTTCGCTGCCAAGGTTATCGAAGCGGTGCACCGCACCACGAGGAATGCACAAAGCTTGCCCAGGACCAACCCCGATAGGTGTGCCGTCAACCGTCCAAGTAAGGACACCCTCTATCCCGTAGAGGGTCTCTTCGTAGGCATCGTTTTTGTGTGCGGGCGCTGGCAATTTCTGCCCCAAGGGGACGGAAAACTCGAAAATTGACACGCTGCTGTTGGAATCATTGCCCGTGATTAGGAACCGAATCGCTATTGGACCGACCTTAATTGTTTCTTCCGAAGGATTGACTCTGGTCGTATGCTGCTTCATTATAATACCCCCGGTGAGTAAAGTCAGAAGGGAACTGGAGACTCTTTTTAAGATTGGGATAGCTACAATACAACTTAGAAGCGGGAAAAAAAGGTTGTGAATAGAAGATGTTATTTTAACGAGTCTTTAATTCTTATTCCCATAGCTAATATTGTGCTACTTAGTGGTATGTCAATAGAAATTAGGCTAATTTTAAGAACCACTATGTTTCTTTCTGTAGATATTTTGGGTAGGTGGTGATTCCATACCATAATCGTAACATGACGCAATACTTCGGTATTGCGTCATGTTACGATAAAATGCCGAAGAATCTACACTGCCCGCCGTGTTGGACCGCAGCTAATGATTGGTCACTTATGTATTCTTCGGATTTTTTACAAAAACATACCACCTGAAGCTTCGATTCTTTGGCCATTGACCCACCGATTTTCCCCGGTTAGAAATGATGCAATCATACCACCGATGTCGTCAGGCTTACCCACGCGACCCAAGGCGGTTTGAGATGCTATAAAATTATTGAGTTGCTTATCGTCACGCACCCTACCACCGCCAAAATCTGTTTCGATTGCGCCTGGCGCTACCACATTGACGGTAATCTTGCGAGACCCAAACTCTTTTGCCATATATCTTGTCAGCACTTCCACAGCGCCTTTCATGGCCGCATAAGCCGAAAAACCTGGCAGGGTGAAGCGAGCCAACCCAGAAGACAAGTTCACTATTCGACCTCCATCGGCTATTATCGGTAAAAGTGTTTGAGTCAAAAAAAACACTCCCTTAAAGTGAATATTCATCAGTTGGTCGAATTGTTCCTCTGTAGTTTCGGCAAAAAGGGCATTGACGCCAATTCCAGCATTATTTACCAAAAAATCAAAAGAGTCGCGCTGCCAGTGCTGTTCTAATTCATTTTTCACCCTCTTAGAAAAATCCTTAAAACTTTTAATATCACCAGTATCCAATTGCAGGGCCACGCCCGCTTGTCCGGTTTGTTGAATTTCTGCAACAACCCGTTCAGCTTCCGCCCGTTTGCTTAAATAGGTGATAATACAATGAACGCCCTTTCCCGCCAGATTAATGGCGGTGCTCTTTCCAAGGCCACGGCTTCCGCCGGTAATTAGCGCAATTTTATTATTCATAGCATCTCCTAAATGGGTCATGCGTGATTTTGATTAAAATTTGTATTTGTTACTAGCTTTATAAAATAAATATCCAAGGGTGATGTTGCAATGGCATCTTTTGCCAATCAGTTTCGTTAATTGGAATAATTTGAGGTTCGAAAATCAAGAAACCTGGGCACTGATAGAAACGACGGTTAATCCGTAGTGCCTAATTATTAGGCTGTCTATTTTTATCTTGGTGCCTATTTTCGCCGATATAATCCAATCAGTTCTGCCTTATGAAGAATATGTCCCTGCATAGCTTTTTCAAGTTTTGCTTTTGTTGGGCGGTTGAGGTCTGGAAGGATAATATTCAATGCATTAAGCTTGTGAAAATATCGGTGTTGACCAATCGGCGGGCAGGGTCCACCGTAGCCTGTTTTTGTCCAGTCATTGAGACCTTGCAGTGTTCCGTTAGGGAGATCCTTGTCCTTTACACCTTCAGGCAAAGAGCTAACCGTTGCTGGAATATTATAAAGAACCCAATGAATCCAAGTCATTTTAGGATTGGCAGGGTCAGGAGCATCAGGATCATCTACAATCAAAACAAAGCTCTTGGTTCCCTCTGGAACACCAGACCATTCCAATGCAGGGGAAATATTCCCTCCATCACATGTAAACTTCTTATTCATACTATTCTGATCCGAAAAATTCGGGGATGTTAATTGCATGACTTTATTCGCCTCCTCAGCATTTACGGAGAAAGTTATAGTAAGCAGGACAAATTGTGAAATAATAAAACACCAACTTTTCATAATCCCTCTCTTAAAACAACAGGTATTACAAGATTAATCCTTTTCTATTTGGTGATACATTTTTCCAATGTTCCATAGTTACCATGACTTTTGATTTGGTTGAGGTTAAGGTCAGCTTTATTCATTAGCTCGAAACTTCTGAAGATGGGACCTTACCGCAACCTTTCAGTTCAACGATCAATCTCACCCGCCGCTTTGGAGCTTCTGCGGAACACCGATCGGGTAGAGCTCCTTTTTATGTACATTTTTGTTCCTTTTTCCCGACAACTAAAAAATGCTTTGGTAATTCATCATAAATGTATACACCGCGAAAGCCGGATTTCACAAGTTCCTCCTTGACCTGTTCAGGAGCACATCTGATTTTTTCAGGAGGCCCTTCGTCCATATCTATTTTTTTCCAATCAACAATAAAAATTTCTCCACCGGGTTTCAATATTCTATAAGATTCTTCAACTGTCAAAAATGGATTGTCTAATTCATGATGTAAGGTTATCATAAACACTAAGTCAGCAATTCTATCATCAAGTGGCACAGAATGCTCTTCAGATTTCACCGGAATTATGCTGGGGTACTTTGGAGAGACATTTTCCTTTACCCAGTTGATCATTACTTCGGATAGATCACAAGCATAAATTATCGTAGGCTTGAAGTGCTGAAGAAAAGCAATACTGAAAAATGCAGTTCCGGCACCTATTTCAACCAATATGTCTGGTTTTTCCAGATTTAATTTACCCCAAACATATTCAGGAGGGATATCCAAAAATCTTTGTGGATTATTCAATTTTTGCAATTTATTGGGATCAAATTTTTTTTCGTTCATATGAAAACCTTGATTAATTTGTAACAATTATATTTGGTAAATGTTATGGTACCTTCATTACCGAAGCAAGCTTCGAGGTGTTAGACTCAAAGAGATTAAATCCTTACACGTGCCTACATACTCGGATGGGGTGATAGTGCTCCAGATTGGTATATTAATATTCAGATCTACATCCATATGGGCATAATTTGTCTTACATCTTTGATAAGTGCTATAATCGGAAATATTCTTTTAATTCGTAGGAAAGGCAAGAGAATCTGATCTTGATTATTCGCTATCGGTTTTGAGAAGGGCGGTTGAAGAATCTTTCCTTAAACGACTTTTTGGGGTACGATGGGCTGGCATAAGCAAAGCCCCGCCGCTTGTGTTATTCAGGAAAAAATTGATCATTTCTTTTCATCCGCTACGAAGTGAATCAGAAAAAAGACTCCGCTGATACCAAAGAACAAAATGTAGAGCGGCAATTCAAATAGGAACAGGAGCACCCTTTGAACAAAACCGAAGGGAATATGATTGATCCACAGAAACCACTCGGCCCCCAGAATTTCCATGAGGCTCTCAGGAAGAACGGTCAGTTTGTCGGAATACCCAAGACCGATGACCCCATGCAGTGTCGGATACGCCAATGCTATGACAGCAAGGAACAGCGAGACGATTCCAAGTTTTGACCACATGATGTAAGCCTGTCTGATTCGTGAAGTGGGCCCCGCCACTCTAAATTAAATTACGCTCTCGATGTATCAATCCGCTACCATCCCCTTCAGCATCCGGATCTCTTCGGCCCAGCGGCTCTCCTTCGGTGTCTCCAGGATCATGGGGATATCGTCGAAACGGGGGTCGTTCATGATCATCCGAAAGACCTCCAGCCCCAGCGTTCCTTCGCCGATGCTTTCGTGGCGGTCCACGCGGCTGCCCATGGCCTTCTTGCCGTCGTTCAGGTGGAGGCCTTTCAAATAGGAAAACCCCACCACGGCAGCGAAGTGCGCCAGGGTCTTTGCGTAACCCTCCGGAGAGACCAGATCATACCCGGCCGAAAAGCTGTGGCAGGTGTCCAGGCAGACACCTACCCGGGATCTGTCTTCTACGCCGTCGATGATGGCGGCCAGATGCTCGAAACGGTATCCCAGGTTGGTCCCCTGGCCGGCGGTATTTTCGATCACTGCCGTCACGCCGCGCGTTTGTGCCAGGGCCAGGTTGACGGATTCGGCAATTCTGGCCAGGCAGGCTTCTTCCGACACCTTCTTCAGGTGGCTGCCGGGATGAAAGTTCAGGTATTTCAACCCCAGTTGTTGGCAGCGGCTCATCTCGTCGATAAAGGCCATCCGTGATTTTTCCAGGCCTGCTTGCTCGGGATGACCCAGGTTGATGAGATAGCTGTCGTGGGGCAGGATCTGATCCGCGGTGTATCCACCGGTCGCGCAATTCTCCTTGAACCGGCGGATGGATTCATCCGACAACGGCCTGGCCTTCCATTGGCGCTGGTTTTTGGTAAACAGCGCGAACGCAGTGGCTCCGATTGCCTTGGCGTTCAGCGGTGCGTTTTCCACGCCGCCGGCGGCACTGACATGTGCGCCGATATATTTCATGGTCGTTTTTTATTCCTTCGCCTTTTACTCTTTAAGGCTGTGCGGTTTATTGACCTTGGCAACGTCCTTGCGGGTGGCGACAAGGGCCGATAGGCGTTGCTGCGGAGTTTGGGCTTGCCAGAACGCCAGATTCCAGGCTTCGGCATCCTGAAATGATTGGGCCCGATAGGCAACGATGCGGGTTTTTCTTTTAGCGGCTCGTTCGCGAATTCCCAAGAAAAATTCCTTTTCAAGCTGGTATCCAGCATCTTGAATTTTATCGAAAATATACGCTGAAACGAAACGGTGGTCAAGTTTATCCCACTATCGTTCCTGAAGGTTTTTTCCCTTATTGCGTCCGCGGTATGCGCAGTGCCGCTGACAAATATTTTTCGCCTGGCGGTGTGGAACTTTAAAATATGAGCCCTTATCCTATTCCGTAGGCGCGCGGATAAGCCGAAGGAGATGGGGGAGCCCAACCCGAAAGCGCTTGCGGGTCGGGGCGATAGATCTCGACTTTGAGCGGATAACAGGCTGCCGCATCGCTTGAGTGCTCTGCGCTGCAATCGCCGCCGGGGCAGGCCGACAGTGCGCCCAACAGGTCGATTTCGGCGAAAAATTCGATGTAATCGCCGGGGCGCACCGGGCTGGCCTTCATGAAATATTGATGCGTGTCGTGGGTGAAACCCGTGCACATGAAGACGTTTAAGACATCATGCACATGCGTTTCGGCTTGATGCAACGGCAGCCCGGTTTCGGCAGCCAGGGCGCGGGTCAGGTTTGAATGGCAGCAGTGGTGGTAGTCCTGCCCGCTCAGCAGGCGGTTGGTATAGGGATCGCAACGCGTGCCGATGACGTCGTGCACCCCGCCGCCATCGGCATCGAACCCATACCAATCCAGCGTGTCATTAGTGATCGTCGCCATTGGCCGCAGGTGCGGGAAACTGCTCCACATCCGGTCCCCGGTACTCAGGTGGGTGCCATGCAGCGCGCGGGTCTTGCCGCTGTAAAACCGTTCCGACAGGTCATCCGCCGCCCAGAGATTCAGGTCGCCCACTTGCGGACCCTCCACGCTGACGATTCGGAAAAAATGTCCTGCAGGGACGCGAAAGGTTCTGGCATCGCGCGGCGGCACGATCACCTCATCCGTTAGTTCAATCGCAGTGCGCGCGGCGATATAGGTGGCCATATCCGGTGGGGGCAGGGTATCGACCGGGTAGCAGATCACGGGTTTGATTGCTTTGCGGTCGTCGGCATCAACTGGCGCTTGGTTTTTGGGGGCGTGTTTCATCCGTTGGCATCCGAAAAAGGCCGCTCCAACTACTTTCGAACGATGCGGTCTTGGGAATCCGATATTGCAAGAGGCGCGGCTATAAGAAAGTTCCGTATACCCGATGGAGAAATCAATAGGGCGTGGACAAGTACCTTTATTTCTTTTTGACACTCACTTTCAGAATCCGCATACACCATTTAACGGTCCTTGTTTTCCTGTGTCAAGTCAGGATTTGAATTTGCACCGAAAACAGTGCCCGTCAAGATTTGTAAGTGAGACTCCGCATTAGACTGCCATATCGGTCACTTCCATCAAAGGAATTATATGAAAATTCGGAATGTCAATCCGAATTTTCAAGATGTGAGCGTCATCGATCTGTTAAAATTGCACCTAAGAATCAAATGCAAGACCGCCGCGCTAGCGAGCCAAAGTGCAAAGCATTGAAACCATTGAAGAAGCACTCGCTCAAATGGAAACCGATATCAAGGCCGGTGGTCTGGGCACCGAAGGCGATCTGGCCTTTCACATGACCATCGCTTCGGCCACCAAGAATCCACTGCAGGTCTACATCATGAAAAACGTGTGGGAATTTCTGCACGTGGGGATGACTGCTCTCTGAAGTCGAGTCGGCCGCTTCCGGGTATCAGTAATCGGCAAGGGCGGCCATCAGTGAGGACTTCCCCGCGCCGTTGCTGCCGAAAATAGCCACCCGTTCGCCGCAAGCCTTGTCTAAAGATCCTGCCAGAACCACGGCCGCGCTAAACGGGATGCCGTGTCTGGGATTGCTCGCGCATGAACTGAGCGACATAGTAGGGGCCTAAAAAGCCCTTTCCGCTGCCGCCGCTGCCTTTCCACCCGCAAAAAGGGTTGACTCCCGGCCAGGCGCCGGTCGTGATGCCCGTCGGCCGGTTGACGTAAGTGCATCCGGCCTCGATGTGGTCGAGAAAATAGCCGATCTCCTGCTCATCGGCGGAGAAAATTCCGGCCGTAAGTCCATAGGGGACATCGTTGGCCATTTCCAGGGCCTGTTCGATGGTGCTGAAGGTGTAGAGATTGAGCAGCGGCAAGAAAAGCTCCTGCCGCGTCAGCGGGTGGTCTTGAGCCACCTGGACGATGGTCGGTTCAACGAAGTGGCCGTGGGCCAGCTCCGGCCGGCGTTCGCGGATGTCGCCGCCGCCCGTTAAAATGCGGCCGCCGCCGGATGTCACCTGCTTAACTGCCTCGAAGTAGCGCGCCACCGCCCGGGCGTCGATCACCGGTCCGATAAAGGTCTCTTTCAGGACGGGGTCGCCGACCACCAGGGCGTTGACTGACTCGATCAGCCTGGCGCAAAAATCATCGGCGATGGAGTCGTGCACCAGCAGGCGCGACATTTCGCTGCATTTTTGCCCGCTGAGACCGAATCCGGATTTCCAGGCGGCGGTGACGGCCTTTTCGATGTTGGCGCTGGCGCCCACGATGCCGGGGTTTTTGCCGCCCATCTCGGTGATACAGGGCCGGACCCAGGCGCCGCCCACACCGAAACTTCTCATCAGCGCCGTTCCGGTCGCGTAACTGCCCGTGAAGGCGATGCCGGCCGTCAGCGGATGTTTCACCAAAGCTTCGCCCACGTCGGCGCCGCCACCCTGGGCCATCTGCACGACCCCTTCGGGGATCCCGCCGTCCCGGAAGCAGGTCAGCAGGTTGCGGGCCGACCAGGGCGTGGCGGAGGACAGCTTGAAGACCGCGGTGTTGCCGCTGACCAGCGCCGCCGCCAACGCGCCCACGGCCAATGCCAAGGGAAAGTTGAAAGGTTCGATGACGACAAACACCCCGTAAGGTTTGAGGATACTGAGGGTTTTTTCTTCGGGCGCCAGAGAAGCCATCCGGCGCGCGTAGCCCTCGTTTTGCTCGAACTGATCCACGTAATAGTGGATCATGTCCACACATTCTTGAACCTCCCCGAGGGACTCCAGGCGGTTTTTGCCCACCTCGAGCGTCATTATCGCCGCCAGATCGTACTGTCGGTCCCGGAACCGGTCGGCCACACGACGCAGAATCCGGCAGCGTTCCGAATAGGGCGTGCACCGCCACTCTTTCTGCCGGCGGTGAGCCAGGTTCATCATGTCATCGATCCGCGCTGCGGGTGTCCGGTGATGTCGGGAGAGCACGACCCGCGTATCGGCCGGGTTGCGGTTTTCGATCAAGTCCGCACTTGAAATGTCGGCGTAGCCCAAAAGGGCCGGGTAGGTTTCGCCCAACCTTACGCGAGCGCGTTCGACCGCCAGGTCGAACTCCTGGTCGATCTGGGCCATGTTCTCCTGGGTAACCGAATAGGTTATCTTGAATGCCATCCGTGTTCCTCCCTCATTGTCGATGTTTATTCGGATCAGGTGTCCGATAGACCGTGTATCTCGCGGCCGAGGCGGGCTTGCGGCCGTCTGAGGCAGCTCAAGATCGGATCGGTGCTCTCGAGATCCGGCAGACTCCCTGCGGCTGCCAGCAGGCGATCCTGGTCCGCAGGGGGCATGACCCCGGCAGCCAGCCGCCGAAACTTGGTCTCCAATTGTAATCGGTCCATGGGGTTGGCTGGATCCCCCAAGGCATGCCGGACGGTCTTTTCCACCCGTCCGGCACTCGTTTCCATGCAGACCCTCGCGCCGGCTTCGGCCGGAAAGCGGCTTTCCAGCAGCGGGTCGACGTGCAGGTGCATCCGTGCGGCCAGCGCCGTTACCTCCGGCCGGTGGAGCCATGCCGGCAGGAGTGGCAAAAGGGCTTGCGTACCACCGCAAGCGGCCACCGCCAGACAGAAAGGCAGGCTGTACTGGGCGCCTTCGAGCGTGTCGGGGTCGTGGTAGTTGTTGAGCCGCAGGGCCCGCTCGAAGGTATAGATATCCACGGACAGGATGTCGTTCGGATCGACAGGGCCGTTGGCGACCAGCTCGACCACCGCATCGATGGCGGCGTGAATCCAGCGGCAGCAGGCGTAGGGTTTGAAGTAAACCGTGGTCAAGACGCTGCCGGTACCGAGCCCGGCGGTGATGGCGGCCGCGTTGAAATAGTCCGGGTGGTCCAGAATGTCCATCGGCCCGGTGAGCCCCTGCCGCGCCAGTTCAAGGGCCGTCAGGCCGGTCATCACCGCCCAGGGAATGCCCTCCTTGACCTGGTTGCCCATCACCGTGCTGTAGCCCGCCGCCGACAGACCCGGAGAGAGCGCGCCGGCAATGGAAAAGGCCGTCGCCAGGACCTGCGGGGTAGCCCGCACCAGCAGGCCGGCGGCGGCGGCCACACCGTAGGCGCCCCACCGGCCGGTGGACAGGGTATCCAGCCGGCTGAAATCCCGGGCCACCGCGACGCGCACGGCCACCTCG
>JBAPSB010000060.1:0-9765 GCA_049281435.1 Desulfobacterales bacterium
GCGCCTGCAACTACAGCATTTATTCCGGGAATGTAACCGGCGCCTGCCATTATGGCTATGCGTTTTTGTCCTATATCTGTATTCATAGTTTATCTCCTTTATTGAATATCTTTTTTTAATCTAAATTTTTCCGAGCTCCGCACATGCCAAACTCCTGCTCGGTACGACGGATGATCTCGTCTTGCACACCCGGATGAAGTTTGGTAAAGAACGCGCAGAAACCCGCTACACGTACCACTAAATCGCGGTAGTTTTCAGGATGTTTCTGAGCATCTCGCAATGTGTCTGTATTGAGAACGCTGAACTGTATGTGACCACCACCCAAATCCATAAAGCCCATAACCAGGTTAAGAACAGTTTCTCTGCCTTTACGGGTTTGCAACTGATCTGGAGGAAGTTTCATGTTCATGTGCGAAGAAGTAAATTGAACGGCATCGATACTCTTAGCGCCCGAAGCAGCTAAGGCGGTAGGTCCGTTTACATCGGTTCCCGGCATGGCCGACATGCTCCCATCAGATAACGCAACACGGTTCTTTTTACCCGTAGGCAATGCCCCTGTCACAAGTCCAAAGGAGTTGTGCGAGCTTTTTGTATAGCAATCAGGTGTTGATTTGATATCCTTGCTGATGAAATTGCCACCAACTTTTTGGAAAGCGTTATAAATATCGTCATACACCCTGCGTACAAATTTATTTACTTCATCTATATCATTACCATGCTTGGGCGCATCGAGACACATCTTACGAATAGGTTCGTATTCACCTTCAAAATCAGCCGCCAGCGCTGCTTTTAGTTTAGGCCAAGTCAGCTTTTTGTCGTCATAGATCAGTTGCTTTACTGCCAGAAGACCGTTGGCGGCATCCACTCCGGTCATCACGAGCATGCCCACCGAATAGACATTGGCTCCGCCATTCCAAACTTCGGTGCCCCGTTCGATACAACCGTTGGTCAATATCGATCGCCATGCGCAGGGTAGGAACTCCGCGCAAAGAATATTGGCAATCATGGAATGTTTACGACAGGTAAGCATCATGAAATCCAATTGCTTGGTAAACGCCTCGTATAATTCCTCGAATGTTTTAAATGTTTCCGGATCGCCTGTTTTGGGGCCAACCTGTATTCCACTCGCAGGATTTACCCCATTATTCAGGGCAAATTCCAAGGCTTTGGCCGAGTTGGTCTGTCCTTCAACCGGGTGCCCTGTTTCATAAGGCGGGAATGTCCCCACACAGGCCCCCACAGCCGTGCGCCTTGCTTGTTCAAGGGTTATTCTATCACCCCAAATATTCAGCGCTCTTTTTACAGCCACTTCACCATTCACAAATTGAGGCATACCGATGCCGGTACCTATGGTATCCAAAACTTTTTCCAGGAATTTTCCTTTAAGTTTATTGTGGTACATACACGAGAGCGGTGGCTGGGGTAATTTCAGGTACGATGAGGCATCGAGAATCAGGTAATCCATCTCCGCGGTTGCATCATCTTCTTTATCGGTAAATCCACCCAGGGTGATGCTCTGACCTAAATCGGACGAGTTATAGGTAGAAATGGCCGTACCATACCAATACTGAATTTCGTTCAGTTTGATAAATAAGTTTTTAAGGATAAAGGTGGCGCCTTCAGCATCGAGGAGACCGGCAGCTTTGTCAGCCTGATAATAAGGTTCGAGATTCTGACCCAAATAAGCTTCGGAATATCCGCAACCTATTTGTTCCAATTCGGCAACAATGTGCGCAAAGAAATGTGCCTGTACCGCCTCTCTAAGGTTGCGAGCCGGCTGCTCCGGAACCCATTCGCAGGTTTCGGCAATCGCCAATAATTCTTCTTTACGGATTTCGTTTTTCTCTTTTCCAGCCATTTCTCTTGCCAACTTTGCATAACGGTTGGCATAGCGCACTGCTGCCCTTAAAATGATGAGTGAGGCTTCGTAGAAATAAAGTTTTGGTGCAGCGTCCAATCTTACATCAAGGGCCGCCTGGCGTTCTTCAATATCCTTGATTACACTGGCAATACCTTGATTGTAAATTTTAGGGTAGTTCAGGTTACCTCCACCGCCCGGCCACGATGCGAAATCCTGAAAGAGTCCGGCTCGTTCGGCAATATTTGGATCGTAACCGTATTTTTTGATGAAAATTTCGTCCGTTCTCTTTTTCAGGCTTCTCCTTCCCCAATATTCAATTGCCCATTCATTTGCTTCTCTTTCTTCCTTAGTCTTGCAGTTCTCAATAACTTTATCCTGCTTCATCCACTCAACACTCCATTCAGGAAAAGTCAGGTAAGCGTTAACACAATTGGCCATGCTGCCAACAATGAGGTTTTCATCTATGTAGATTTTCTTGTTGTCGAGCAAGTACTCCAGAAACTTTGCTCTTTGAATAATCTGCTGATAGCCAGCATTATCCTCGTAAATCTTTTTCATAAAAATAACACGCTCATGGTCAATGGTGAGCGGCGTGCTGAGAAAAAGGCTTTTCATGCGATCGACCCGTGCATCGTCGACCGTTACCCGCCCTGTGGAATTATTTTTTGTTTTTTTTGACTCTTTCATTTTGCTTTCTCCTTTTGTTTTTTCGTGAATCGACGATTTGTTGTTGTGGCGGTTTCTCAAAAGCCAGGTGCAGCCGCTTGGTATAATTGAGTCACCACGACCTTGGCCTATCGTGGACCATGGCGATGGACTATCATTTTAATACGTTAGCCGTCGCGCCGCTAAGCGCGTGAAGGCCTGCTTCTTACTGCCAATATTTCTCAACATGAATTTGCCCCGGTTCCTTCTTCTTGTCGTCTTTGAAGCCTTCCTGCTGCAGTATCGCGATCATGGATTCACTCATCTGGGGACTGCCGCACATGAAAATGTGGGTATCTTCGGGCCCCGGGCGGGAGCCCCATGCCTTTTCGACGGCGCCGCTCTTCCACACGTCCTGGACATGCCCCGTCGCACCTTTCCAGGGAACGGGCTCTTCCTGCGGCCGGCTGACAACCGGTATATAGGTAAAGTTGTCGCGAAGGTGCGTCATGGCCATCAGGATCGATCGGTAACCCAGGTCCCACGAGTGTCGAACCCCGTGGATGAGCGCAATCCGGCGCGTGGGGGGAAACCTCAGGTGGGTGCTCAGCATGCTCATGAACGGCGCCAGGCCGGAACCGGTGGCGATCAGGACCACGTTGGCGTCCATGGGCACGCGCGACTCGTCAAAGGTAAATTTTCCGCCTGCTTTTGGCGAAAGCCAGATGCGGTCGCCGATTTTCAGGCCGAACAGACGTGGCGTGAGGACACCTCTCGGAACCAGGGCCACGTAGAATTCAAGAAACTCGCGATTCACCGGGGACGAGGCGATGCAGTAGGCACGCTTGATCAATTTGTCAGGGGCAGCAACCGGGTTTTCGGGTTCAGCAATGGCGCAGCGGGACGCCGAACCCAATAACCCTATAGAAGTAAACTGGCCCGGTACGTAGTCATACAAATCCCAACCATCCGGTACAACCTGCAGGACCATCAACCAGGGGGAAACCTCGTTACGCAGAGTGACGACCGCGTTCAGTGGTTGATCAACCATATCGTTTTCCTTTCATTCATTTTCACGATTTGCCAAGTACTTTATTCAGAAGCGCATCTCGCTCCGCTGGTGTCACGGGTTCGTTTGCCCGGTTTCCCTGCGAAAGGCCGCGATGGCATGGCGGTTGGTCGGATACACACGGTTTTTCCCAATCAGTTCCAGCAGGTGATAACGCGCCAACAACGCAGCGGTTGACTGATTGGCACGGCTCAGGGCAACGTTCACGCCGCGCTTGGCCAGCGCCGTCAGAACCTGATGCAGAGTTTCCGCACCGGTGGTGTCGATATCCACCATCGCTTCTGCATCCAGCACGAACCAATTGACGGGTGAGCCGGCCTGCACGAAGAGTTTCTCCACCTCTTCCTCAAAGAAAGCGGCATTGGCGAAATAGAGGGGCGCGCCGAAGCGATAGATGACGATCCCATCAGTATCCGGGGGCTGGCCGGCATCCTCGGGGACAAAATGACTGCCGTCCGGTGCTTCCTTAAGCACCCAAGCGGCGGGCCGGGACGCCCGTTGGAGCAGATCGATCGTGGCCAGCAGAAAGGCAATGATGACCGCCTGCAATGGCCCGAACACCAGGACGCTGAGCAGGCAGACTGCCGCAACCCAGAATTCAGACCGGCGCAAGTGCCAGAATTCCCGCAGCTCCTCGACTTCAATCAGACTCAATACGGCACTGGCGACGACGCCGGCCAATGCCGCAGTGGGCAGATACGCCAACTGATCTGTAAAGAACACCATGACCAGCGCAACCGTCCCGGCTGCCACCAGGCTGGAGAGCTGCGTGCGGGACCCGGCGGCGTCCACTGCCGCGGTGCGCGAGGCACTGGGGCCCGACACCAGCGAACCGGTGAACCCGCTGGCGACACTGGCCATGCCGTAGGCAAACAACACCTGGTTGCCATCCGCCTTGGTGTTGTGCCTGCGACTGCAGCTGCGGACCAGCAGCAATGCCTCGCACAGGGTGATGCCGACCACTGCCATGGCACCGGGCAGCAAGCGCAGGTAGTCTGATACCGGCACGTTCGGCAAGGTCAGGGAGGGCAGCCCCGACGGCATTTCTCCCAACACCTGAACCCCTTTTTGATCCAGGCCGAAAACGGCGACGATGATAGTCGTCAGGATCAGGGCGATCAACGCCGCCGGCGCTTTGGGTGCGTAACCTTTCATTAGCCGCACGATGACAAAAGCGCTCAGCCCGATCGCGACCGAGTAAAGATTCGCATGCGGAATGGACTCAAACAAGGCGATGAGTTCCACAAAATAACCCGTGGTGTCGACGGAAGTTGCCATCGCACCATGGAGTTGTTCGGCGATCGCCGCCAATCCCGTTCCGTCTATTGAATGAGCAGCCCCAAGGATCCTTCTGCCCTGGTTGGTCAGCACCTCGATCCCCAGGCCGGTGATGAAACCGGCCAACACGGCCCGGGACAGAAAATTGGCGAGAAACGCCAGCCGAAAAAGCCAGAACACAAAGAACAGCAGGCCGCACATCAACGCCAGGGCCAGGGCGTATTGCACCCGCAGCGGGTCTCCGATCGGCGCAAAGCCGATAAGCATTGCTCCCGCGATCGCGGAAATGGGGGCATCCGGACTTCCCACCACATGGGGCGAACTGGTGAAGAGGGCAAATATGGCGAGCGGAATGATTCCGGCGTAAAGGCCGAACACCGGAGGGAGTCCGGCCACCTGTGCGTACCCGATGTTGAGGGGAATGATCAATGCCGCCAGGGTGATGCCGGCTGAAATCTCGCGTGGAACATCCGCCCGGGTGATTCCTCGCAAACCCGAAAACATTGTGGGCCACCGGCTACTGCGTGGCATCGGCATGCCGTCATCCTTCATTAGTTGGTGCGTTTGTCCGGCTTGCACGGCAGACTGACGGGCTTTTTTATTTCTCAACCAATCAATCGTCACCATCGCCTCACACGGTTGGTCACGGCAACCCGCCTTGGGACGCGGGTCACCGGCCGTCTCTCTTCATGAAAAATAAAGTCAACAACCTGCCCTCTCCACCCAGTTCACGCCCCACTTCCCTCAGGGCGAAAAAGGGGATAAATGCCGCGAAAATAACCAACCCCCCGGCGAGTACTTCGTAGGGTCCTTTCCCAAGGAACTCCATGACACCTTCCACGGCCCCCTTGCCCTTTATCAGACCCTTGAAGGCATGTTCGATCAAGATAAAAAGGCCGACAAAAAGCGTGAAAATAGACGTCTTCAGAAGGGTGGGGAAAATCAAGGGCTTGTGTTCGAGACCGCGACCGAGGTGGAGCGCATCGCCGATCATGATGACTTTGGCTAGAATCAATGCTTCGATCAAAGCCACCCAGTAATTGGTGTAAGCAATACCAACGTCGGCGAGAATGAGCCGGCGGTATTGAGTGAATGCCGCGAATACCAGCGTTAGATAGGCAACATAGACCCAATAGGCCTTCACTTCATGGAGCAGTTTCTTCTTCAGACTCCCCTTGTTTTCGTCAGGGCCGCTCACGGTCTATGGCCTTCCCGGGAAACCATGATGACATCCATGGTTCACCTTTTTTAAGTCAATTGAGAGTTCAAAATCCTTATAAGTATCGCAACTTGTCGACCCGCTAATCCCCCCCTTTGTAAATAAGAGCAGAAGGGGATTTTTCTGTAATCTATTGAAATCCCCCTTTAGGAAAGGGGGACTTGAAGAAAATGATCCCTGAGAGCTTTTGACTGTCGAGTTAAGTCGACGGTGCTGCTTTTATAGGTGTCCGCAACGAGAGCCTTCAATAAATCAATTCACCCAGAGCGTGCATCGCACGTGACAGCATGCCGCCGGAGATATTTTTTGCCTTGAATCCGTTCTGTACGAGGATGCGCGTGGCATAATACGCGCGCTGGGCCGAACGGCAGATGACGTGGATCTCGCGGTCGCGGGGGAGCTCCCCTAGTCGTGTGCGGAGCTGGCCGAGCGGGATGTTGACCGCGCCCGGCACGTTCTCCACCACCAGTTCCACCGGTTCGCGCACGTCGAGGAGGAATGCCCCGTCCAAACAATCCCAGTGGCTGAGCGGCATGTCGCCTCGAAGCGTATTGGCGGCCACCATGCCGGCGAAGTTGACCGGATCCTTCGCGCTGCCGAACTGGGGCGCGTAGCAAAGCTCGGCTTCTTCGAGGTCGTAGACCGTCGCGCCCATCTGGATGGCCATCGCCAGGGCGCTGATGCGCTTGTCAACCGCCGGACCGTCTAAGCCCAGCGCCTGCGCACCAAGGACTTTCCCGTTGGATTTCCGGAAAAGGACTTTCAAGCCGAGCATCTTGGCACCCGGGTAATACCCGGCGTGTGAATTCGGGAACAGGAAAATCTTCTCGTAGTCCGTGTCGCCGAGCTTTTTGAGCGTTTTTTCGCTGATGCCGGTCCAGGCGGCGGCCCCCCCGAACAGCCCGATAATCGAGGTGCCCTGGGTGCCCCGGTAG
This sequence comes from Desulfobacterales bacterium, assembly GCA_049281435.1. GTDB lineage: Bacteria > Desulfobacterota > Desulfobacteria > Desulfobacterales > SG8-13 > JARFQH01. Next base: position 7,008 of record JBAPSB010000060.1, read on the forward strand.
CGGGAGTCGCGTCCGGCGATCACGTCGGCCGCTATCCGGCCCTGACGGTTCGCCGGCCCGGCGAGAGCGATGAGGCTCCACTGGCCGGTCCCGAAGTCCTTGACTTCGACGGCGTCGCCGACGGCGAAGATGTCCGGGTCGCTCGTGACCATACGGTCGTTGACGCGGATGCCGCCGCATTCGCCGATCGTCAGGCCCGCCGTCTTGGCCAGGGCGGTGTCCGGCCGCACGCCGATGGCAAGAATCACGATGTCCGCCGGATACGTCTTCCCGGAACTCGTCTGGACCTCGATCGCGCCGCCGTCCAATTGTTTGAATCCGACCACGCCGTCGTTGGCGGCAAGCCGAACGCCATGACGTACTATATGGCTCTGGACGAGGCAGGCGATTTCAGGGTCGAGCGGGGTCAATACGTGATTGGGCTTCTGGATGAGGGTCACGTCGAAACCGGCATGGATCAGATTTTCCGCCGTCTCGAGACCGATGAACCCGCCGCCCACCACGACCGCCCGCCGCACCGGCTTCACCATCTGGATGCCGGAGTAGTTAAACATCCCCGTCAGAAACGTCGTGCCGCGTTCGATCCACTCACGGATCGTCCTGGCGTCCGGCACGGTGCGCACATGAAATATCCCCGGCAGATCGATTCCGGGCAGGGGCGGATGGACAGAAGCTGCGCCGGGCGACAGCACCAGCTTGTCGTAGGGCTCGGTCGTGACCTCGCCGGTCGTTACATGACGAAGGTCCACGGTCTTGTTTTCCGGAGAAATGGAGATCGCCTCGCAGTTGGTGCGCACACCGATCCCGAAGTGCTCGCGGAACAGCTTCTCGCTCGCCACCAACAGGCTCGATTCCTTTTCGATCACCCCTCCGATGTGGTAAGGCAACCCGCAGTTGGCGTACGAAACGTACGGTCCGCGTTCCACCATGAGGATTTCCGCATGTTCATCCAACCGGCGCAAACGCGCCGCGCACGATGCGCCGCCGGCCACTCCGCCAACGATGATGACTTTCATTGTCCTGCCTCCTAATTTCGTAAGTCTTACCGGCTTCACTATAGGCCGCGGCTTCATCTCACCTGGCTGCGTGCCTTTTCGATGGTTTCGATGCCCGCCGAACTCGAGATGGTATCGAACCTGATTTCGGGTCGTTTTAGTGCCATCTCCAAGGCCAGGAGCAGGTTCAGGTATTCGTCTGAGCGCATATGAACGTCCAGGTCCTCCTCGGATTTCCAAACTTCTTCGAACATCAGGACGTTTTTTTCCTGTAGATCCCCGTAAATGCGGCACCTGATACAGCCGGGGTCAAACCTGCACTGCTCGGCGATCAATCTGAGAATTTTCAATGCGTCACCACGCTTTTTAGGAGGTATCTTCATCCTAATGGTCGCGAGAATCATGCGCCTCTCCTTTTCGTGACAGTGCTGACGGATCGCCGGTGCATCCCCATCATCTCGTTTGCCGGGCAGGCTCTTTTTTGCTCAATTGAGTTGACATCTGTACGGCCGAATCAGGCCCCTCCAAGTTTTTGGTGGATGAAAAGCAGGGCGTATTACGGAAGTATCGGTTAAAAAAGCATCACGCCATTTTGCAAGCTCTTAACAGCTTCAGTCTCGTTATTTTTGCCTATACTTCGCTGTCAGCTCCATCAACATTTTATTCGCCAAGGCCCAATCCTCTCTGTTCACTGCATCCGTCAGGGCCGCTTGATCGGCAATCGCATTCGCCACCGTCAACCAGTTCGTCTGCCACCGGTTTACATCGGCTTGCAGCAATGCGAGCGCGGCGAGCGCGTCAACCCTATTCTTCGCTTCAATCGCCGACACCAACATTTCGTAATGTTGCCTTTGGGTCTCGTCCGGCGTGCCAGGGCCCGTGGTCATCTTACCGGGTGCAGTTGAGGCACAGCCACCGAGCGTTAGGATTAAAAACGCACTGCCGAGAAAGATGGCTGCAGCGATAGGTCCCCACCGTGCCTTGACAGAACTTTTGTCCATGTTGCCTCCTTTTGATTCGATTTTCGGTCTAACAAAATCCACTCGAAAAAGTTTTCCCGTCACCAATTGCGCTCCGGCTTTCCAGGGCAAAAACGGCAGAGGTCAAACATTTTTCTCGCCATGATGCTGATCATTAAGCGAAATATGTTCCAAGTCGGATATTCCGCTTAATTATACTTACAACTTACCGGATTTAATAAGATTTATAAAAAGTAGGGCAGGTCATTCAGAGGAGGGAGGTTAGGGCCATGTGTCGATATATCGACAAAGTGCCTTTATTACGACATTATGGGGCGGTACGGCGGATGTTCAATTTCTTCATCTTGGAATACAGGGTCGATCTCTTCAGACCAAGGTTTTCGGCGGCACCGCCCTGTCCGGCGACGCGCCAGCCGGTCTTCTTCAGCACGGCCAGGATGTGCCTGCGCTCTATGTCTTCGAGGTTACCGGCAGCGTCAGTTTCTGAAGATGAACGCTGAGACACTTGAACAGCCAGGGTCTTGTCCCGGCTCAAGATCATGGCGTGTTCGATCACATTCCTCAGCTCCCTAACGTTTCCCGGCCAGGAATAGCCTTGAAGGGTCTGTATGGTCTTCTTCGGAATGTTCTTTATCTCTTTTCCCATCCGCTTCTGAAATTCTTTGACAAACGCCCGAACCAGGAGAGGAATGTCTTCAGGACGCTCACGCAGGGGTGGTATCACAATGGGAAACACATTCAGCCGGTAGAAGAGGTCCCGTCTGAAGGTACCCTCCTTTACTC
>JBAPSB010000061.1:0-3645 GCA_049281435.1 Desulfobacterales bacterium
TATACCTACACGCTGTTTCTCAAACTCGGGATTTTCATACCGCTCATCGTCGTCAACTGCATCGTATTGGGTCGTGCCGAGGCCTTTGCATCGAAAAACAACGTCATCCGGTCGACGATGGACGGGCTCGGCATGGGCATCGGTTTTACCCTGGCGCTGTCGGCGCTGGGCTCCGTCCGGGAACTCCTGGGAACCGGTGCCCTGACGATCTGGGAAAAGCCGATTCAAGTCTTCGGACCGTCTTTTCAACCCTTCACTTTTATGATCGAAGCACCGGGCGCCTTTATGGCCCTCGGACTGATGCTCTGCCTCATGAACATGCTGGGCAAAAAATAATAGGAGAACTCCCATGGCCGACTACCTCGTTCTTGCCATCAGTTGCATCCTCATCAACAACATCCTGCTGGCCCAGTATCTGGGGAACTGTCCGTTTCTGGGAACCTCCAAGAAAATGGAGACCGCGACCGGCATGGCCATGGCGGTCATCTTCGTCCTGGTGCTGGCCGGGGCGATGACCTGGGTGGTCGACACATATGTTCTGAAAAAATACGGCCTCGAGTATCTGCGCACGATCGTTTTCATTCTGGTGATCGCCGCCCTGGTCCAGTTCGTCGAAATGTTTCTGAAGAAGAGCATCCCGGCGCTCTACGCGGGGCTGGGCATTTTTCTGCCTCTGATTACCACCAACTGCGCCGTTCTGGGCGTTTGCCTAATCAACATCAACGAAGAGTATAATTTCCTTCAGACGCTGGTCGCCTCGTTCGCCTACGCGGCCGGTTTCGGCCTGGCGCTGATACTCTTTGCCGGCGTCAGGGAACGAATCCTGCTGGCACGCGTTCCGCGGCCGCTCCAGGACACCTCGATCGGATTGGTCACGGCTGGAATCCTGTCGCTGGCTTTTTTTGCCTTCAAAGGCTGGGTGTAACAAATCGATAGCGGCCGGGAACACCCCTTACACCAACACGGTTGGTGCTGCCCGATTGGAAACAATCGCTTTAGCTTCGAGGGCCACCAATGCATCGTCCGGTGAAATCAACCGTGCCAAAGCGTCGTCCGGAATGCGGCCGCATTGCGCGCTGTTCCCCGGCCCTCGGTCCATGTAAAAGGGTCGAACCGTTTAAAAGGATCGAACCGTTGACAGGACTCTTTTGTTTTTGTTTAATTGACCCTATCGGCCGCCCTCGTCCCGCATATGTCGATGTGGCCGGCCGGAGTCAACCCTTTCTTTTTGCTGTTTAACGGAGGTAACCTTGATAGAAGCCATACTGGTTATGTTGGGCTTGGGCCTCACTTGTGCGTCGATGTTGACGATTGCATCCAAGGTCTTCTATGTTTACGAAGATCCACGCATTGCCGAAATCGAGGGTCTGCTGGCCGGCGCAAATTGCGGCGGCTGCGGATACCCCGGATGCTCGGGGGCGGCGGCGGCCGTGGTCGACGGCAAGGCAACGCCTGGCGTTTGCGTGGTGGCCGGGATGGAATCCGCCGTCCAGGTGGCGGCGGTCATGGGAATCGATCCCGGCACGGTCGAGCCGCTCAAATCCCTGAACACCTGCCAGGGAGGCGACCGAGCGGAGGACAAGTATATTTACGCCGGCGTGAACAGTTGCCGCGCCCTGGCCACTCTATCAGGCGGCAAGCGTGAATGCCGCGTGGGCTGTCTCGGCTTCGGCGATTGTATCCGATCCTGCCGCTTCGATGCCATTCACATGGGCCCGGACGGCTACCCGGTGGTAGATGAATTCAAATGTGTCGGTTGCGGCGCCTGCGAAACCGCCTGCCCGAAATCGATCCTTCAAGTCCGAACCATGTCCCAGCGGCTGCTGCATTTCAACCAGGCAGATGACGCCCTGGCCCCCTGCCAGCAGACCTGTCCGGCTGAAATCGACATCCCGCGCTACATCGCCTGCATCCGGGAAGGCGACTACGAAGGCGCCGTCAACACCATCCGCGAGCGCAATCCGTTGCTGCTGGCCTGCGGCCGGGTCTGCCCGCATCCCTGTGAAGACTATTGCCGCCGCGGCATCGAGGACGAGCCGGTATCGATCAACCAGTTGAAACGTTTTGCGGCCGACTACGAAATGAACAGCGGCAAACGGCTGCCGATTGCCTGCGCTCCCGACACCGGTAAAAAGGTCGCCGTCATCGGCGGCGGGCCGGCGGGGTTGACCAACGCCTATTTCCTGCGGCGTCTGGGCCACGCGGTCACCATCTTCGACATGATGCCCAAGCTGGGCGGGATGATCCGCTACGGCATCCCCGAGTACCGGCTGCCGAAGAAGGTCCTGGAGTGGGAAATCGAGGGAATCCTCAATCTGGGTATCGAGCATCGACCGAATGTCAAGCTCGGTCGCGATTTCACCCTGGCAGACCTTGAAACCGAAGGCTTCGACGCCGTTTTCATGGGCATCGGCGCCTGGCGGGACTACAGCCTGAAAGTCGAGGGCGAGGATCTCAAGGGCTGCTACACCGGCATCGATTTTCTGACCAAATTTGCCCTGAACCAGCAGGCCGACCAGCCGGCCCACAAAGTCGGCATCGGTCGCAAGTGCGCCGTCATCGGCGGCGGCAACACCGCCATCGACTGCGTCCGCACCCTGGTGCGGCTGGGGGCTGAAGAGGTATCGATCGTCTACCGTCGGACACGCAAGGAAATGCCGGCCAACGAAGTCGAAATCATCGCGGCCGAACACGAGGGCGTCAAGTTTCACTTCCTGGCCGCACCGACCCGCATCATCGGAGACGAAAACGGCCGGGCCACCCACTTGGAATTCCTGAAGATGGAACTCGGCGAACCCGACGCCAGCGGCAGACGGCGGCCGGTGCCGATCGAAGGTTCCGAAACCCGGATGGAAGTCGACATGGTGGTTTCTGCGATCGGTCAAGGCCCGGACGTCAGTTTCATCGAAGCGGACAACCGCTTGAAAGAGATGAACATCACGCGTTGGAGCACCATCGATGCGAATCCTGAAATACTTCAGTCCAATATCCCGAATGTCTTTGCTGCCGGCGATGCCTACACCGGCGCCTCGCTGGTCGTCGAGGCCATCGGCGGCGGTCGGCGGGCGGCCAGGGCCATTCATCTTTTCCTCACGGAGCAGCCGATAGAACCCGTAGCGAAATCGCTGCGCAAAAAGCACATCCCCGAATCGCTTTTCGACAGCGTCGCCGGCATTCGGAATCGAAAACGAGCCGAAATGCCCGAACTGCCGGTCGCAGAGCGCATCAAGACCTTCGAGGAAACCGATCTGGTGCTCAGCGAGGCCGACGCGCTGGCCGAGTCCCGCCGCTGTCTGTCATGCTGCCGGCTGTGCTACAATCCGGATACTGCATAAAAGGTTATTGGCAAATTGTTCAATGGCAGGGCCTCTTATGAGGCCCTGCCATTTTTTGTACGGACCCTTCTAACGATATTCTCGCCCCGAACACTATGCGGGCAATCCTGTACTAACAGAAAAGGATGCTAAATCGTCAATGCCTGGCCTCGATAGAGACATCTCATTCTGTCACCTCCGAGGCCTCTTTTTGGGCGTCTTCTTCGAGGCGCCCTTCGTGGTCGTCGCCTTCTTCGCCGAGCTCTTCGTACTTGCTGCTTTCTTGACGGCGGGCTTCTTGGAAGGCGGCTTCTTCTCTGCAGGCTTTCGC
>JBAPSB010000062.1:0-1777 GCA_049281435.1 Desulfobacterales bacterium
CTACATTGGCAAAATCAGTTGAGCCGGTTTGGCCCGTTGAGCCGGTTTGGCCGGTTAGCCGGTGAGATAGACCTGTTTGCTTTACGCCGCGAAGGCGGGGTTAAGAACGATGACCGGTTGAAGATTCGCGGTACTTGGAAGCGATCGGGAGGGCATTGTCTCGCCAAACGCGCACACTCCCTTCTCGGTTCATACAATCGCCCCCAATCCGCCAACCGGCTAACGGGCTAACCGGCAAACCGATTAACCGGCACAACCGTCTGACGGTCACAACTGGCTAAACGGGCTCAACCGGCTCAACGGACACAACCAACCTCCAGTATTACCCGCACCACGCCCGGATCGTCCGGGTCGCGTTTCTGCTTGAATCCGAGAGCTTTGCACACCTGCAGCATAGGCCGGTTATCATCCAGGACATCGCCGTGCAGCCGCCGTATGCCGCGGCTTCGGGCGTAGTCGATGATGCGGCGCATCAGCATCGGTCCCAGGCCCAGGCCGGTCATGTCACCACGCAGGAGAATGGCGAACTCGGCGTCCTCGTTGTCGGGATCCGCTATTACCCTGACCGACCCATAGAGTTCCGGCTTGCCGGCGGCGTCCTTTCCAGCCAACACCAGCGCCATGTCACGATCGTAGTCGATTTGGGTCAGGCGGGCGGCCTCGGTGTGCGGCAGGATTTTTTTGGGATGCAGGAAGCGGAAACGGATGGCCTCCGCCGAAAGGTTGGAGAAGATATCCTGAAACGCCGGCTCGTCTTCCGGCCGCACGGGCCTCAGCAGCATCGTTAGGCCGCCCGGCAGGCTCACGGCCTGTTCGAGATGGCTCGGATAGGCGCAAATAGCGGTTTGCCGCCGGGCGGCTGCCGGCGGCGTCTGGAGGCGGCAAACCGCGTCAAGGACAAGGACGCCATTCGAATCGGCCAGCAGCGGATTGACATCGATAGCGGCGATTTCGGGCAGGTCGCCGATGAGCTGCGCCAGCTTGACCAGCGTAAAGGCAATAGCCTCTATATCGGCCGCCGGGCGGCCACTGAAACCTTCAAGCAGCCGGAATATCTGCGTGCGGGATATCGTCTCGCGGGCCAGCTTCATGTTCAGCGGCGGCAACGCCAGGGCCTGGTCCGCAAGGACCGGCGCCGCCCCGCCCCCCTGCCCGAAATAGATCAGGGGACCGAAAACGGAGTCAGACAACATCCCGAGGCACAGTTCGTGGCAGCCGGTGCGATCGATCATCGGCCGGAGGATGAAGCCGTCCGGGGCTAGATCCGGTGTTTCCTCGCGTGCCTGTTCGAGCATGGCCGCCGCAGTTTCCCGGACCAGTTCAGGATCATCGAGGCCCGGCGCCGATGGCACCCAGGCCCCCGCGGCCGGAAGGCCGGACAGGCTCAGATCGAGCACGACCGGGCCGCTCATTTCCCCGGCCCTGCGGGCGGCCGCCTCCGGATCGGCGGCAAAACAGGCTTCGGCCACCGGAATTCGGTAAGCTTTCAGCAGTGCCATGGTCTGGTCGATCGTCAATTTTTCCTGATTCTTTTCCAGTGCCGTTCCAACCAATTGACGCGCCTGCGGTGTGTCGGGCCGGAAATCACCCGGGATGCTCGGCGGGGTTTCCATCAGCAGCTCCTGGCCGTGACGGTAGCGATACATCTGCATAAATCCCCTGACCGCCTCGGACGGCGTTTCATAACTGGGAACTCCCTTTTCGATAAACAGCTGCCGCAGGGCCTGAGTTGTGCCGTCGCCCAGCCAGCAGGTCAGGATGCCGCGGCGATTCCAGC
>JBAPSB010000063.1:0-5039 GCA_049281435.1 Desulfobacterales bacterium
AATCCTGCCCGTTGAATCGCTGAGGTCGCAGAGCGGTTTTGTTGGTAAATAACATCCTGCAATCTTTGTTAGTCGAGAAAATGAAGGATAAAGGGTGATGGGTGTTTTAACATTGTGCCGGTAAAAAAAGGAGAATCGGTGATGGCCAAATTATTTTCGGAGTTTCGCCTGAGAACCATCGCGTTTAAAAACCGCATTTTCGTTTCGCCCATGTGCCAGTATTCCAGCGATGACGGCATGCCCAACGACTGGCACCTGGTGCACCTGGGCAGCCGGGCGGTGGGCGGTGCGGCACTTGTGATCGTGGAGGCTACCGCCGTTTCGCCGGAAGGACGCATATCGCCCTGGGACAGCGGCATCTGGTCCGATGCGCAGGCCGAGGCCTTCGAGCGCATTACGACCTTCATCAAGGGGCAGGGGGCCGTGGCGGGGATTCAGCTGGCCCATGCCGGCCGTAAGGCCTCGACCGATGTGCCCTGGCGCGGCGGGGGGGCGGTCGGCGAAAAGGACGGCGGCTGGCAACCCCTGGCGCCGAGTGCCGTCGCCTTCGACGCGGCTTCGCCAGTGCCACGTGAGATGACGGCCGACGATATCGCGGCGGTGACCGCCCAATTCGCGGCCGCCGCGCAGCGCAGCCTGGCGGCGGGCTTCGAAGTCGTCGAGCTGCACCTGGCCCACGGATACCTGCTGCACGAGTTTCTCTCCCCCCTCTCCAATCTGCGAGAGGATCGCTGGGGCGGATCGCCGGAAGGCCGCCGCCGGCTCCCGCTCGACGTCACCGCGGCCGTCCGTAATGTCTGGCCGGAGCACCTGCCGCTATTTGTGCGCATTTCCTGCACGGACTGGGTGAGCGGGGGCTGGGATCTGGCCCAGTCCATCGAGCTGGGCCGCCAGTTAAAGCAAAGCGGGGTCGATCTGATCGACTGCTCCAGCGGCGGCCTGGTGCCGGATGCGGTCATTCCCGCCGGACCCGGCTATCAAACCCCGTTTGCCGCCGCGATTCGCCACGAGGTCGGCATACCCACCGCTGCCGTCGGCTGCATCACGGAGCCCGCCCAGGCCGAACAGAACGTGGCCACGGGCCAGGCCGATGCGGTCGTGATGGCCCGCGAGTTGCTGCGCGACCCGTATTGGCCTATGCACGCTGCAACATCTCTCGGCACCGATCTGCCGTGGCCGCCACAGTACGGACGCGCCAAGCCCAGATAAATCGAAAGGTCCCCGCACGGGCAATTAGATAAAACCACAAAAATGAAAGGCAACATATCAGATTTCATAAAATACGCTACTACCGGTTTCGTTGATCAACTGAAAGAACAGTTAAAAATTATTCGCTTCCAACAGTGGGATATCGTATGGCGCAATTATGTGCATGAGAAGTTCAAGGATCAAAGGTCAGAAGCTGCCGGGCGTCAGCGGCATTTAGCCTTAGATCTATCATTATCAACCGACGCATCGATTCGTATATCCAAAATACCTGAAATCAGCACGCGCATGGCTGCCGCTTATGCTCAAAAAACCAGAAAAACCATGGTTAGAGACGTCAATAAGTTAATGAAAATGGGGCTTATGGAACGAACCAAAGAGGGTGTCCGTGCAAAAAGAGAAATCATTTTGGCGTTTTTACCTGATAGAAAATTCGATTAACAGAACCCCACCGGCTTTAAGGTAAAGATTTTGGCAAGGATAGAGGGCGGCGGCTGTATTATAAGACACCAACGACCGATGACACAGCCAAAACCTTTATCTTAAGGCCTATATTTCCCAAACGACAGTTTCCCCCTCATCAAGAAGTCCGGAGGAGTTCATGGTCACATAAACAGAAGTTTACACTCACCTGAATCATGTGGACCTCATACTAGGCTGTTGTGAGCCGACACTGTCAACTCCGGATGCCGAGAAGGTGTCCGGAGCCGGTTTACGGCGGGCGGGTTATAAATGGGGAATGAAAGCGGCGGATTATACAGGCTTTACCCCATTTGCGCGGGCGGCGAAGATATTTATTATCAGGTCAACTTCACCTGTGCTTCGGTTGCACAGGCGCCGGTTTCATCGACGGCGACGAGGCGGTTAAAATAGTGAATTCAATCCGCAAAACACGTCAGAGACAAAAAGGAGGTACGTCATGCTTGGATGGGCCATTACTTTCCTGGTTATCGCATTGATCGCAGGACTTTTGGGGTTCACCGGTATTGCCGGGGCCTCGGTCGGAATAGCCAAGATCCTGTTCGTCCTGTTCCTGATCGGGTTCGTCATCTTCCTGTTCCTGGGACGCAGACGCCCGGTTTAGAACCAGTGCTTCGTGATGGGAGAGGCATTGTCCGCCCTCGCACAGCGGCTCGCAAGGCCGGCGGCGAGGGCGGTTTTTTTGCAGCCGGTACGAATGACCGTACTATCCGGTTTCCCCGCTTTTTCGCGTCTTACCGGCCGGTCGCCTCGACGCCTGAAACTTGCGAGTTTTTTTCGGGCCCCTTATTTGATCTCGGCCAGGATTGCCTCCGCTATGCGGTCGTAATTGCCGTCGAAATGGTGCGCACCGGGCAGGGCCACTTTTTTAACATGGCTACCCTGAAGGCCGGGGCACAAACTCTCCTTTTCTTTTTCGCCGAAGATGCACAGCAGCCGCATATCGGAGAGTTTCAGGACTTCGGGCTTCGTCGGCAGAGCGCTTTTCGAGCGCGAGCCCAGCCAGTCGCCGAGTTGAAACTCGAAGTCGGTCTCGAGGCCCGGTCCGAGCAATGCCAGCAGGGCCACCCGGGACCTTGCCGCGTCACTCAAACGAGCGGCGGCGAAAGGCAGGATGTCCGCTCCGAAAGAATAGCCGATCAGGGCCACTTTCTCCTTTTGCCACAGGGCGGCGTAATGGCCGATGATGCGCTCGAGATCTCGTGCGATTTGATCGGGTGTCCGCCGGGTCCAGAAATACGCGAGAGAATTGACCCCGACCACCGCGACACCGCGGGCGGCGAGGCGGCCGCTGATGTCCTTGTCCAGATCGGCCCACCCGCCGTCACCGGACCAAAACACGGCCATGCTATCGGATTCCGGACCGCGGGCGGTAATGATCTTCAGGGGCAGATCCGCCAGGTCAGCACCGGACGACAGTTCCCGCTGCTCGGGGTTCTGCGCCACCAGACGGTTGAATTCGTTTTTTAATTGCGGCATCCAGTTTTTGGGCACCGCGAAGCCGTGCCCGACTTCCGGCAGCATGATAATTTTGCCGTTTTTAACCTGATCCACGAAGGCTTTTGTTTTCCCGGCGTCGCAAACCGGGTCGGTGGTTCCCTGTATCGCGATAAAAGGGACCGTCAAGTGGGTTGCCGGAAGAAAATTGGTGCCGTTACCCGCGGGCGCCCGGGTCCATTCGAGCCCGCTGCCGCGGCACAGAGGTTTCGACAGCGCCAGGTCCGGACAGAAGCCCAGGCCGATGGCACCGGCAAAAGTGTTGCCCGGTGCCTGGGCTAAAGTGGCATAGACGAGTGTGGCGCCGGACGAGTAGCCGATCAAAACCGGTGCCGTGTACTGGGGGTAGTCGAATTTTTTCTGAATATACTGACTCAGCATCTCGAAATCGGCCGCCGGGTAGACGCAGGATTCGGACGAGCTTTCGAGTTGTTTCAGGTAGTAATTGATGTCGACCCCGACCACGAGGGCATCGAGCGTGGCGAGTTCGCGGGCCAGCTCCACTCCGCCTTTGTCCCAACCGCCGTCTCCGGAGACAAACAACACCACCCGGGCCGGGCGCTCGGACCGGTGATACAGGGCCAATTCCCCGAAACGACCGAACCGGATGCCGGCTTCCCCGGCGCGGGCGACGGTGGCTCCGTTCAGTAAAAAAAACACCGTCAAGAGGCAGACGACCATCGTTTTCATTTGGCCACGATTCCTTTCACACCGCCTGAAATCAGTTTCGATAGACTGGCAAACGTTTGCGGCAATCCCAGCCCTCCGGGCGATGCCAGATATTTCGGCCGCCATTCGGGCGTAAATTTTTCCTTGTACTGGCGCAAGCCCCGGAAGTTATAAAAATGTTCGCCGTGCCGGAAGACAAATGCGCCCAGACGGTTCCACAGCGGCGCCAGGGCCCGGTTTTCGAGGCCCGAAAGGGGCGCCATGCCCAGATTGAACCAGCGGTAGCCCTGCTCCCGGCCCCACAGCATCAGGCAAACGAAGAGAAATTCCATGACCCCGTCGACGGCATCGGGCAGGTAGCGCATCAGATCGACGGAAAGCTGCTCGCGCTGTGCGCCGGTCCACAGATTGGCGAACGCTTCGATGCGGTTGTTGCGGATGACCAGGGCCAGCGGACAGCGCCGGATGTAATCGGGTTGAAAGAAGCCCAGGGAGAACCCCTTTTCACGGGTGTTTTTTTCTGTCAGCCAGGCATCGGATATGGTTTTCAACTCGTCGCTATTGGCCGCCACGGATTCCGGCGGGATCACCTCGAAGCGGCAGCCCTCTTTTTCAGCTTTGCGTTTGATGTACCGCAGCCCCTTGCGCTCGCGGCCCTCCAGCGAAAAAGTCGTCAGCGGGACGTGGGCCTCTTCGCCCAATTTCAGAAATGACAGGCCCAGATCGAGGTACAGGTGCAGACAATCGGGCCCGATTTCATAAAATACCGGCCGACCGCCGTAGCGATCGGATACTTCACGAAACTTCCAGATCAGGTCCGGCCAGCGCTGATCGGGGCCGACCGGGTCGCCCATCGCAATCCAGCTGCGACCTTCCACGGCATACATGATGAACGCATCGCCCTGCGGACTGAACAAGAAGCGCTTGTCGCCCAGCAGGGCCAGATGGGCGGAGACCTCGGCCGACTTGTGGACGATCGCCGCGGCTTTTTCGAGTTCCCGCCGGCCGGATTCCGGCGGTGGCGGGGGCGCGGGCCGCATCAGCCGCGCAACCGCGAAAAACAAGCCCATTACTACGACCCCGACGGTAGCCCGCAGAAAACGGGAGGCTTTGTTGCCGAAGGCAAAACGCCACCACAGGCTGTCGGCATATTCAACATGGCGATAGGAATAAAAACCGAGCCAGAC
>JBAPSB010000064.1:0-8404 GCA_049281435.1 Desulfobacterales bacterium
TGTTGATTCAATGGATATCCAGCCGTCATGGTTCTTCACAATGCCGTAAGCCGCAGCCAAACCAAGTCCGCGACCGAGAACCTTGGTCGTGAAAAACGGTTCGAATGCCCGCTTTTTGGTTTTTTCATCCATTCCCCTCCCGTTATCCTCGATTGTCAGACTCACAAAAGGTCCGGGCGATAATCCCGGTAAAGCCCTTGCATCTTCCCTGGTTATCAGTTCATTTCTGCAAGTGATCTTAATCCGCCCTTCTCCGTCGATGGCCTCGGCCGCATTGGACAAAATGACCGTAAAGAGCATCAATAACTGGGGCAAATCCCCCCTGGTATTCAAGATATCGTCGGGCAGGTTGGTCTCTACGTAGATGGACGGGTCTAAAGTGTGTTGGAGTAACGGCAATGTCTTGCGCACGAACGCACTCAGTGAAATATCCTTGACCTCATACTTCCCGCCCCGGGCGTAGGCCAGCAGCTGGCGCGTGAGCTCCGTCATTCGACCAGTCGATTTCTTTATCGAGGCAAGATATCCCGACGTTATTTCTCCTATTGGCACCTGCATCTCAAGCAAGTCGGTGGTGGACGTGATCACAAACAGGGCGTTATTGAACTGGTGGGCAATCCCGCCCGCCAGTTTGGCTATGGCTTCCATTTTTTGAGCTTGCCGAAGCCGCCATTCGAGTTCGTTCTGTTCGGTGATATCACTGACGACAATTCTGATTTGCTTAAGATCGCTGTCGCTCTCATCGACAAGCATGCATTCTAAGTTGGCGAAGAAGTCACCCCCGTCATCTTTCACCAATCTTAACCTGAAGGACTCGACATCTCCGGATTCCAACATGCGTTGGCGATGGAGGTAGTAAATATCCTGGTCATCGCGCTGAATAAATCGGCTGAGGGGTTTGCCCACAACTGCCGAGCGCTCGAACCCCAACATGGTGACAAAAGTGAGATTTGCCCCTTCGACGATGCCCTTTTCATCGAGCGTCAGGTAGCCCACCGGCGCGAAATCGTACAGATGGGAATATCGGTCCCGGGATTCTTCGAGTTCCGCCTGGATGCGGCGCAACTCTTCGTTTTGCATCTTCAGCTCTATCTGGTGCACGCGAAGCTCGTGGATCGTCTGCGCCATGTCTTTGGTTGACATGCCCGAAATTTCGTCAGCGTTCGCAGGCTCTGATTTCAGCTGATCTTCGGCGCGCCGCCTGAGATCCGAGCCGTCTAAAATATTTTTGTCCTTCCCCATTTTCGCTCCAATCACCCGGCCGGCAGCCAGGCCAGGTCCCGCTCCGTCGTCGCAATTTCAATCCGCTGGCCGCTTTCGTCGGTCAACACCGTCGCCGTCAGCCAAATATCCAGGAGTTTACCGTCTTTTGTGACCCGCCGGGTTTTGAAGGCTTTTACGGGTTCACCCTTTTTGAGTTTGTCGATGAATGCCTTTTCCTCTTTCTGTTTCTCCTGGGGAATAAGGTCCTCGATCGTCATTTTAAGGGCTTCAAACTTGGTCCACCCATACATGTTCTCGGCCCCCTTGTTCCAGGCCAGTATGCGTCCCTTGAAATCCCGCACCGTAATAGCATCATTGGCGTCCTCCAAAACCGTGGCCAGGCGCCGGATTTTTTCGGCTTGCTTGATCCTGTGGATGTCCATCACCGTCATCACCACTCCGGCAATCACATTTTCGCCGGTGCGATACGGCATCACCTTCAGGGAATGCCAAATGCCGTCTTCCGAAAGAATTTCCGTATCCAGGGTGTTCAGGTCCTGGAGGACCTTTTGGGCATGCTCGACAAGGTCGATCCCGGGAAAGCTGGTTTTAAGGTCGCCCAGGGGTCTGCCGATATCGGTGGGGATCAGCTTGATGATCCGGGCCGCCGCCGGGGTGTAGCGCTTGATTTTAAGGCGGGTGTCCATAAAAATGGAGGCGATTTCGGTGGCGGCCAGCAGGTTGTTCATGTCGTCGCTGGCCTTGGAAAGTTCAATCACCTTGTTTTGAAGCTCTGAATTGACAGTCGCCAGCTCTTCGTTGGTCGATTGAAGTTCCTCCTTGGAGGTTTCCATTTCCTCATTCGTGCTTTGCAGTTCTTCATTGACCGACTGCATCTCTTCATTGTTCGACTTCAGTTCTTCATTTGACGTTTCCAGTTCCTCGATGGCGGCCTGAAGATATTCCCGGGTTGACTGCAGCTCCAATTCCAGTTGATGGACGTTGGGGTCCTGAAATGTTTCGTCGGTTTCTCGCCGTGTGTTTTCGTTCGAAAGGCATTCCGGCGCCTTTTCTTCAAAGCGGACCAGCAGGAGACCCGGGGGCAATCCTTCGGCGGTCACCGGACTGATCGATATGTCGACCACACAAAAAGTGCTGTTATATTTCACCCGCACGCTTTTGCAGTCGGTGGGCGTTTTTTCGCGGACCGCCTTGTGAAGCGCTGCCGTCAGTGTATACTTTAGATCCTCGCGGGCCATGCTCAAAATGTTGACAGTGGGCTTGCCCGTCGGCATCACGAGGTATTTTTCCGTCCGGCCGAAAAAATTCAAGATATCATATTTGTCATCGATCAAAACCCCCGTGGGCGCGTATTCGCTGAGAATCGCTTTATCGGTTACGGCCTGGATATCGGTTGTCGTCGGTACCCTGATGGGGCCATCGGTTGCGAGCGTATCTTGACCCCCATACGTGATCCTTTTCGGATAATCGATGATTCCTTCCCTGAAACTTTCCTTGCGTCGAAAAATCTTACATTTGGCATTCAGCCGTTGGAATATGTCTGTAAATTCTCCGATGGTCTCAGCGGGACCTAAAAATAAAACCCCTTGCGGCTTCAATGTATAATGAAATAACGGGATGATCTTTTTCTGAAGCGGATGGTCCAGGTAAATCATGAGATTACGGCAGCTCACCAGATCAAGTCGTGAAAAGGGCGGGTCTTTGATGATGCTTTGCGGAGAAAAAACGACCATATCCCGGATCTGTTTTTTGACCCTGAAAACACCGTCGTCTTTCGTGAAAAACTGACCCAGACGCTCTTTAGAAACATCTACGGCAATGCTGTCCGGGAAGACGCCCCTGCGGGCGTTTTCGATGGCCGCCGTATCGATATCCGTGGCAAAAATTTGTACATTGAAATGTTTTTTCAGTCTTTCCATCGCTTCTGAAACAATCATGGCCAGCGAATAGGCTTCTTCTCCGGTCGAACACCCCACAACCCAGCAACGAAGCGGGTCATCCGTTCTTCGGCCTTGCAGTAATTCGGGAAGTACTTTTTGTTCGAGCACCCGATAGGCTTCCGGGTCCCTGAAAAAGCTGGTCACGCCGATCACCAGGTCTTTGAAAAGGGCCTCGATTTCGAGTGGGTTTTTCTGCATGAACAGAATGTAATCGGTCAGCTTGTCGATCTGGTGAACAGCCAGGCGACGTTCGACCCGGCGCCGGATGGTGGTTTGCTTGTATTGCGAAAAGTCGTGACCGGTGGCGCTGCGGATCAGGGTAAAAACTTTCTGGAGCTGATGTTGAATGGCGGTCTCGGAGGTCTTGATCTTGCCGGTTGACTTCAGGGATGGATGCTTGACATAGCCGATCAATGTTTTCGGCATCAAGTCCACCGGAAGGATGAAATCGACCAGGCCGCTCCCGATGGCGCTTCTGGGCATCCCATCGTATTTGGCTGTGTCCGGGTCCTGGACCATGACCATGCCGCCTTCACCCTTGATGGCCTTGATGCCCAGGGTCCCGTCCGAGGCCGTCCCGGAGACAATGATACCGATCGCCCTTTCGAGCTGGTCCTCCGACAGGGATCGGAAAAAGAAGTCGATCGGCATGTTGAGCGCGCCGCCGCTTACCGGCTCCATCAGGTGCAGGGTGCGATTAAAAATAGCCACGTTTTTATTGGGTGGGTTGAGATAGACGCAATTAGACGCAAGGGTCATGCCGTCTTCGATCTCGCTGACGGTCATCCGGGTATGTTTTGCCAGAAGCGAGGCCATGATGCTTTTGAAATTCGGGCTGAGGTGCTGGATGATCACAAAGGCCATGTTGGCTTCAGGCGGCATCTTGTCAAAAAAGGCCTCGAGGGTTTCCAAACCTCCGGCTGAAGCACCGATGCCGACAATCGGAAAGACAGCTCGTTTATTCGAGTTTTTCCCGTCCTTGTTTTTAATTGAAGAAGCCCCTTTGACGGAAACGGATTTGATCCCCTTGCTTGACATGGCCGGTGACTTTCTATCGGGAAGAGAAGTAAGACGAAAAGAAAAAAACCGATATTGATCTTTGATTGATAGCCGTTTAAATTACGATAGTTATCATTTTATATGATTTCAGCCCGTTGCAATCGGGCAATTATGTCTGCGGGGCCGGCGGAGCGGCCTGTTTTATCGGTGCGGAACACCCCGCGTTCGCCGGCCGGGTGGCCATTGGCTTTGGCGGATACTGCTTCAGGATTTCCGCGACCCATCGGTTGATCGTCTCGGCTGATTTCTGCGGGCTTGCAGATTGTTCGACCCGCCGGGATCCGGTCCCCCGCCAGAGCAGCCCCTTGGTGTCGGCAGCGAGAAAATCGATTACCAGGGTGCCGTCATCGTACTCGTCAACGGTGGTGTCGAAAAACGAGTCTCCAAAGTAACGGTTTCCCGGCCAGCCGTCGCCCGTGCGATCCACCTCTACCCTTCTTTCTACCAATAAATGGGTTTCGATGAGAAAATCGGGATTCCCGTCGGAGGCCTTCACAAACCCGTTCCGAACCAGGAAATCTTCGATCGCCGCCTGCACGCGTTTTGTAAAAAACGGGTTGTCCCCGGGCGGCTTGGCCGTTTCTTCGCTTGGAGCAGGTGCCCAGCCGAAACTTTTATAGCGTGAGAAGTCGGTCTGCGGGTCATAATCCTGGCCGACTCTCACGCCCAGAAAGGTCCAGAGAATCGTCAAAAGCGTCCACACGCTGATACGATTGCCCATACATCTGATAGATCGCATGCCCGGCTCCGCACATGGGGCGGAAAAAGGTGCGCTGCAGACCTGAAAAGATCACCGCTGTCGATCAACAAGACAGGCGGGGAGTCATGTTATGCGGAAAAAGCCGGCCGTCATCAGGCGCCCAGATTTTCAGCGGCAAAATTCCAGTCGATCAATTTTTCGAGAACGCCGTTCACGTAATCGGCGCGCCTGTTCTGGTAGTCGAGGTAATAGGCGTGCTCCCACACATCGATGGTGAGCAGCGGTTTCATTCCTTGCGTCATCGGGTTGTCCGCATTGCCGGTTTTGACCACCTTGAGCTTCTCGCCGTCCTTCACCAGCCAGGCCCAGCCGCTGCCGAACTGGGTTGTGGCCGCGGCAGCAAGTTCTTTCTGGCAGGCGTCGAGACTGCCGAAAGATGATTCGATCTTTTGCATCAAGGCCGCCGGCGGTTTGCCCCCGCCCTTGGGGTTGAGGCTTTTCCAGTAAAAGGTGTGGTTCCAGACCTGGGCGGCATTGTTGAAAATACCGGCCTTGTCGGCCTGGCCCGCTGTTTTCTGAATGATCTTCTCGAGCGGCATGTCCGCCAGGTCCGTTCCAGCCACCAGTTTGTTGATATTGTTGACATACCCCTGATGATGCTTGCCGTAGTGAAACCCGATGGTCCTGGCGCTGATGACCGGCTCCAGGGCGTTTTCGGGATAGGGGAGCGGCGGCAGGACGATCGCGTTAGACGCGAAGGCACTCCGGGTCCAGGCGCCGGTCATTGCCGTAATGGTCAGTGCCGATGCCGCCATGATGAAGCCGCGGCGGGTGATGCCGTTGCCGTTTGATGATGTCGCCCTTTTGTCCATAAAACCTCCTCCTGTTGCGGTTATTGCCACCCGGATGATTCAAATCACATCACGGATGGATAATCAATCGGATTTCAGAACCGCACCGCATCTGTGATATGGCCGAGACTTGTCGTTTAACCATTCTTTAGTATAAATGGTTCTGTGCGCCCTGGCCAGTAAGCCTGATCCACTGGCGTATCCATAAGGCCTTGAAGTTTGGCGCGATCTAAATGGTTGATGATGAGATACATGAGTTCTTTTCCGCGCACCAACCCCAAGGCGCCTCCGGCCGCACTAACCTCATCATACTGACGGATCCGGTCCCGGCGCACGCCGGGTCCGTGGAAGACCAGCGGCACGGCTTCACCCGAGTGAATCAATGGTCCGGCGCTGGGTGTCGAATGATCTGCGGCAACGACGATGAGCGTTTCCGGTTCGCTGGTCAGTCTTGACAAAACAGCGGCGATCCCCTGGTCCAATTGCTCGAGCACCCGCGTTTTGTATAACGGATCTTTTCTGTGCGCGGCTTCATCCGGCATTTTTGTGTGCACATGGATGAAATTGTAATCGGATAATGATGCTAATGCCATCTGGATGCGATGGCACAGATCATTTCCAGGGTCGGTGGTGTCCGTGACACGCCGTACATCCATTCCCAAATACGTACAGAGACCATGGTAGACGATGCCGCTGGCGATACTTAGGCCCCGCATGCCGTTTATTTCTGCAAAAGGAATAGCTTTTCTTAGGCGCCCGGCTCGCTGGGTCACCAGACCGTTCAACAAGGTCCGGCCCGCTTTTCGCCGCTTCCTGTTCACCGGATGACGGGTTAAGGTGTGATGTACCCATTCCAGGTACTCGCTAACAGCCCGCGATGTCTTCTGAGATTGGGGATCATCGGCAAATGTCTGCCAGGGTATCACTGCCGTCATTGCGTAACCTTCCGTAATGGGATCGGAATCGGTCACGAAGGGAGCGACATCCCCGGCAAGGGTAAGGATGCCACGAAATCCATGGGTATGGTGAAAACGAAACCGTATGCCGTCGGAAGAGTAATCTTCGACTGTTTGAATGAGCGATTGGATTTCATCATCCGATATTTGAGGTTTGCCGTCGATTAGAGTAAGCGTTGCGTCGGGGGATCGCCTGACCGATACGAAATGCGCCAAAAGGGCGACCTCACCGCCATCCAACGAAATGCCGGCGCCAAGTGCCTCCAGGGCGCCGCGTCCCGGAAATACGTCCATGTCGTAGCCGAACATGGCAAAATGCGCGTTCTCACTAGGAAGCGCCTGACCCAACAGCGCCGCATGGTAAAGCCCGTTGGCGCCGTTTTCCGCAATGTGGTCTAATGCGGGGGTTCGAGCGGCCTGCAGGGGCGTCTGGTAATTCAATTCTGGGTATGACCGATCGCCAGCCCCGTCGAGAAGAATCATTATGCATTTATTGGACATCGTTGGTCGGTTACCTGTCAGTCATGTCAATCGCATGGCAAGGATACATTGCACTCCATCCGAGCTTGCCAATATTTCTTCAAATTTGTATGCGATCAAGGCATGCGATAGATTTCCCCGCAGTTGTATGGTGGATATTTCGGGGATATCTTCCTAATCAGCACGAAACTGCCGCCCAAATTGGTCATTTATGGATGGAGTCGCGATTTCTATACGCAGGCGCTTTAATGTCTGTCAATTCTATTCCTGCAAAAAAGAGCAACACGATTTTTAGCGAGCTATCGGAATTATCAATCGCTGGGACCTATGCAATATATATAAAAAATTTGTCAATACCTTGCGAAACTGTCATATAGGATCCATGATTTTCGATATGCATGTACATACCTCGCTGTCTCCTTGCAGTGGGATGGACGTCGATGAAGCGGTCATGTGCGCCAAAGAACGGGGCCTGGACGGGATTTGCATCACCGACCACAACACCATGGATGTCCGGCATACACTTTCCGAAGGCCTTCAGGAAAACGGCATATGCGTGATATTCGGTATGGAATACAGCACTTCTCAGGGCGACTTTTTAGTATTCGGCCCTTTCGAAGGGCTTGCGCACGATCTTCCGGCACATCAATTGCTGCAAACCGTCGAGAAAAATGGGGGCATTGCGGTGGCGGCCCATCCGTTTCGCAGGAACAGACCCGTCAATGAGCAGATCATCCAGGAAGGACTTTGCAGTGCGATCGAAAGCTTCAATGGTCGCAATACACTAACGGAGAACCTGGCGGCCGAGCGCTGGCGCCGATGTTATGATCTGCTTGAGTGTGGCGGCAGCGATGCGCATACGATCGAAGAAGTGGGAACCTTTGCCACCCGTTTTTTCGTTCCCATTCAAACCCGCTCCGATCTGATCACGGCACTGAAAAAAAGGCAGTGCCAGCCTGAAATTCCCGGATTCGCGCAACCATGCGCTTACGCTCCCCATCAAAACCCAAACTGAATTTTCCCCAATAAAGTAGACACGGTTAAAAGCAAACTGCTGATTTCATGGTCCGTTCAAATTGATCGGGGGTTTTGTAGCCCAATGTCGAATGTTTGCGTTTTCGATTATAAAAGACCTCGATGTACTCGAATATTGCCTTCAGGGTGTCCTGAGGGCCCTTGAAACGCTCATGGTGG
>JBAPSB010000065.1:0-3076 GCA_049281435.1 Desulfobacterales bacterium
GGACTGGTTCAAGAGCCTGGCCTTGACGGCCGGTGCCGCCGGGACGAAGATTTTCTGCATCAGCGGCCACGTCAACCGACCGGGTTGTTATGAACTTCCCTTGGGAGTGCGCCTGAGCGAGATCATCGAAGAACATGCCGGCGGCATGCGCCAGGGGGCCAAATTCAAGGCCTGCCTGCCGGGCGGGGCTTCGACCCGCTTCATGCCGCAGCAGTTCTACGACATCGAAATGGATTTCGGGTCGCTGAAAAAAGAGAATCACCGGCTGGGAACCGGGGCCATCATGATTTTCGATCAGTCCACCTGCATGGTGGCCGTTACGTTGAACCTGATGGAGTTTTTTGCGCGGGAATCCTGCGGGTGGTGCACGCCCTGCCGGGAGGGCCTGCCGTATATCCGCGACCTTTTGGCCCGCATCGAATCCGGGGCCGGCGAAGAGGCCTTCATCCCCATGCTGGAGGAGATGAGCCGCCACCTGTGGAATGCGTACTGCGCTTTCGCACCCGGTGCCGCGGCTCCCCTGGAGAGCCTTTTGACCTATTATGGCGACGAGGTGCGGGAGCACATTGTTCAGGGAAAATGCCCTTTCAAGTAAAATACCGTTGGGTGGCGGCGGCAATGGGGCCCCATGGGCCTGGCGGCCGCAAACCTTCCGAGACGGGTAACAGATAAGACCAAATGCCCAAGCTCATCATCGACAATCGGGAAATCGAGGTGCCCGCCGGAACCAAGGTGATCGAAGCAGCGGAAAGGCTGGGCATTATGATCCCGCGGTTCTGCTATCACCCGGCCTTGGGCTCGGTGGGGGCCTGCCGCGTCTGCGCTGTCTCGTTTCTGGAAGGCCCGGTCAAGGGCGTGCAGATGAGCTGCATGGTCGTTGCCTGCGACGGCATGGTGGTGTCGACGACCGCCGCCGAGGCCGTCGATTTTCGTCGCCAGGTCATCGAATGGCTGATGCTGCACCACCCCCACGATTGCCCGGTCTGTGATGAGGGCGGCCACTGCCTCCTGCAGGACATGACCGTATCGGGCGGCCACGGTCGGCGGCGCTACCCGGGCAAGAAACGCACTCACACCGACCAAGACCTCGGCCCGCTCGTCCAGCACGAGATGAACCGCTGTATCCAGTGCTACCGCTGCACGCGCTTCTACCAGGAGTATGGCGGCTATCGCGACCTGGGTGTCCTCCGGCTGGGTCACCGTGTCTATTTCGGCCGCCAAAGTGATGGTACGCTGGAAAGCCCGTTTGCCGGCAACCTCACCGATTTGTGCCCCACCGGCGTGTTCACCGACAAGCCGTCGCGATTCAAGGGCCGGCGCTGGGATTACGTGCGCACGCCCGCCATCTGCCTGAACTGCTCCCTGGGCTGTCACACGGTCGTCAGTGCCCGCTACCGGGAGGTCGTCCGCCAGGAGGCCCGCTTCAGCGCCGCCGTCAACGGCGATTTCATCTGTGATCGCGGCCGTTACGGTTTTTTTTACACGAGCCTGTCCGAACGGCCGCGCCAGGCGGCTGTAGAGGGCCAGGCGGCCGCCCGCGAAACGGCTCTTACCGCGGCCATCGAAAGACTGGAGGCCGTCGTGCGGCAGTCGGGGCCCGCCGCCGTCGCCTGTGCCGGTTCGCCGCGCAGCAGCCTGGACACCCTGGCGACGATCGATCACGTCAGTCGGCACCGCGGCTGGCATCCGCCGGTTTACTGGATGGACCGGGCCCTCGCCGGCCGGGTTCAGAGCGCCGCATCCCGCCTCACGGCGGAAACGGCCGTTTCCCTGCGGCAGGTCGAAGATGCCGATATCATCCTGGTCGTGGGCGCCGATCCGATCAACGAGGCACCGATGCTGGCCCTGTCCATGCGCCAGGCCTGGCGGCGGGGCGCCCGGGTGATTGTCATCGACCCGCGGCCGATCTTTCTGCCATTTGCGTTTGACCACCTGCCGGTCGCCCCGGAGGAGATGGCCGTTGGCTTGGGGAGGTTGATCAAACGGGCCATCGGCCGTGACGCAGTCCAAACGCTGGGCGCCAAAGCGCTGTCATTTTACGATTCGATCCCGCAGGCAGCCCTTCCGATTCAGGACCGGCTCGATGCCCTGGCCGAGGTGATGGGGGGCAGCCGCCGGCCGCTCGTGGTCTGCGGGACCGAGACAGTTGCGGACGAGGTCCCGGCCCTGGCCGCCGATGTCACGCGGCTTCTTGGGGCCGCCGGCCGGCCGGCCGGTCTTTTTTACGTGCTACCGGGGGCCAATGCCTTCGGGGCGGCGCTTCTTCGCACCGGACAGGCGGCGTTCGAGGATGTCCTCGCGGCGATCGAAGACAAAACCGTCCGGGCCCTGGTGCTGGTCGAGTGTGATCCCCTGCGAAATTTCGCGGATCGGCCGCGGCTCGAAAAAGCGCTGGCATCCCTCGACTTGCTGGTGGTCTTGGACTATCTCGGCACCGATACGATGCGACGGGCCGACATCTTTTTACCGACCGCCACTGTCTATGAAGCCGGCGGCTTGTTTGTCAACCAGGAGGGGCGCCTGCAATCGATGCCGCCGGCCTTCCGCGGAGGCCTTCCGATCCGGGAGGTTGGCGACGGCCGCCACCCGCCGCGGGTTTACGGCACCGGAATGCCGGGTGCGGACCCCGCCCCGGCCGACCACCTGCTGGCGGCCCTGGCGGGTGAAAAGCGGCCGGGTGCTACCGACGACGAAAGGTGGCGTTTGCTGGCCGCGTCTCTTAAGATCGGCGATTCCTTACCGGCGATCGGCGAGGTCACCGAAGACGGGGTGCGGCTGCTCGGCGATACCCCGCGCGGGAAGCCCTTCGCGTTTGATTGGCCCGCGGTGTCAGGTGAGGATGGCGGCGCGGACGGTCCTTTACGGCTCCTTATGGTCGACTGGACTTTCGGCACCGAAGAACTTTCAAGTCATTCGGCGTGTCTTGGCGCCCGCGAGCCCGACCCCGTCCTGTTCATGCATACCCGAGACGCCGCCCAATCGGGATTGGCCGATAACGATGCCGTCATTCTGACGACGCCCACCGGTTCGGTCGCGGTCGGCTTGCGGGTGTTCGACACCATGCGCGCCGGTGTCC
>JBAPSB010000066.1:0-4845 GCA_049281435.1 Desulfobacterales bacterium
GTGCGTGTTCATCTGAACCTCCCCTTTAGTTGAAAAGTTGGTTTAAGCATAGCAATTTCTAAAACAGTGTAAAGAGGATCCGCAGGGCCGCAAAGGCATCGGCGCGAGGGTTTCAACGCCGCCCCGGCCGGCTGGCGCCGTCGGCGATGGGTGCATCCGCCGCCGGTTTCGCCAGGCGGTAGTGCAGCGGGTAGGGCAGGACATGGATGATCTCCCCGGCGTCGATCGCCGCCTGGGCCGCGCGCCAGAAGTCCACGCCGAAAAGATCGGTATGATGGTCCAGGAACACTTCCCGCAAGTGAGGCGTCAGGCCCAGAAAACGCTGAAATTCTTCGGGAAAGACGTCGTTTTCATCGACAAAAAACCAGGGGTCGCTGGCCAGTTCGTCCTCGAAGCTGCGCGGCGGGGGCAGTTTCCTGAACCGGCACTCGCGCAAGGGACACAGTTCATCGTAGTCGTAGAAAACGATGCGCCCGTGGCGGGTCACCCCGAAATTCTTGAGCAGCATGTCGCCCGGGAAAATGTCGCTGACGGCCAGGTCCTTGATGGCATTGCCGTAGTCGATGACCGCCGCGGCGGCCGCCGCGGGCTCGGCTTGCGGCAGGTAGATGTCAAGCGGGGTCACCCGCCGTTCGACATAGGCGTGACGCAAAACGACCTCGTCCTGAACCACTCTTACGGTGTCGGCGGCTTCGCGCAGCAATTCCTCGAAAAGTTCGTCTGAAAACCAGCAGCGGTCGAACTTCAGGTACTCGAAGCTGTGGGCTTCCACCAGCCGGCCGGCGCGGTCGTGTTTGAACACGAGATCGTATTTTTCCATTACCGCCCGGCGCGTGGTGCTTTTGGGATTACGGAACCGGTCGCGGATCAGTTTGACCACCAGATCATCCTGGGCCATGTTGAAGACGATCATGACCATGCCGCGCTGGCCCGGTGAAAATTCGAAGCGTTCACTGCCGCACTCGCGGGTGTAGCGCATGATGTCGCGGTAAAGCTCGGTCTTGCCATGCTTGTTGTAGCCGATGGCGGTGTAGAGTTCGGCGGTGCGTTTGTGGGGCAGGATGCCCTTTAAGAAGTGGACCAGGTCGCAGGGCCGGTCGGCGTAAACGAGAAAGTAGGAACGGGTGAAGGAAAACAGGACACTGAGGCTGTCTTCGTCCAGAAGCACGGCATCGACCACGATGCCCTCCGGCGGATGGTGCAGGGCGATGGCCAGCGGCAGGGTGCCGGCGGCCGTGACGATGCACCCGACGTGATAGGCGGCCTTGTTGCGGAAAAAGAGGCTGGCGAGCATGTCAATGCGCTCGATGTCAGGCGGCGCGCCTTTTTCCGCCAGAAGAAATTCAATGCGATCTGCGACGGCGATCGCCTGACCGGCGGGATCCACCAATTTCGATCCGAAGCCGCAGTCTGCCAGCAGGGCGCGCACCGAACCGGCGAGGCCGGCTTCCGGGAAATAGCTGCGGCACAGCTGCCTTACGCTCGGCGTCGGCGGCGCATCGAAATCCGGGTCGACGAATTCGATTTGGGGGTCGACGCCGACCGTCGAAAAGACCCGGCGGGTGACGGAATTGAAGAAGGTTTCCGCCAGTTCGCGATCATCCTGGTGAAAGATGCGCCCAGAGTAGACCGCTTTCATGCCGGCCCAAGCCAGTTTGTCTTTGACGCGCTCTGCCAGAAGCCGCCGGACGATGTCTTCGATCGTGTCGACCGCCTGCCGGTAAAGGTCCAGGCGGGCGGTCGCGTCGTCATGCAGGCCCTGCCAGTCGCGGTCGAGAAATCGCCTGGCAGCGTGGCGCGTTATCTCTTTGAACGAGGAGTGAAAAGCGTTAAACCGTTCGAGGATCGCCTGGGCGCCCAGGTTGGCCAGGCGGCTGTCGGAGAGAATCTGGTTCATGCCCCGTTCAACCCGCGCCGTGGTTGCCGCCGCATCCGCAATCACACCCGCACTCGGTCGCCGCCGCCATGGCGCTGATGATCTCGCGGCCGTCGGCCGGTTCGATCTTTTCGACGCGCACCTTCAGCTGAACCTCGGCCGCCGAAGGGATCTTGACCAAAGGCTGGAGGTGACCGAAGGTCAGGGCCGCTTCGCTGGTCCGGAGGCTGATGGCAACGACATCTCCCGCCGTTTTGCCGGCCAGGGCGTATTCGAAAGGCGTCAGGCCCGCGGTGCCCAGCCCGTAGACGAACGTCAGGCCCTGCGGTCGGAGAAGGGTGCCGGCCTCGGTGTCAGGGCTTGTAGCCGCGATCGTGAGGGTGATTTTCTTCAGGTGGTCGACCGTCGCTGGGTCTCTCGATTCTTGCATGCGAATTTCCCCGCTCAAGTTGAGGTCTTTGCGTTTGGCTTTCAAAATAGGGCGGCCGGGCTGGTTTGGCAACTGCAAAGATGTTTTTTCGGGGACCGGAAAGAGCCTGGTCCGGGTGCGAACCGGCCGGTCCAGACAATTACGGCCGGCGGGAGCGCCGCTCGAGATCGGCAAAGACCGCCAGGACCTGCTCGCGCGTGCGGTCCGGCGCGGCGCTGTTGTCGATCACAACCGTGGCCCGCCGTTTTTTCTCCTCGATCGGCATCTGCGAACGAATCCGGGCCAGGGCCTCGGCCGGCGTGAGCCGATCCCTTCGCATCAGACGCTCGCGCTGAAGCTCTGCGGGGACATACACCACGATCAACTCCGCCAGATCGCGGTCCATGCCCGCCTCAATCAGCAGCGGCACATCCAGAATCACGACGGCCCGCGGCTGAAGGCGCTTGATTTCTGCGAGCCGCCGCTCGGTTTCCGCTGCAACCTCCGGATGGACGATGGAGTCGAGCCGCGCCTTTTGCTGGGGGTCGTTGAAGATGATCGCGCCCAGCTTCTTGCGGTCGATGGTGCCGTCGGGCAGCAGAACATCCCGGCCGAACCGGGCCACGATCCGGTCCCGGGCCGGCTGGCCGGGGGCGATGGCGTCGTGCGCGATCCGGTCCGCGTCGATGACCACGGCCCCGGCTTCGGCGAAAACAGCGGCGACCGTCGACTTTCCGGTCGCGATCCCGCCCGTCAGTCCCGCCACGATCATCCGCGCCTCCCCCACCGGCCGCTCGAAATCTGTTTCGATTTTGTTCGGATCGTTTTTTTTCGTTTCGTTTGTGTTATGACGTTTTCAAGGCTGAGCTTAACGATTCGGGCCGGAAAGAACAACCTTATAAAGAATCACCATAAAGAATCACCCTCACTGAAACCGTGGACTGCAGGAGGAATGACGATGCCGGATTTTACCTATCAGGAGATGTTTCCACTGGCCGAAGACACCACCGAATATCGCCGGCTGACCGGCGATTACGTCGCCGGTGCGACGTTTGACGGCCGGGAGATGCTCAAGATAACGCCGGCCGGCCTGACGCTTTTGGCCGAGCAGGCGTTCACCGAGGTGGCCCACCGGCTGCGGCCGTCCCACATGCGGCTGCTGGCCAAAATTCTCGACGACCCGGAGGCCTCCGACAACGATCGCTACGTGGCGCTGGAAATGATCAAGAACGCGGTGATATCCGCCGCCGGTGTTTTTCCCATGTGCCAGGACACCGGCACGGCGGTCGTCATCGGTAAGAAAGGCCAGCAGGTCTGGACCGGCGGCGATGACGAGCGGGCGCTGTCGGAGGGCGTGTTCAACGCCTACACCCGCAACAACCTGCGCTACTCCCAGAACGCACCGCTATCCATGTACGAGGAGAAAAACACCGGCTGCAACCTGCCGGCCCAGATCGACCTCTACGCCGTGGGCGGAACGGCCTATAAATTCCTGTTCATCGCCAAGGGCGGCGGTTCGGCCAACAAGACCTATCTCTACCAGGAGACCAAGGCGACCCTGACGCCCGGGAAACTGGTCGATTTTCTACGGGCCAAAATGATGTCGCTCGGAACGGCCGCCTGCCCGCCTTACCACCTGGCCTTCGTGGTCGGCGGCACCTCGGCCGAGGCCAACCTGAAGACCGTCAAACTGGCCTCGGCCGGTTACCTCGACGGCCTGCCCACCGCCGGCAGCCCGGCCGGCCATGCGTTCCGTGACGTGGCGCTCGAGGCGCAGCTGCTGCAAGTTTCGCGCGAGCTGGGCATCGGGGCCCAGTTCGGCGGCAAGTACTTCTGCCATGACGTGCGCGTCGTGCGCCTGCCGCGGCACGGGGCATCGTGCCCCATCGGACTGGGCGTCAGCTGCAGCGCCGACCGCAACGTCAAGGCCCGGATCACTGCCGAGGGGATTTTTCTCGAACACCTCGAAACCAATCCGGCGCAGTATCTTCCGGAGCCCGCTACCGCCATCGCGGATGCGGTGAAAATCGATCTTAACCGGCCCATGGACCAGATCCGGGCCGATCTGAGCCGCTACCCCGTGGCCACGCGACTGCTTCTGACCGGCCGGATCGTCGTGGCCCGGGATATCGCGCATGCGCGGCTCAACGAACAGCTGCAAAAAGGGCACGGGCTGCCGCCGTACGTCAAGGATCACATCATCTACTATGCCGGGCCGGCCAAGACGCCGCCGGGCCATGCCTCGGGCTCCTTCGGACCGACCACCGCCGGGCGCATGGACTCCTACGTGCCGATTTTCCAGGAGCAGGGTGCTTCGCTGGTGATGCTGGCCAAGGGCAACCGTTCCAAATCCGTGACCGCGGCTTGTAAGAAGTACGGCGGCTTCTACCTGGGCTCGATCGGTGGCCCCGCGGCCCGGCTGGGCAAGGAATGCATCACCGCCGTCGAGGTCCTCGCCTATCCCGAGCTGGGCATGGAGGCCATTTACCAGATCACGGTCAAGGATTTTCCGGCCTTTGTCATCGTGGACGACAAGGGCAACGACTTCTTCGAAAACCTG
>JBAPSB010000067.1:0-21653 GCA_049281435.1 Desulfobacterales bacterium
TCGCCAATTAAAGTGGTACGTGAGCTGGGTTTAAAACGTCGTGAGACAGTTTGGTCCCTATCTTCTGTGGGCGCAGGATATTTGAGAGGATCTGTCCCTAGTACGAGAGGACCGGGATGGACGAACCAATGGTGTTCCAGTTGTCGCGCCAGCGGCATAGCTGGGTAGCTATGTTCGGAATGGATAACCGCTGAAAGCATCTAAGCGGGAAACCAACCTCAAGATGAGATATCCCTTAAGTATGGAAACATACTTAACTAAAGACCCCTTGTAGACTACAAGGTTGATAGGCCGGATGTGTACGCACAGTAATGTGTTCAGCTTACCGGTACTAATCGGTCGTGCGGCTTGGCCACAAAATAATTCACACAATCAGACCATTTCAGGCGCTGTTTACAAACAAATTGTCTTGGCTTTACGACAGGCTTTAGAAATGAAGTTTCGACCAGGCTGGAAGGAAGAATCGGAAGTGTGAAATTCCGCCAGCCGGTAACGCCGTCTAAAGTCTTCATTTTTGAGTTCAGATCGATTTCAGTTTTTCGGTGGCGATAGCAAAGAGGTCACACCCGTTCCCATCCCGAACACGGAAGTTAAGCTCTTTAGCGCCGATGGTACTGCTCGGGAGACTGAGCGGGAGAGTAGGACGCCGCCGGAAATTTAACTCATACCCCGGATGATCCTTTTGGGTCATCCGGGGTTTTTTTATTGGCGAATCGAAAAGTTTTCAACCTCAGCGTCCCTAAAGCAGTTTACCCCGCCTCCGCGATTGGCGCTACCTTCCAAATGACCGCCCACCATCGGCCTCGATGCCGGTCTTGACTTCACCCACTTGCCTTGGGCAGGACGCACACTTCCGGCGTAGCCGTAAAATTGCTATTGACGGTCCGATGTGATAAAATTCAATAATATTATTGAATTAAATTACCGAGGTGGCTTTGATTGCCCGTAGCTTGAAATCAAATATCCTGATCAATCTGGCGGCGCTGCTGTCCATTGGGGTATTTCTTCTCGCGGCAGTGGCCGTCGTGACGAATTATCGAGATGGGCTGCGGGCGGAAGTCGATAAACTCAACCTGGTTTTGGCCCTTTTGGATGAAAGCGCATATCAACAGAGGCAACCGGCGGAACCTGCGGCCGCCGTTTTTACCCTTCTTTCGCAAACACATATCGATTTTGCCCTGGCCGTCGATCGCAGCGGCAACGTCCGCTTCGATCGGGGACCCGACGGAAACCTGAAGCAGGAATTGCGCACGTGCGTGCAATCGGCGGTCGACTCTGGTCGTCAGGAACTCTGTTTTTCAGGACGGAGCCGGGTTTTTTTCTGGTTGCAGGATGATAGCCTGATAGTGGCCAACCCGTCGATACATCAGGGCGTCATCGAGGGCGCCGTCGGTGCGGTCACCACCCTCGACGGCCTCAATCAAGCCCAAAGGCGATCCCAAAAAATCTTTGTCATATATGGCGTCATCAATGTCGTGATCCTGACGGCTGTCGGCGTTTACCGGATCACGAAACTTTATCTGGAGCCGCTGCAGCGATTGGCCCGCCGCGCGGAAGACTACCATGAAGACGAAACCGGCCGGATCTTTGCCGTGCGCAAGGAGGACAACGAACTCCACCAGCTTTCCAAGTCGCTCAACCTCATGCTGGAAAGGATTTCCGCTGACCGGCAGAAATTACGCGCGACGGTCGCCTCTCTTGAAAAAGCCAACACCGAGCTTCGCAAGGCCCAACAGGAAGTCATCCGCGCCGAAAAGCTGGCGTCCGTCGGGCGCCTTTCAGCCGGTATTGCCCACGAGATCGGCAATCCAATCGGAATTGTCATGGGCTATCTCGAACTTCTCCAGCAGGAAAACGCTGATATCGGCGCGGCCGAAAAACGTGACTACCTTCGCCGCACCGGCAACGAGATCAATAGAATCAACACGATTATCCGTCAGTTGCTCGATTTATCGCGGCCCTCGATTGACGGAGCCACGTTGGTGCAGGCACATGAGATCGTTACCGACATCTCCGAGGTCGTGCGGTTCGAGCCGAAGGTGGCGTCAATTAACATTCAACTGAATCTGGCGGCAAAAAGCGATTGGGTCATGGCGGACCCGAATCAGCTGCGGCAAGTTTTCCTGAATCTGATTTTAAACGCCGTCGATGCCCTGGCCTCGCGAGCCTCCCCGGAGCACGGCCGCCTGACGATTGAATCCACGGTTCGCGCGGGCGCACGGATCACGAACGGCCGGGTGCCCCCTGCCGCAACACCGCTGCTGGAGATTGCGGTCATCGACAATGGCGTCGGCATCGCACCTGAAAACATCGGCGATATCTTCGATCCTTTTTATACGACCAAAGAGCCCGGCAAGGGGACCGGCCTCGGGCTTTCGGTCAGTTTCATGATCATCGAAAGCCTGGGCGGCAAGATTTCGGCCGTCAGCCGGTTTGGCGAAGGAACGACCATGTTCGTGACCTTGCCGTTGTGTGAACCGCCCGGCCACACCGTGGCCATTGCCGATGAAGCCGGTCCGGAGCCCGGCACCAGGTTGACGGATCATGACATTTCGACACCCTTCAGCCGTTCCCGCCACCGGGACGCTCCCCTGCCCGGTGGTGGCTCGGACAGCAGGTCTTTATAATATGGATGAAACACGTTTTGCGGTAAGCGGCCGGGAGTCGCGGCGACTGCTCGTGATCGATGACGAAAGCAATATGCGTCACATGCTTTCGGCCATGCTGAAAAATTCCGGTTACACGGTCGATACGGCCGCCGAAGGCGCTGAGGGGCTGAAAATGCTGGAACAGTCCAGCTACGATTTTATCCTCTGCGACATAAAAATGCCCAAGATGGACGGCATGACCTTCCTGAAGACCGCCGGGGAGCTGATTGCGCGCTCGACCGTGATCATGATGTCGGCCTATGGCAGCATCGAGACGGCCATAGAGGCCATGAAACTCGGCGCCTACGATTACATTTC
Source organism: Desulfobacterales bacterium (assembly GCA_049281435.1). Taxonomy (GTDB): domain Bacteria; phylum Desulfobacterota; class Desulfobacteria; order Desulfobacterales; family SG8-13; genus JARFQH01. The sequence continues at coordinate 2,967 of JBAPSB010000067.1, forward strand.
AAAACCCTTCAAGAGTGACGAGGTCACCCTGACCCTTAAAAAAGCCGAAGAGCGCGAGCGGCTGAAAACAGAAAACAGCTTTCTGCGGGAGCGGCTCAGAAACATCCAGGCCGACAGCCGGTTCAACAGCATGGTGGGACAGAGCAAGGCCATGCAGGCGGTGTTCGACCTGTCGAAAAAGGTCGCCCGGCACAATACCACCGTGTTGATTACCGGCGAGAGCGGTACCGGAAAAGAGTTGATCGCCCGCGGCATCCATTTTTACAGTGAAAGGGTTTCCGAGCCTCTCGTGCCGGTCAATTGCGGCGGGATCCCCGAAAATCTGCTCGAAAGTGAAATGTTCGGCTACAAAAAGGGGGCCTTTACCGGCGCGGACCGGGATAAAAGCGGTCTCTTCGAAGCCGCCGCGGGCGGGACGCTGTTTTTGGATGAAATCGGTGAATTGCCTCCGTCTTTGCAGGTCAAGCTGTTGCGGGTGCTGCAGGAGAGCGAGGTCCGGCCGGTGGGCGATTCCAAAACTCACCGGGTCGATGTGCGCGTGATCGCCGCGACGGCAAAGGATCTGGAGGCGGAAATCCGGCGGGGAAGCTTTCGCGAAGACCTGTTTTATCGCTTGAACGTGCTGCGGATTCACCTGCCGCCCTTAAGGGAGCGCCCCGAGGATATCCCGCCCCTGTGTCAGCTGTTTATCGAGCGCTTCAACCGGGAGTTGAAAAAGAATATCGTCTCGATCGCTCCGGCAGCCATGGCCAGTTTAATGAAGCATTCCTGGCCGGGAAATGTCCGCGAGGTGGAAAATGTGGTTCAAAGGGCCGTGGTCCTGGCCGAGCAAGATGCTATCACGCCCGCCGACCTTCCCGACGGCATCGGCACGAAAACCGACCCGGGGCCGTCAGCTTCCGGCGGCAATGGTTTTTCCCTGAAAGAAGCCCAGAGAGGCCTCGAAAAAGACTTCATCTCAAAAGCGCTCACCGAAACCGGTGGAAATCGAACCCGGGCCGCACGCCTTCTGGAAATCAGCCACCCGTCGTTGCTCAGTAAGATAAAGGCCTACGGGATCGAGCTGTGAAACGGTTGAGCGAATGGGAAGGCTTGCAAGAACGATGGCAGGATAATGAAAAGACGGATGAATCGAAAGGAACGCCGCACAAGGCTATGAACCGAAATCACCGCTGACGCACAGGTCGTCAGCCGGTGCGGTAGATCAGTCCGACCGGTTGATCTTGTTTCTCAGTTTGCCTGAGCATTTGAACGTCACGACTTTGCGCTCCCGCAGGATCAGGTCCGATCCGGTCGCCGGATTGCGACCGCGGCGCTTGTTTTTTTCCTTGACACAGAATTTCCCGAACCCGGAAATCAGGACGTCTTCACCCCGTTCCAGAGTCGTTTTTATTATTTCCAGCAGAGACTCCACGGTGTCGACGGATTTTTTTTTGGTGAATCCCAGCTCGTGCACCGCCGTGACTATTTCGTTTTTGGTCAACGCCATGGAGCACCTCCTGAAATGCGCGTCATCTTTTTCGTGATCCACTTTACAGTTAACCGTTTCATTAATGGAGTTACCCCCGAAGGTCAACATTTATTTTTCCAGGCGCATGGAATGAAAACTTAAATATATCAAGTGCATCAATCATTTTGGGGCTTGGGAAGGCCCTTCGGGCCCGTCATCGCCGGCCGGCGGCGAACCGGTTTGCGCGGCGGCGGGAGCCTCGGTTGCGGGGCCGTTCAGCGGAACAAGATCTTCGATTTTTTTCATGGTGGAGGCAATCTTGGCCGCAATTTCATCAATTTCAACCTTGAGCCGCGTATCGTCCATATCAGCCATATGCGTTCTCTCCGCAAAAGGATCTAAAAAAATCCATGGTTGTCATTCAGCCGAATTGCTGGATAGCGCCCATCCGTAAATGGTCTTTTTTCCGCTGGGTCCCGCTTATGGCGGGAGTCGCAGCGGGTTTCCGGCTGCGAAGCACATAAAGTACGCCTTGCCGTAACTCCCGCTATAGGCGGGATGCGGCCTTGCCCGGCGAACACCCCCCCCCGAGGTATGAATCGAACGTTCGGAAGCGCTGTAAAAAGATTGCGGATGGAGGCGAGAACTGCCGCCCGCGAGCCCGCCATCCGCCAAAAAAGGGCAGGGCGCCTCAATTGACGTGCGCCAGCAAAGCGTCGGGTTCGTTCGGCTCAGAGTCGTAAGGCTCCGGGGCGTCCTCGGCCGGATCCTCTGCGGCGGCGTTTGGCGGGTTTCCGGTCAACGTATCGAAGTAAAGGTCGATAATGCTGCTGTGGCCGGTAAATTTTTGTTTCAGCATTTTCTTGAACTGCGCGTAGCCTTTTTCGTCGAAGAGCTGGTCGATTTCATGGGCGCGCTTGTTCAACTGGCGGCAATACTTGTCGATCACGGTCTGCGGGGCCGTCCCGCGTTTTTCTGCAACCTTGTGGGTCGCTTCGACCCGCGAACAGCCGTTCACTTCGATTTCGTAAAGCACTTCAAAAATCTGGGACAAGGCCTTCGGCACCCCTTTGATGTCGATGACGCTGAGCGCCGCGCCATCCTCCCGGTCATCCTCATCGAGCAGCAGCCGGCGCAGGACGGAATTGGGAGTATCAACAAAGGGTTCGGCGAACTGTTTCAGATGATTCCATACGTCAGGATCGATTTCGATCAAATGCATGTCCATGTCATCTCCTTTTCCCGTGTAAATCCCCCTGATTTCCGTGAACTTGCTAAAATTGCCCATTTTTGAATCGGAATGGGCACTAGGTGGAATTAGTATACTAAAATCTTGTTAGTATGTAAAGTATTCTGGTCGGCATTCAAGCGGCGCACCCGTTCCGGCCTCCGCTGAAGCGTGCGGCTTGCGAATCGTGGTTTCGGGGGGGGGGGGCGGAATGCTCAGATGAAAGCGGTCGGTGCGGTGTCGGGGGCGGACAGGCGGGCGGCTTCGGCGCGTCCCTTGTTTTCGTCAACGAAGTAGAACAGGATGCCGCCAATGAGAAACAGCATGGCAATCGAGCCGATGCTCCAGCGCGATGCCACCTGACCGTAGTATGCCAGTTCGGCTGCCGATGGTGCCGGGGGCAGCAGCCGGCGTTTGACGATCAAGCCGACGAGGCCCATCAGGGCCGGCCCGAGGATCGCGGCGAATTTCCCCAGCATATTGTAAAAGCCGAAATACTCGGCCGTTCGGTTCAGGGGGATCAGGCGCGTGTAATACGACCGGCTCAGGGCCTGAATGCCGCCCTGCACCAGTCCGATCATGACCGCCAGGATGTAAAATTCATGCTTTACAGTCACCATCGTGCTCCAGAGGGTGATCAGAAAATACGATCCGATCGCCAGGAAGATGGCCCGGCGCGCGCCCACGGCCTGGCTCAGCCGGCCGAAACCGAGGGCGGCCGGGAAACCGATAAACTGAACGACCAGAAGGGCGCCGATAAGGTCGCTGGCCTGAAAACCGAGGGCCAGGCCATAGTCGACCGCCATGCGAATGATGGTATCGACCCCGTCGATGTAAAACCAGTAGGCCGCCAGAAACAACCACAGGGTTTTTGAGCGGCGAAATCCCCGCAGCGTCGTTCCAAATTGCCGCAGGCCCTCGAAAATCACGCCGCGGACGGCGGGGGTCACCGTCCGCCCGGCCGCCTCGGGCACCCACAAGATGGTAAACACGGTGAAGCCACCCCACCAGAGCGCTACCGAGAGAAAGGCGCAGCGGACCGCCATGGCGGCATCCGGCAGGCCGAAACTTTCCGGCATCGTGGTCATCAGGACGTTGACCAGGAACAGTAGTCCGCCGCCCAGGTATCCCATGGCATAGCCCAGGCTGGATATTCGGTCGATGTGCTTTTCGGGCGCTACGACCGGCAGCAGGGAATCGTAAAAAACAATCGATCCCGAAAAGCCGACGATAGCCGTTACGTAGAGCAGGAGCGCCAGTTCCCATTGACCTTTTCCCACCAAAAAAAGAGCGGCGGTCATCGTGACGCCCAGATAGGCAAAGAATATCAGCAGCCTTTTGCGCAGCGAGGCCTTGTCCGCAATCGCGCCCAGTGCCGGTGCCAGCAGCGCGACGATCAGGCTGGCAAGGGAGTTTCCCAGGCCCAGCTGGGCCGTGCTGACATTGGCATCGGTGCCCTGGCTCCAGTACTGCTTGAAGAAAAGCGGGAAGAACCCGGCCATGACCGTGGTCGCAAAAGCCGAATTGGCCCAGTCATACAGCGCCCAGCCCCAGACGGCCTTGCGGTCGTGGGGTGTGGCAGATGCGGCAGGTGATGAAGGGAGGGGTGTCACATATTTCAGTTCAGAGTTTGCAGCCGCTCGTGCAACCGGCGCGCCCGCAGGCAGAAGGCTTCGAGTTTGGCGGTGATCACCTGCGGAAAAGGTGACCCGTCGCTTTCGATGGCCAGAAAGGGCAATTCGTCGATGTCGGAAAGCACAGCGTGCAGCCGCTGGTCGTGAGGATGACGGCTCAGCTTGTCGGCGCGATTCATCGTTTCACTTAAAATCGATTCCGAAAGGCGGTTGGGCATACAGCCGAAAGGCCCGATCGCGATCACGCCGCAGGCGACGTCGACAATTTCTGATAGGGCGCTGCCGATCGTCAAAATGGCCTCGCCGCCCAGATCGGGCGACAGATGGCGGGCGGCTCCGGCGATAATGGCGTCGATGTCCACCGCAGCGGGCGCCACCAGTTCCGAGCCGGCCAGAATCGCTTTGATGCGCCTTTCGTAAACCCCCTTGAAGCGGGAGCGCAGCAAAAATTTCAAATACTCGAGCAGCGGCGGCTTGCAGTCCGTGCGGCCGGACCGGACGAGGTAATCGGCGTAGAGCATCCATTCGCTCACCGGTGAACAGATCGTGGCAAACCCCAGCTCGGCCATTTTCTCGGTGAGGTACTGCCGCGAGAGAGCGTCACGGCGGACGAAGATTTCCCCGGCCAGGAAAATTTTCGGCACCGCGGCCGGCGGGCGCTTGAGGCGAATCCGGCGCAAGCGTAACGCCGTTTTTTCGAGGCAGCGCTCGAGGTGTTTGAAGTCGCCCTGGCGGAGCGCCGCCAGGACAGCCGCCAGTTCCTCTTCGAATACGGCCGTGGCCGCTGCGACGTCGACCGCATTGGCCAGCAGCATCGAGCGGACGTCTTCCAGAACGTCCGATACGACGATCGCCCACCAGCCGCGGCGCTGAAAATCGGTATCGAGGCCGGCGTAACCGTTTTCTGAACTCAAGGTCAGCAGAGTCACATCGGGCAGTTCGAGCCGCTGGACCAGGTTTTCCATGAACACCGAATACTGCCCGAAGCGACACGGCCCGCTGCCGCCGGCCATGAAGTAGACCAGGACCTCGTCCGGCTTTTTTTCATTTTGAACGTAATTCAACAGCGTGCCGGTGGTCAGGATCAGCGGCAGGCACTCCTTGCAGCTCGTGTTGGCGCGACCGGTTTTCAAATCGGCTTCGGTGGCCGGTGGATAGGCCCGGGCATTGAAGCCCTTGCCCTGGAACACGGCGGCGATGCACTCGCTGGCCAGGCGGCCCATGGACGGGAAAAGCAGGGTGACCCGCCGATCGGTCATGTCGATTTTTTCACCCCGCGAGGTGACGACCCGGGCAACGCCGTTTTCCAGAAGCGTGCGGGCGGCCGTAAACGTTTTCTTGACCGTCTGAATGCCGTTGCTGGCGGCCAGCTTGCGGTAGGCGGTCACGATGTCGAGAAAGGCCTCGATACGCGTTTCGAGGCCGGCATCGGCCGTGTGGCTGTCGAGTTCCAGCGTCAAAGAGGGCTTGCGGCCCATGATGCCGCGAAAATACCCGAGGAGAAAAGAATCCGGACCGCATGAAAAGTTGGTGATGTAGACCGCGAAGAGCTGGGGGTGGTTTTTCACGATGCGGGCGGCCTGGGTGATCAATTGCCCGATGCCCCAGTACATGTGCCGCGTGGTTCTTTCCTGCGACAACGGCAGGAAATCGAGCGGGATCACCGCCACGCCCCGTGTCGCGAGCTTGTGCGGGATGCCCATGTGCGCCTCGTCGACAAAGGCACTGTAGGGCCGGCCGAAGAGGACCACCGCAAAGCGGTCGGGGTCCTGCTCGAGTTCCGCCAGAGTGCTGCGGCCCGCTGTCAGCATGTCCTCGAGATAGCGCTGCTGGCGGTTGAGGGCGACATCGAACGCCCGCCGGGCGCTGCGGGCGCCGATGCCCATCGACCGGGCGGTTTCGATCAACGGGCGCCGGGCCCCCGCAAGGCCCTGCGTCAGGTCGATCAGCGGGGTGAGGACACGGCTGCCGCGGGCGCTCAAGGCTGCAAGGCGCTCTTTGAAAGTGGACCGCAGGATAAAGGTTTCCCCCTGGACGATCGGACAGACCAGAGAATTCAGGCGGTTGTCCTGGGTGGGAACCGCCCTGAAATGGGGCAAAAAGATATAGTCCGGCGGCGGGTCCATGGTCACAAGCGCGTGGAAATACCCGTGGGCCAGTTCGGCCGGGAAACAAAAGGCGGCATTGCGTTGATCGATGCCCTGGCGCGAGCAGGTCTCCGGCAGCACGGGCACGAAGCCGAGTTCGGAAAAAAAGGACGAATAGAGGGGATAGTAGGTGTTGACCAGAAAGCTGCGGTTGAAACCGATGCGGCCCCGGCTTTTCGATCCGGTTGCGGACGCGCTAGGCAGCGCGGGGCTCTCGAAGGTCATCCGCTGCCGGAGGCCGACCTGATCGAGGCGATCGACGTCGTAGCGGACCTTGCGTCTCAGATTGTCGTACCGGTTGCAGGCCCCGCCGAACGGATAGGTGCCTCCGTCCAGTTCGATCAACGCGATCTGGCAGCGCCGGTCGCATTTCTCCTTGCCCCCTTTGCAGGTGAACGTCCGGCCATAGGTCACCGAGCGCTCCGCCAGCGTTGCCAGATCGAAAGATTTTTTTTGCATCAGTCCGGCGGCGATCCGGTTTTTGACTTCCAGGGCGACGCCGAAGGCCCCCATGAGGCCGGGCTCCGGCGGGACGATGATCGGTTTTCCCACCAGCGCCGCCATGGCCAGGGGAACCCCCTGATTGTAACAGACCCCGCCTTGCATGAAGACCTTGGTGCCGACGGGACGGTTGCCCTTGACCCGGTTGGTGTAGTTCATACAGATGGAGTACACTAAACCGGCCATGATGTCCTCGCGGCCGACGCCTTCGTGGATGGCGTTTTTGATGTCGGACGCGATGAAAGCGGCACACTGATCGTTGAAATTCGGCACATTGCGGCCTTTGAGGGCGATGGCGGCGATATCCTCCATCCGGACCCCCAGGGTTTCGTAGGCCGACTCTTCGAGAAAAGATCCGGTGCCGGCCGAACAGGCCTCGTTCATCGCGTAATCCGATGGCACGCCGTTGGTGATGTAAGTGTATTTGGCATCCTGTCCGCCGATTTCGAAAATCGTGTCGACGGCCGGGTCGAAATAAACCGCCGCCGTGGCGTGGGCGATGATTTCGTTGATGACGCCTTCGGTCAAGGCATGCAGGCCGGCAATCTGCCGTCCCGAACCGCACACTCCCAAGCCTTCGATGTCGATCGCCTGGGGATCGACCGCTGCCGCCACCTGCGCGAGAATCTCCCGATAGCAGCACCGGGAGGCCGCGATCGGATCGCCGTTGGTGCGCAGGTAAACCGAGGCCAGAATGGCGTCGTCTTCTTTGCGGAGCAGCACGGCCTTGGTGGTCGTCGAACCGACGTCCAGCCCGATATAGGCCCGGTCGCCGGTCTTGACCGTTTTCTTCTCGATGGTTTTGAAGGCGACCTGGTCCCTGAAACGGCTCAGCGGCGGCAGCCGGTCGAAAGCGGAGACGTCGTTGCGAAAGAGATCGGTTATGGCGGGCAGGGGCCGGGTCTGGTTTTCCAGCGCCCAGAGGGCGGCCCCCAGGGCTTCGAAGTAGGCGGCCTCCCTGGGCACGATCAGCCCGGGGATCTGTTCGCGCAGGTAGGCGATCATCATCTTGTTCTGGGCCGTGCCGCCGACGAACATAATGTTTTGCCGATCGACCTTTTTCAGGAGTTCCAGGATCTTGTTGGCCATCATGCGGCACAGACCGGCCGTGACTTTCGATTTCGGCACGCCTTTGTTGGTGGCGTGGGTACAGTCGGACTTGCAAAAGACCGAGCACCGTCCGGAGACGGCGTAAGGATCCGCGGTCGAGGTCCAGTGGGCGGCTTCGGACAGGGAGACATCCATGCGCCGGAGTTGCTGCAGGAAAAATTCACCCGTCCCGGAAGCACATTTGTTGCCGGTGATCACGTTGGATATCTGGCCCATGCGATCCAGGACATAGACCATGAAGGTTTCGCCACCGGCCGACACCACGGCCGGACAGGTGACATCGGCCGGTTTGACGTGCCGGTAGGCGTATTCGACGGCTTCGGGTTCGGAAATCGTACTGAGTTTCATGAACTGCCGGAACTTACGACCCGTGACGGCGATCCGCCGCGCCGCGGCAATATCGAGCGTCGACAACATTCGCCGCAGCGCCGCCCGGGGATCGCCGCCATGCGGCTGGACCACCTTCTGCACCACGCGCGGTTGCGCGTAAGCGGCCGAGCCGCAGCCGGCACACCGGTCCGCCTCCACCGCCACCAGCGACAGGGTGGACGCACCCAGACACAGGCCATAGGACCTCAGTTTTTCGGACTCACAATCGGGATTCACCGCGAGCCTCCCTCTGTTTATACAGCAGCCACTTCTGCAGCAATTTAAAGACGCTTGAAACGGCGGGACCCAAACCTTTTGCATGGTGTCGACCCAACTTTTATATATAATGATCCCGGTCGCAGAATGCAAACACGCGCCAATCGGCCCGATCGACACGTCGAAGATGGCGCACCACTAGTTGGGGCACTCCTGATCCTTTTTGGACCGCGCCGTGGCCCGACGGTTGAGCAAGGCCTTCATGACCGCATGCACGAGCGTGGCCAGCGGTATGGCGAAAAAGAGGCCCCAGATTCCCCACAACCCGCCGAACAGCAGTACGGAAACGATAATGGCCACCGGATGCAGGTTGACGACTTCGGACAGCAGCAGGGGCGCCAGCAGGTTGCCGTCGAGCAACTGAATGATCGAGTAGGCAATCAAGGCATAGAAAAATTCGTTGCCGAGCCCCCATTGGAAATAGGAAAACAGGGCTACCGGCAGGAAGATCACCGTCACGCCCACGTAGGGAACCAGGACCGAGAAGCCGACCATCAGCGACACCAGCATCGTCAACTGCAGGCCCAGCAGCTTGAAGGTCACGTAACTGACGCTCCACACGATCAGGATTTCCAGGATTTTCCCGCGGATGTAGTTGCCGAACTGCTGGTTGACCTCACGCCACACCTGGCTGGCCAGCAAGCGGTTGTCCGGCAGAATGGCGGCAAACCAGCCCAGGATCTTTTCCTTGTCCTTCACCATGAAAAAGACCATCAGGGGCACGAGAATCAGGTAGACCAGGATTGAGATAATCCCGCGCACCGATGCGATGGAAAGTGACAGGACGCGCTTGAACAGGTTCGTCAGCTCGAAACCGATGAAATCGAGCACCTGATTGACCTGCGTCTGCGAGATGATATCCGGGTATCGTTCGGGCAGGCGGCTCAGCTGGTGCTGACCGGCGGCCAGCATCATCGGCAGCTGCTGGATGAGCTGCGCTATCTGGCGCGACAAAAGCGGCAGCAGGAAAATGATCAGCAGCAGGAGGCCGGCCATGAAGACGATAAAGGCGATCAACACCGAGAGCATGCGCGGGACTTTGACGCGGGCCAGGCGGGCGACCATGCCATCGAGCATGTAGGCGATCACGATACTGGCAAAAACGGGAACCAGCATGTCGCCGAACATGAAGATGAAAACGAATCCGAGCACCAGCATGAAGCCGAGTACCAGGATCTGCGGATCGGAAAAATGGCGGTCAATCCAGTCGCGAATCAGTTGAAGCATTCTCACGTTTGCCGCAGCGTTGCTCGACAGCGCTGCGGCAACTCCTTTGCAAAGGATTTCGGTTGTCGGATATGCCCGATTTCTTACCATATTTTTCTTCGCAGAAGAAATGATATTTACCGGCCGGCCGCGGTAATTTTTGCCTTTTGGTGTGATTTCTGTTAGTAAACCGGCGGCTTGCGCTGCCCGATCCGAAACGGCGCCCGCCGGGGCGGCCGATCCGCTTGAAAAGGCCTTGCGCGGTTCAGTGCGCAGGGCTTCCGGCCTCAGGCGATCTGCGGTTTTGACTAATTCTTGGAAAGTCGGCGATATCAGCGATGTCTTATTCGATACGAAAAAAGGTCGGGATCGCTTCGATCATCATGATGGCATCGGTCTTGTTGAGCCGTCTGATCGGGCTGGCGCGCGAGATGGTCATCGCCTACATCGGCGGCGCCAGCGGGGCGGTCGATGCCTACCAGCTGGCGTTTTTCATCCCTGAAATCCTGAATCACATTGTCGCCAGCGGATTTTTGTCGATCACCTTTATTCCGCTTTTCTCGCGCTACATCGCCCAAGGCGACGAGACCGAAGGCTGGCGGGTGTTCTCACTGGTTCTGACGGTGGTGGGAGGCTTTCTGCTCATTTTCATTCTGATGGCCTGCCTTCTTGCGCCGCAATTGATTGACCTCATCGCCCATGGACGCCCCGACCCTGTGTTTAAAATGCGCGTGGTCAATATGACCCGCATCATCATGCCGGCCCAGTTTTTCTTTTTTACCGGCGGCCTGTTGATGGCGGTCCAGTTTGCCCGGGAGAAATTCGCCATACCGGCCCTGGCACCTATTTTTTACAATGTCGGCATTATTTTCTGCGGGCTCGTGTTGGGTCCCCGGCTGGGGATGGAAGGGTTTTCATGGGGTGTGATGGCGGGGGCCTTCATCGGCAATTTCGCCCTGCAATGGTGGGGCGCCCGCCGGGTGGGGTTGAAATTTTACCCGGTCTTCGATTTGCGGCACCCGGACGTGAAAAGATACGTCCTTCTCACGCTGCCCCTGATGGCGGGCTTGACGATGATGTTTTCAATGGAAATTTTCATCCGCTTTTTCGGGGCCTATCTGCCGCCCGGCGGCATCGCCGGCCTGAATTACGGCCGCACGATTCTGCTGATCCCCGTCGGCCTGTTCGGCCAGGCCGTCGGCGTGGCCTCGTATCCCTTCATGGCGCGCCTGGCCGCCGAAAACAAAATGCAGGAAATGAATGCGCTCTTAAACGGGGCTCTGCGCTACCTCGCCCTGGTGATCCCGCTGTCGGTTTTGCTCATGGTGCTCAGATACGAAATCGTCCATCTTCTGTTCGAGCGCGGCCGTTTCGACGCCGCGGCCACCGCCCTGACCGCCCGCATCCTTCTTTATCTGCTGCCGGGGGCGTTTGCGCTGTCGGCCTACACGGTCGTGGTCAGGGGGTACTATGCGATGCAAAACACCTGGTTTCCGGCGGTTTTCGGCACCATCGGTGTTTTGTGCAGCCTGCCGGTATACTGGTATGGCCTGAAACTGATCGGCGCCGGCGGGATCGCACTGGCGGTGTCGTTGTCCTCGGTTTTCCAGGTGGGGGTGCTCTACGCGCTGTGGAACAGGCGCAGCGCTAACCGCGGCAGCCGCGCGGTATACTCGTTTTATCTCTTCATGCTCCTTCTGAGCGGCCTGCTGGGGATCGGACTGGAATGGTTCAAAAATTGGTTGCAGGGGGTATTCGACCAAACGACTTTCACGGGCAACCTGGCGGTCGCAGTGGTGGTGGGTGTCGTGTTCGCGGTGGCTTTGATCGGGGTCGGGCGTTTGGCGCACATCCGGGAGATCGATGATCTGGTTAAAAAAATCCGCCTGAAATTCAGCCGCGCTCAGGTGGGAAAGGCATCGGACTGAACAGGCTATAAAATAAAGTCGGTCGCCAGGAACTTGCTTTTGTGATCCCGCACGATGCGGGTGATGATCTGCTTGTTCAACTCCGTTTGCTTGGCGGCTACCAGCGTTCGAATGGAAAAAACCCGCAGCGCGTCGGATACCGAAAGGGTGCCTTCGGCGGAGTCCTTGCGACCCGTGAAGGGAAACGTGTCCGGTCCGCGCTGGCACTGGCTGTTGATATTGACCCGGCAGACCTGGTTTACCAGCGGGTCGATCAAACGCGCGATCTGGTCCGGATCGCTTCCGAAAATGCTGACTTGCTGGCCGTAGTTCGAATCGATCATATAGGAAATGGGCTCCTCGATCCGATCGAAGGGCAGGACCGGAATCACCGGGCCGAACTGCTCCTCGTGATACACTCTCATCTTGTCGTTGACCGGGTACAGGATGGCCGGATAAAAGAAACTGCCGCAAATTGTCGCCCCGGCGGGATTGACGACCCGGGCGCCTTGCGTAACAGCGTCCGACACCAATTCCCGCAGGTAATCCGTTTTGCCTTTTTCCGCGACCGGTGTCACGAAAACCCCTTGCCGCCACGGCATCCCGAAGGACAACGCGGTGATGGCGGCGCTGAAGCGTTCGAGAAACGCCTCTGCGATATCGGCCTCCACAAAGAGGATCTTGAGCGCCGTGCAGCGCTGCCCGTTAAAGGAAAGGCAGCCGAGAACGCATTCCTTTACGGCCAGATCGAGATCGGCGCCTTTCAGCACGATGGCGGGATTCTTGGCCTCCAGCCCCAGCACACAGCGCAGGCGATTGGGGTGGGGGTGCAGTTTTTTCAATGCGTTGGCCGTCCTGCTGGTGCCGATCAGTCCCAGCACGTGGATCTTGCCGGAGGCCATGAGCGGGGGAATCACTTTTCGGCCCTCGCCATAGATGACGTTGATCACGCCTTTCGGGAAAACATCGCCAAAGGCTGCCAGCAGCGGTGCATACAGCAGTGCGCCGTGCTTGGGCGGCTTTAGGATCACGGTGTTTCCCATGACCAGGGCCGGGATCAGCGTGGTGAATGTCTCGTTGAGCGGATAATTGAACGGTCCCATGCAGAGCACGACGCCTAAGGGGGCACGCCGGATCTGACCGATGATGCCCTCCGCGATGGTGAACCGGGAAGAATTGCGGTCCAGCTCTTTGAGCGCGGCGATGGTGTCGTTTATGTAGTGAATCGTCCGGTCGAATTCCTTCTCCGAATCCTGAAGCGATTTCCCCACCTCCCACATCAGAAACCGCACGACCGGGTCCCTGGCTTCGATCATCCGGAAAGTGAACCGCTCCAGGTGATCGATGCGCCCGGCCACCGGCAAGGTCGGCCACACCCCCCGGCCATGATCGTAGGCGGCCACCGCCGCATCGAGGGCCTGAAACGCTTCGGCCTCTGTCAGCAGCGGGTATTCACCGATGAAAAATGGCTTGGGGCCGGTCTCGTCCGTCACCCAGACGGGCGAGAGCACCTCCTGGCAGGGGCCGTTCCAGACCCGAACCTCACCGTTGACGAGATAGCCGGTTTGGCGGCGGGGGATATCCTTTAAGAGGGTTTCCGGTATATCACCGGTTCGCGGGAAAACGCTTTGAATGGTTTCAGTCAACATCACGTCCGATTCCTTCCGAAATGATTGACCGGCTTATGCCGGAGTCGGATTTATTCTATGATGATTCTACGGTGATATTGAGCACCGATCGCTTATGTTGACATTTACGTCGACAAGGGAGGGACTCGAAATACGGTAAATACAGTATTATTCGGGGGATGGTAAGATACAGGAACCCATTTCAGAACCCGTGGCAATGAGCAAGTTTCGAGTAATTAACAAAAGCAGCCGGCCTGTCTTGAACCACGGATGGGCACGATTTCGGGCGCAACGGCCGATTTCGGAAATGAAAAAAGGGGTTGAAGCATCAGCCAACCCCTTGCAGCTTTTGGAGCTACCTTGCGGAATCGAACCGCAGACCTACGCATTACGAGACCGAAATAAGTGAAAAAAAACCAGTGATTTCAGGTTATTATTTGATTTCACTGGTTTTTTAATGACCAAACAAGTTGGTAAATGTTTGGTGGTTTTTGATAAAATTTGACCTCGCGGGATCAATTTAGGCACAATTTTTCAAGAATGACTTTTTAGACGATTTTAGTTCTCGATTCAAGCAATTTTTTTAAGAAAAATTCAGACATTCGCGTGTTCTACCTCTCTCCCACAAAAAAGCCCCGCCGGGATCAAAAATCCTGGCAGGGCCAGATGACATCGGCGGCGGATCATTTTCCCGCCGCGGCGACACCCTCCCTGGTCCAGTGCCGATCGAAACGGTAAAGTGCATCGGCCAGACTGGCAACCCGATCTCTGGCCATGTTGAGCAGCGTCAGGGTGGGTTTCTTGAACGGTGCGGCGTTTTAAAAACATAGCCTCTTGATTGAAGAACTGCTGCTGCCGGGTAAAAGTGTGACCGAGCTTTATCGTCGTTTCAAACCGGATAGTTGGTCATATATGACCATTGATCACATATGACCATTAGCATTGATCATTTCTATCCTGCTCACCCACGTTTTCTCGATCATATTTCTCCATTAAATCAGCATGATGTTGTTAAAAAGCTGAACTCACGAAATCCGGCATGAACTTTGATTATTAAAGATAGTGAATTGTCGGTACTGTTTAGTCTTGGACGAACGAGCGGTCGATGCTCGAAATAATAAAATAAACCCAATGGCCGGCCTTACCGGAAGGTGACTGCAATGATCGTGGTCCGAATAACCCTGAATGTGCTGGCCGAAAAGCAGAAAGAGGTGGTGCAAACGCTCCTGTCGATGATGGGACCAATGGAAAAGGAGGCGGGCTGTCTCAGCTGTTCGCTCTTATGCGACATGAAGGACAAAAACCTGCTGTGTGTGCTTGAGGAGTGGAAAAACCGCGAAAAATTGGACCGCCATTTAAAATCCGACATATTCGGTGTTTTACTGGGGACAAAAAGTCTATTACGTCAGCCGCATGGCATCCGTATATACACCGTCCAGCTCGCCGAAGGGATGAACGCCGTTCAAGCTGCGCGTGGCGAAAGAGCATGCCGGCGTGTGAAAGGAGGTTGAATCGTGAATATTTTGCTTATCTACAAATGGATTTTAAGCGGTTTCTGGCGTTCTTTCACTCCGGCTTCAAGCTCGGCATTTTTGGTAAGGAACGCTTCCAGTACTGGCATCTGTTGCTCTGGACGCTGATCCGCAGGCCCAGGCAGGTGCCATTAGCCGTCACCCTTGCAATCTATGGTTACCACTACCGGAAAATTTGCGAGTTATACATTCTTTAAATCGCTTTCAGACGGGAAATAACGTCGGTAGTGAGATGAACCCGCCGAAAGGTCAAGGAAAGGAAACATTATGTCCAAGAAATTAGAATCCATGAATATCGAGCAATTACTGGCTGAGGCCGATGAACTCATCCGCCAGATTAATTCCGATGTCATCAAAGACATGAAAGAAGAGCATCGTCTGCAGTTTGAAAAACACGCTCAAAACCTGGAAAAAATCAAATCCGAGGTTCAGGGCAGGATCCAGAAGAAAGAAGCATCGGACATAGGCTCAGGCGCGGAGGGCATGCACGAGGCGATCCTGGATATTGTGAAGGCCATGCACGACCTGACAAGCAAGCTTTTCTGATTGTCGTCAAAAGGCTTTGAATAACAGTCGGACGCTCAATCAAACTTCAAAAAGTATACTTTTTTACCGGCGGTGGATCACTCGGGAGCCTCCTTGAGGTGCCTTGAATTTCAAACAGGCATGGCATGTCTGCACAGAAAAATATGGGAAAATGAAAATGGCGCCCAATGAAAATAAAGATCCTATTAGCAACCTGATGAACAAGCTTCGTACCCGCTTTGGTGTCCAGGACCCCCGGAAAAAAAAGGACGCCCTGCCCCCTAAGGCTCATTTCAGCATCTGGTATTTCCTGATGGTTTTCCTCTTGTTTACCTACCTGCAACAATACTTTTTTTCTGGAAAAGTGGAGACGATTCCCTACAGCCAATTCAAACAATACACCACCGAGGGCAACATTGCCAAATTGACCATTGGCCCTGATAATATCAGCGGAACGCTAAAGGGAGATCCGGTCCAGAAGTTCACCACCATTCGGGTGGATGACCCCGACCTGGTGCAGGAATTGGATGACCGCAAAGTCAGTTATTCCGGACAGTACGAAAATAAACTCTTGAGCAGCATTCTCTCCTGGGTCATCCCCATAGGCTTTTTTTTCCTGATCTGGCGCTACGCCATGAAAAAGATGGGGCCGGGGATGGGGGTGATGTCTTTCAGCAAGAGCAAAGCCAAAATTTTTGCCGAAAGTGAAACGAAGGTCACTTTCGCCGATGCAGCCGGCATCGATGAGGCCAAGGAAGAGCTCCAGGAGGTCGTTGAATTTTTGAGCAATCCGGGGAAATTCCAGAAACTGGGTGGGAGAATTCCCAAGGGAGTGCTTCTGGTCGGCCCGCCGGGTACAGGTAAGACCCTTTTGGCCAGAGCTGTGGCCGGGGAAGCCAAAGTGCCCTTCTTCAGCATCAGCGGGTCCGAGTTTGTGGAGATGTTCGTCGGCGTGGGCGCAGCCCGCGTTCGCGATCTATTCTCTCAGGCCGCCGGCCAGGCGCCCTGCATCATCTTCATCGATGAGCTGGACGCGCTGGGGAAAGCCCGGGGAATGAATGTCATGGGGGGGCATGATGAACGCGAGCAGACACTTAACCAACTCCTGGTGGAGATGGATGGGTTCGAGACAAATAAAGGGGTCATCATCATGGCCGCCACCAATCGGCCCGAAATCCTGGACCCGGCCTTGTTGCGCCCGGGAAGGTTCGATCGGCAGGTTCTGGTTGACCGGCCGGATATCAACGGCCGGGAAGCCATCTTGAAAATTCACGCCAAGAATGTGGTGTTGGATCCCGAAGTCGATCTGCGAAATATCGCCGGCCGCACCCCGGGCTTCGTGGGAGCCGACCTGGCCAACATCATTAATGAAGCCGCGCTGCTGGCGGCCCGAAATAATAAAGAAAAGGTGGAACTGGCGGATTTCGATGAGGCCATCGACCGGGTGGTTGCGGGCCTTCAGAAAAAGAACCGGGTGATGAATGCCAAGGAGAAAGAAATTGTCGCCTTTCATGAGTCCGGACATGCGATTGTGGCCGAGTCTGTCGAACATGCCGACCCGGTGCACAAGATTTCCATTATCCCCCGGGGAATTGCGGCGCTCGGATATACCCAGCAGCAACCGACTGAGGATCGTTATTTGATGACGCGCTCGGAGCTGCTGGACCGTCTGGCCGTTCTTTTAGGCGGCCGGGTGGCGGAGGAGCTGGTTTTTGAAGAAATCTCAACCGGCGCCCAGAACGACTTACAGAGGGCCTCAGACATCGCCCGCTCCATGGTCACGGAATACGGCATGAGCGATCGCCTGGGACTGGTGAGCTATGAGCGTCCGCGCCAACCGATGTTTCTCCCGGATAGTTTTTCGCCCGGTAAAAATTACAGCGAAGCGAAGGCCGCCCAAATTGACGAAGAGGTCACACGGTTTGTCGAGGAAGCCCATCAACGCGTGCGAAAAATCCTCTCCGAACAGCGACCTGTACTCGATGATTTGGCCCATCTCCTCTCGCAGAAGGAAAGTGTGCAGGGAGAGGAGCTCAGAAAGATGTTGTCCGAATCGAAGCGCGAATAGGTGAAGTAATCATCGATAGAGAAACAGAACAAGAGATGCCTTGAAAAAACCACGTTAAAAAAACAAACAAAATGATGTCAAAAAGAGGTTTTTCAAATGAAAAGTGGATTGTTTGTAAGAGGGTTACTGACAATATTGCTGTTGCTAGCCCTGGGAGCCCTGCCGGGTTGCGGTGAGAAGGAAAAAACCCAGAGCGAGCCAGCAACCGTGTCCAAGGAAGATGTCAAAAAGGAAACCAAGGAAGCTTATGACGCAACCAAGGCCTACACCCAGGAGCAGATGCAGGCCTTTCGCGAACAGACGGATACCAGACTCGCCGAATACGAGAAGGAAATTGATCAACTGCAGTCAGAGGCGGAAAAGCTGGGAGGGGATGCGAAGGCGAAAGCTGAACAACAGCTGACGGCATTGCGCCAAAAACAGGATCAGGTGTCTGCAAAGTTGAAGGAGCTGAGTTCATCCAGCGGAAAAGCGTGGGAGCAACTAAAATCAGGTATCGATGCGGCCATGGATGATTTGGGTAATGCTTACAAAAAGGCTGTGGCCGAATTCGGCAAATCCTGAAGACATTGGTTTTACTGCTCTGTGGTGCCTGACCGTGGCATTCAGGGACGGAGAATTATTCAGCCTGCGGGGAGTCTCATGAACTAAACCAAATCGGTCCTATCCATTAGACGACCGAGAAGGCGAAAACACTTCTGCTTGCACCGATCGTGGGTGGTATTTTTCTCGTGGGCGGCGTCATTCATGCCTTGCTGGTCATCGCCATAATCGTGGTGCTGATTCAGGTTATTCAGTGACGAAGGCGAGCATAACAATTTGAACCCTTGCCGGACAAGGTGAGGTGTTTACAGAAAGGAGTAACTGCTATGAAAAAGAGGAATTGGGTTTTCGGCTATTTGGTCATGATTTTGCTCATCGCCACCTTTGTGGGGTGTGCATCGACATCCAAACAGGAAGGCACCGGGGAATACGTTGACGACTCGGTCATTACGACCAAGGTCAAATCTTTGCTTGCGGCCGATGATTTTCTCAAATCATTTGAGATCAGTGTCGAGACTTACAAGGGCACTGTTCAACTGAGCGGCTTCGTTGGTTCTCAAATG
>JBAPSB010000068.1:0-8949 GCA_049281435.1 Desulfobacterales bacterium
TGGGCGCCCATGACGGCCCGCAGCAGGGTCGATTTTCCGGCCCCGTTGGCTCCCACCACGCACACGGTTTCACCCGCGCCAAGATCGATTGAGACCCCCTGCAGGACCGGCAGCCCGGAGTAGCGCACACGGATGTTTTCGACGGTGAGCAGCGGCTGTCCCATTGTTTAAGTCGCCTTGCCGGTGTTGTCGCGCACGTAACGTTCTCCCAGGTAGGCCTTGATGACCTTCGGATCATCGGCGATCTGCCGGGGCGGGGCGTCGGCGATCTTGCGCCCGTAATCGAGCACGATGACGCGGTCGCTGATGGTCATCACCAGTTCCATGACGTGCTCGATCAGCATGACCGTGATGCCCATGTCACGATGCACGGCGCGGATTATGGTCAGGATCTCATCGATTTCACCCGGATTCAGGCCGGCGGCCACCTCGTCGAGCAGCAACAGTTTGGGGGATGTTCCCAGGGCGGTCGCCATGGTCACGCGTTTCTGGGCCGCGACCGGCAGTTCACTCACCATGGCGCCGGCCACCTCGCCTATGTTGAGCTTTTCCAGAATGTTCTGCGCCTGCTCTCTGGCCTGGCGGCGGTTGCGGGTGTGCATGAAGGCGCCCACCATCACGTTTTCCAGAACGCACAGGTCGCCTGAGGCCGCATACACCTGAAAGGTGCGGGCCAGGCCGCGCCGCGCGACGGCGAAGGCCGGCAGGCCGGTGATGTCCGTGCCGTCGAACAGGATCTGCCCAGCGGTCAGTGGATGCAGGCCGGCGATGCAGTTGAACAGGGTGGTCTTGCCGGCGCCGTTCGGGCCGATGACGCCCAGCAGTTCGCCTTCTTCGAGCCCGAAAGAAATCTTGTCGTTGGCGCGCAGCCCGCCGAAATCCTTCCTCAGGTTACGGACTTCCAGCAGCGGCATCAGCGGTACCTCCGGCGGCGGATTTTTTCGACAATCCCCCACAGGCCGCGCGGCTCGGCGGCGGAGATGACCATTATGATCGCGGCGTAGATGACCAGGTCGATGCCGACCAGGCCCGCCGAGGCGCCCAGCCACTCCTTGAGATAGCTTTTGAGAGGGATCAGGACACCGGCGCCGATGATCGGCCCCCACAACGATCCGGCTCCGCCCAGCATGGCCATCAGGGCGATCAGAATCGAGAGGTTGAGGCTCATGGTGTCTCCGGGCTCGATGTTTTTGATGTAGCAGGCGTGAAAGGAGCCGACCACGCTGACGAAGGCGGTGGCGATGGCATAGGTCTTGATTTTGGCCCAGTGGACATTGATGCCCAGCGACTGGGCCACGCTCTCGTTGTCCTTGATCGCCCGCAGCTGAAAGCCCAGGCGCGACTTTCGGAACCAGTTGATGTAAAGGATGCCGATCAGAAAGAAAACGAAGATGACGTAGTAGTAATAGACGTCTTCACGAAAGATCAGCCGCCAGAAGTCCGGCGGCGAGTATTTGATCGGGGAAATTTCTAAACCGCGTGCGGCGCCGACGAAATTCCACACTTCAAAAAGGTCCTTGAGCACCAGGGAGGTGGCGATCGTCGCAATCGCGAAGTAATGGCCTTTGAGGCGAAAGAGCGGATAGCCGATGATAAACGACCAGGTGATCGAAAAGAGCACGCCGATCGGCATCGAGAGCCAGAAGGGGATGTCCCAGCGGATCAGCATGACCGCGGTGGTGTAGGCTCCGATGCCGACATACTGGGCCTTGCCGAGGTCGACCTGCCCGCCATAGCCGCCGATGGTGTTCCAGCCCATCCCGTAAAGCGCAAACATGAAAAACTGAATCATGGTCGCCATCGCGAAGGCCGAGTGGGGAAAGAGGGGAAAGATCAGGAAAGCGCCGCCGACCAAAACGGCAATCATCAGATCCGAACGGGGAAAGTCGGAAAAATCAAAGGCGTTCTTCAGTGCTTCCATCCGAACAACCCCCGCGGCCGCACGACCATGATCACGAAATAGGCCACGTACACCCACATGTACTTAAACGATGTCATGGGGACATTGGCCATCCAGTCGAATTCGAAGGTGTAGGCCATAAAATCCCAGAATCCGGGCAGTTCGGTGATTAGCCCGACCACGATGCCGGCGAAAAAGGCGCCCGGCACGCTGCCGAAGCCGCCCAGGGCCACGATGGCAAAAGCGAGCATGGTGAACAACAGGCCGATATAGGGGTTTACGGACCAGAAATTGACGATCAGCGCGCCGGCGACAGTGGCCGAGGCGGCACCGATGCCCCAGGCCAGGGCATTCATGCGTTCGGTTGAGATGCCCATGTAACGGGCGCCTTGCGGGTTGAGGGCCGTGGCGGTCAGGGCCTTTCCGATCCGGGTGCGGTTCATCAGCAGCCACACGGCCGCGAAGGCGGCCAGAGATAGACCGGCGGCGGCCAGCTTGGTGGCCGGGATGATGATCCCCAGGCCGATATCGAAGCTCTTGCCGACCAGCAGGCCCTCGTGCACGACGCGATCGTTGGGGCCGAAGACGAGCAGGGCCAGGTTGCGCAGAAACAGCATCAGCCCGAAAGTTCCCAGTAGCTGAGCGATCATCGGGCCGCGCAGCAGAAATCTGATGAACCCCGCGTAGCAGGCGATGCCGAGCACAAAGCCGACCGCGGCGGCCACCGGAAGGGTCAGCAGCGGATCGATCCCAAAGGCCTGGGCCGTCAGCAACCCGGTGTACATGCCGATCATGAGAAACTCGCCGTGGGCGAAGTTCACGATATCCATGACCCCGAAGATGATGGTCAAGCCGAGCGCCACCAGGCTCAGCGCCATGCCGAAAAGAATTCCGGCCGCAAGGGAACTGAAAAGGATGTCCATGGTCAGCGTGCTGCCTCGATGGAACGTATCGCCCGTCTCTTTTCCGCGCCGAATTGTGCGGAAAGAGACGGGCTATAGGCCGGCGAACCGGCGCGGGTCATTTCCACGCGGGGAACGGGTAAATCATGTTGGTCGTGGCGACATCGAACGGATAGACGATTTCCAGGCCGACCGTCCCGTCCGATCCCTTTTGATATTGTCCGATCAGGCCGGATCCGAGCACGTTCTGGCCGATTTCCTTGCCGGAGGTGCTGAATTTGATGCCGGACCACGGCACCACCAGCTGGTCGCCGGGGATTTCGATGGCATTGGCGGCAGCCTGAATGTCCGCCGGTTTGGTAGAGCCGGCTTTCTCGAGAACGTAGACCCAGGTCTGCAGGCCGGTGAAGGAACGGGCCGAAGCGCCGCTCAGGTCATTGCCGGTTTTGGCCTTGTAGAGCTTGTTGACCTGCCCGGCCAGCGGTTTGACCTTGACGACCTGCGGCAGAAAAACCGTGCGGGTCAGGACGCCGACGATATCTTCTCCCAGGGTTTGCTGAAATTCGGGGGTTTCGAAGCCGGCATCCTGGCCCCACATGATTTTGGGCTGGACTTTCTGGGCCTTGAGGGTCTTGAGCATCAGGATGGCATCCGAGGTATAGGAGGCAAACAGCAGGACCTCGGCCCGGGAGGCCTTCAGGGAGCGGACCTCGCTGGAGAGATCCGGGGCTTCCTTGGCATACAGCAGCGATTTTTGTAGATCGAATCCGTATTCCTTGGAAAACTGCTCGATCAGTTCCGAAACGAACGAGCCCCACTCGGTCTTTTCGCAGGCCGAGGCGAGCTTGGCGATATCTTTTTTGTTAACGGCCTTGACGCCCTTGACCTGTCCCTCGGTGAGGCCCTTCAGAAACTCGAACAGGTCGCGGGTAAACCAGGTGTCGTGCGGGGTCGTGCGCCAGAACCACTTCAGGCCGCGCTCGGTCAGGGAGGGGGAGGTGGAAGAGCCGTTGATCATGGGCACCCCGTACTGCTCGGCCACGGCGCTGACGGTTTTGGTGACCGAGCTGTGGTAGCAGCCGAGCAGACCGTCGACCTTGTCATCCAGGATCAGCTTCTTGGCCAGGTCGGCCCCAAGGGTCGGGTCGCCTTCGTGGTCTTTGAAGATCAGGGTGATTTTGGCGCCGCCCAGGCTCTTAATGCCGGCATTTTTGGCCATGGTCATATCGATGTCGGCCATGGCGGTGTTGGCGATTTCGGCCGCCAGTTCGGCCCCGGCTCTTAACTCACGGCCGGCGGCCGCCGCGCCGCCGGTCAGCGGGTAGAGGACACCGATCTTGATCTCCTTCTCGGCACGGGCGCCGGTGGGCAGCAGAAGCGCCGCGACGATAAACAGCACGATGAAAGATGACATACTTCTGGCGATCGCTTTCATATGGATGTCCTCCTTTTTTTACGGCAACACGGTTAAGGGAAAATCGGCCCGACCGGACGCCCGGCAACGGCTGCCGGATAGACAGGTGACGCGGCCGGAGCGATATGATCGTCTGCGCCTGACATCAGATTGAAATATTGGGCTTTAAGATAAAGATTTTGGCAAGGTTGGAGGAAGGCGGCTGTATCGTGATGTGCCCACAGCCGATACCAGCAGCCATAAACCTCATCTTGAAGCCGATAGGGGATCAGGCGGCCTCCGGGTGGCAGGCGCTGGTGTTGTGCGCGTCCGCCGGTGCAGCGATTCTGTGCGTTCGGAGCTTGGCCACTGCAATGTTTATAAGACGCCGGTGGGACTGTCAAGCGCCTTCGGAAAGACCGGCACTCACTGCTGATCAACGATTGATTTCAAATCGTCATCGAGCAATTGCCACAGACGAGGGTGGCTTTCCACCAAACGGGCGATATCGCCGAGATCTTTGAGCCTCTTGCTTTGTCTTCTTTCAGTATCGCGCCATGCTTTGATCTTCCCGCGCAAGGTATCTTCCAAAGAGGCCACCCGCATCAGAATTCCATGGATGTCAGCCGGAGTAGACCGGCCTGGAAAATCCTTGTAGAATTCTTCGGTACTCATTTGAATGCTCAGTCTGGAATGACCCCGAAAATTGATTGACCAGGGAAAACGTTTCGATCGGAATCCGGACTCCTCGAGAAGTTCCTTGGCAAGCTCCACCGATTCCATGGCAACGACAACATCCACATCTTGCGTGATCATGGGTTCATCGGCCCAGTGATTTACGGCTATGCCGCCAATGGCACACCAGGCCAGATCTGCGCGCTCGAGGCAATCGACCAGACGCATGACATCGTTCGTGCCGCCGGCCGTTTGCCAATCATAGAACTTTTTGGGTGTCATTTTGGGTCCTGGATCAATCGACCTCGCGGGGGTCGATGAGAAATTTGACGCCCTGTAAAATTTGAAAGAAGCGATCCTTTGACAGCGTCCCGATTTTCTCGGATAAATCACGTTTGTTCACTGTGAAAAGCTGGGATATATTCACGATACTTTTTTTAGGCAGGTTGGCTTCACCTTTCTTTAAGGTCACATTACCCGGGGCGTTGGCTATCTTGAGATTGGATGTCAGGGTGCAGACCACGACCGTGTTTATTCGGCTGCAATTGAAGAGATTGTTTTGCAGGACGAGATGGGGGTGACGATAGCCGGGTTCCGATCCATTAGGGGCCCCGAAAGTTATCCAGAATATATCCCCTTGATTGATCACCATTGATCCTTCACCAATTTGTGATGATGCGGACGCATCATGTCGACCACCGATTCCGATTCACCTGAATCCCGGTAAACATCATCAAGCATTTTAAGAAGCTCCCTGTTCTCATGACGCTGCAGGAATTCCCTGGCAGCAATCGCGAACAGGCGGCTCCGTGAAATTTTCAAGTTTTTTGCGAGATCATCCATCTGCTCGAAAACAGGCTTTTCGATGGATATCGCCGTTTTTACGTTTGCCATTTCAGCACCTACGATTCTTGCTATCAGTATAACTATGGGTATAACAATTGTCAATACGAAACGGCCGTAACCTTCACAGCGAAAACTCACCTGTCAAAAGCGATTTGGACAAAGAACAACTCTTTCATTTCTATAGCGTTAAGATAAAGATTTTGCAGCGGCGTGCCGGCAATACCCACCAACTACAGTTGCTCATATATCCGCCTGATTTCCAGCGGGTCATGATGACGCTCCAGTCGGCGGACGATGAAATGGCCCTTGCCCGTGTCCTGAAAGTGATCGATGAACATCGTGTTGATTGCCGCCCCGCCCAAAGCCCCCACAATCGGCACCGCTTGTGCGGCCAGTTTTTCGGAAACAACGATGGAAAAGCGCGCGGCAATCTGCGCGATAAACCGCACGATCGCCGGCGCACTCTTATCGGAGAGGCCCCTTTTCGTCAAATAGGCGGCGGCATTCGAAACGGCTTGGGCCATTGCCGCGCGAGCGGCGAAATATGCCGTTTCGGCCTCGTCGTCATTTTTTGATTCGCCGCCGAGCGCCAGTACCTGGATACACTGAAGTCGCGCCTCGGGCGCGTGCAGGTTCTCCCCCTGGCTGCGGGCAATGTCCGCAATCGATCTGAGGATGATGGTTGTCGACACCGGCAGTTCTATGGCCAGCGCCGGCAGACCAAAGGCCCCGCCGATCGCCCCGGTGGTGCCGGCCGCCAGTTTGTGCCACCTGTTCGCCGGCGGCACCGGCCGGTTGTGACCCATGGTCCGCAGTGCCACATCGAAGGCGGTTTCGATGGACTTGCGCGCGGCCTGATTCACGGTCGCGCTCCACTTGCCGGGCAGCATTTCAAAACCCTTTTCGATCGGCGCGCCGACAACCTTGCTGATCCTTGCCGCAAACCCGGGTTTTTCGAGAAGCCTTTTGGCCAACTTGAGATCGTCTATTTCCGAAGGTGAGAGCGCCAAGCGGTGTTCCTTCTATTAACCGCAGGTCACTGGTGATTTCTTTCTGCGGCCTAAGTCCATTAAAATTCCGATCTATATGAATTGATTGGTATTATTCTTATAATCTTTCCCCATGCAGCTTTTCCGAGACACACGTTGGGAGGGATCCTGCCGGTAATATTCCTGCAAAACACGATAAAGGTCCGGTGCCTGCTCAATCATTAGCACCGGCTGATCGAAGAATTGCTCTGTAGCGACGGCGAAAAATTCCGCTTCGTTAGCCGCACCGTAGGCATTGAGAAAAGTTTTCTTACCTTTTTCGGTGTCTTGTTTGAGACGCAGATATTCACGCGAACATGTCCGGACCCAGTCACGGTAATCTGCCCGGTTGCGCAATGGAGGTGTACCGTCGGCCGCGCCGTCGAGCATGTCCAGTTTATGCGCGAATTCGTGGTAAATAACGTTGTGACCGGACTCAGGATGACGGCCACCGCGCAGAGCTGCATCCCAGATAATTATTACCGGTCCCTGCTGGAACGCCTGCCCGATAATGGGATGCTCAAGCTCCACTGGTGCGAACCTATTTTCAAAGAATCCCGGTTTGCGTGGAGGCGGAACAACGGTAGAGGGGTAGACAATGATGGATTCGACATTCCGGTAGTAGTTGTGGGGCAGGCATAAAAGAAGCAGGCAGGCCTGAGCGGAGATCGTGACGCGGATCTCATCGGTAAGTTTCAGTCCACCAGCTCCTTCCCAATTTTTTTCGGCGATAAACACCTGTAGCAGGGCACGCAGGTGAGCACGCTGGGCATCTTCCAGCATGCAATAGTGGGCAACGTTACGGCGGATTATGTCCTCCCATGTTGAAGGAAAGGGAGCCTGGGTGAGCTTCTTTCGATGGCGATCGATAAGCCAATGAAACATTGGATTTTCCTGCTGAAAATGTCGTCTTCCTTAGTCCTCTAATTAACTCAATATATCAATACCCGCCGTGGACGTACTCTATGGCGTATCCGCCTTTTCAAAAATCCATCACACTGTCCAATCCGCGATGAACGCCAATTAATTTGTCGACTTTTCGGATCGCCAGAAGAGCCCCATCGACATAGGGTTCCGCACTTGAACCCGCCTCGTGCCGCAGAACGAGTTTCTGGTCAGGCATTCCAAAAATGGCATCCACTGAAATTACATATCCCGGCAGGCGAACGGAGTGAATCTGAGAACCCTCTAACCGGGCCCCGCGGCTCTCCTTTGAACCGTGCGTTTTTTCCAGCGCGACGTCCAGGTGTGATTCCCTCACCTTGGACAAGCGGTGTGCCAATTCACGCGCAGTTCCGCTGGGGGCGTCTATTTTGTTAGAATGCGCGTAATCAATTATCTCCCAGTGCGGAATGTACCTGGCCGCAATATCAGCAAATTTTTGCAGGAGAACCACTGTCAGCGCAAAGTTTCCCGCCGCAAGCACCCCGCGCTGAACCTCTTGGGCTACTTTGTCAATCTCCTGATAATCCTTCTCACTCAATCCGGATGTGCCGATAACAACGTGAGCACCGCTCCTGAGGGCCGATAACACATTGAATTTTGCGATCTCGGGCTTGGTATATTCCACAAAGACATCCGGACCGGTTGCAAGTCCCTCGGTTGCTGTCGCGAAGATCGGCGCCTCAAGGCCTTTGATGTCAAGCACCTTCCCAAGAGTTCGCCCCGCATGGCTGCGGGAAATCGCGGCGACGAGGTCCAAATCCGTGGCTTCAAATACACCGCGCGAGAGGGCCGACCCAGCCCATCCAGCCGCACCAGCCAGACAAATACGCTTGTTCATCAAGTCATCTCCTTTTTTAATCACCGCATTGCGGCGGCGGTCAGCGGCAGCCGGGGCTCCAACAGATGAAAAAATATTTCTATTCCTAACGTTGTGGCTAACCGACGCGCGAAAGGAGGCGAAGTCGACTGAAGCGCGGCCGGTTGAGCCCCGTGTTAGGCCCGACCGTGTTAGATGTCGGGCCTGAGCTTACTCTTGCCTGACTATATCGACCGAGATCTCCACTGCCGGAATCGTTCCTCTGTTCTCAAGCCAGTGTGTGGTGTTCCTATCCTCGGGCCAGCCCACTCCCGGCCCATAGTCCGTAGCGACTCCATTTCGAAGGTCAGTGATCGTTCCTTGCAGTATGTAGACGATACCTGGTCTGTCTTTATGGTCGTGAATCGGGCCGAAGACGCCTCCAGACTCGATGGTCACTATAC
>JBAPSB010000069.1:0-85409 GCA_049281435.1 Desulfobacterales bacterium
AGCCCGCCGCCGCGCTTGAGCAGTTCGCGGTTGTCCAGCCGCAGCCGGCAGCACATGGAGCGCGCGTCATCCGGGGACATGTCCGAGTTGACGAAGTTGGAGAAATACGGAATGCCGTACTTGCCCGTCATTTTCCAGATGGGCTCCAGGTTGGGGTTGTCCCAGTCAAAATCGGCGGTGATGTTGTAGGTCGGGATCGGAAAGGTGAAGACCCGCCCCCTGGCATCGCCTTCCATCATCACTTCGGCAAAGGCCCGGTTGATGAGATCCATTTCGGGTTGAAAATCCCCGTAGGTCTCCTCGCGGTAACCCCCGGCGACGATCACCGGGTGATCGGCCAGGTTCTTGGGCGCATACAGGTCCATCGTGATGTTGGTGAAGGGCGTCTGGAACCCGACCCGCGTCGGGATGTTGATGTTGAAGACAAACTCCTGCAAGGCCTGCTTGACATCGCGGTAATCCAAATTGTCGAAGCGCACGAAGGGTGCCAAAAGGGTGTCGAAATTCGACAGCGCCTGAGCACCGGCGGCTTCGCCCTGAAGGGTGTAGAAAAAGTTGACGATCTGTCCCAAAGCGGACCGCAGGTGTTTGGGGGGACCGCTTTCGACCTTGCCCTCCACGCCCTTGAACCCATTGAGCAACAGATCCTTGAGGTCCCAACCGACACAGTAAACCGACAGCAGGTTCAGGTCGTGCACGTGGAGGTCACCGCACTTGTGGGCGTCCCGTATCTCCGGCGGGTAGATGCGGTTGAGCCAGTATTCGCTGGTGATGTCCGAGGAAATGTAGTTGTTGAGGCCCTGCAACGAATAACTCATGTTGCTGTTTTCCTTGACCTTCCAGTCGAGTTTGCGAATGTAGTGCTCAACGAGGTCAATGTGCGCGCGCGTGGCGATGTTGCGTATCTGGGCGTGCTGTTCGCGATAGATAATATAGGCCTTGGCGGTTTTGTAATACGGAGAGTCGAGCAGGACCCGCTCGACGATGTCCTGGATCTGCTCGACCTCGGGCACCGGATCGAGCCGCAGTTCGTGCGCCAGGGTCAGGGCGCGCAGCGTCAGCTTGCGCGCCTCGCGCTCTTCGAATTCGCCCGAGGCCTTGCCGGCCTTGACGATGGCGGCTGTAATTTTCGATGAATCGAACTCGACCACCCGGTTGTCGCGTTTCTTGATTTTTTCGAACAAAATACCCCCTTCTGCTGCAGGACGCATCAGTCAATGTGGCACGAACAGATGAATTAAAGGGAATGATGGTTTCCGGAATTGTTCTGGCGTTCAGATGAAAGCGATCCCCGGGGGAACGACAGTCGATCGCAGGAACGTCCAGATCGAATGAACTTACTATATCGCAACATATGGGGGGGTGTCAACAGGGAAATTCAAGATGTTGGGCTGTGAGGGCCGCATCGGAACGGTGCCGGGCGCCGCCGCCCGGCCCACTGCCGATGAAGATCCGGGGGACCCCGGCCCGCCGGACCGGCGCCGGCGAAAACGGACGCCTTGCTTTTTTCCTTGCCGCCCGGTAGAATTCGACATGCTCTACGATCAGAATCCGGTCCACCGCAAGCTGATCAATCCGTGGTACGACTCCCGTACGGTCTGTCTGGCGGTGATCCTTTTCATGTTGCTGGTTTTCCTGTTTGCCCTTGTCGGCATTCAGTTGGCCTGGGACAGCACGGCCTACCGGGAAATGGCCTGGCTGCCCGCCCTGCTGGCCTTTCTAAGCGGCACCGTGATGCTCTCGACGACCGTTCGCCTGATCAAACGCTGGAAGCGGCGCTATGTCAGGGACTGGGAATATTGGTAGGCGGCTGGCCGCTACGATCCCGAACCGCCGTCCGCCATGCCCCGGAGGATCTTGATGAAGGTGTCGGCCGGAATGTAGCCGGGCCGGTGACCGAGAACGTCGCCGCTTTTGGAAAAAAACCAGTTGTCGGGCAGCCCGCGGATCCTGAAAAGGGTCGCAAGCTTCTGCTCCCGATCGGAATCGACCTTGACCGCAACGAATTTTTCGTTCAGCAGGCTCATGACTGCCGGGTGGTGAAATGTCTCTTTGTCCATGGTATGGCAGTACCCGCACCAATCGGCCCAGAAATGAACGAAAACGATTTTGCCCTCGCTCTTGCCGAGCGCCAGGCCTTCCTCGAAGCTGTGCCATCTGACCGGTGCTGATTCGCCGGCGGCGGTTGCCGCGGCGGCAACAATCCCTATCATAACGACAGCTGCAAAAAATCTGACTTTCACGAAGACCGCTCCTATCGATTCAATGTGGGGGCCGCCCGGCAATCCGCACAAAAACCGGCGCCCGGCGGACGCCCGGCCGGTCACCGACGACCGGTTCTGCGGCGGTGTAACGCAAGCCACAGGCCCGTGCCCAGAAAAGCGACATCCCGGATGATATCCGTCAGATAATCGGTGCGACGCCGGGTGGTGGCCACTGAAAAGCATCCACAGTCGACATCGATTCCCCGCACCCAGGTGGACAGCAGCGCCGCGATAAAAACCACCACCAGCGTGTTGACGATCAGCAGGCTGCCGTCGACCCAGGCGCCGACGATCAGAAGGATTCCGCACAGGACCTCGATCCAGGGCAGCAGGATGGCAAACGGATTGACCAGCACCGCGGGCAGCAGGTGATAGTTGCCGATGATAGCGGCAAATCCTTGCGGATCGACGATTTTTACCCACCCGGCCCACAGGAAAGCGCCGCCTAAAAAGAGCCGGAGGCCGAGGAGGAACCACTGTCGATGACCCGAATTCAAATGGATTGACTGCATAGTGTTGTGTTATCTTTGGGGTGTCTCGAGAGCCTTGAGCAAGACAAGTAACCACGCATGGGGTTCAAGAATTAAAGGTTCAAGGGTTCAGGGTTCAAGGACCGGATGATCGCCTGAAAAAACCCTGTATGGGTCTGCTTCAAAAGAACCGCCGCTCATTCGATGAACGCTTTTTGAATGGCGCTTTTAAAGGAAATGCTTCGGCGATGCCACGCGCCCGTTTTTCAAGAGGGGGTTTGCCGGCTGAGTTCTTTCGCCCGGCGGGCCGCCGCGGTGATCGCCGCGGTGACGAGGGGTTTGAACCCTAGTCGCTCGAAAACCGCGATCGCGGCAGCGGTCGTGCCGCCGGGGGACGTCACCTTGCGACGCAGCTCGGCGGGCGACTCGGCAGAAGCTTCCAGAAGCCGGGCGGCCCCTCGCAGGGTGGCGGCCGCCAGCGCGGAGGCCGCTCCGGCCTCGAGCCCCACCTGCACACCGGCCGCGGCCATCGATTCGACCAGGTAAAAAAAGTAGGCCGGCCCGGACCCCGACAGGGCCGTGACGGCATCCAGGGCCTCTTCCTCGAACTCAAAAACATCACCGACCGCCTGCAGCAGGGTCCGGGCCGCACGGGCGTCCTCCGCGGTGGCGCAGCGATTGCTGCTCATGCCCGATACGCCGCTGAGCACCAGGGCCGGTGTATTGGGCATCACCCGGATGATCGGCCGGTTGCGGACGCTTTCTGCATCCAGGGACGCATAGAGGATCTGCTCCATTTGGCGGATCGTAAAGCCGGCGGCTATCGACATGAGCAGCTTGCGCTCCGGCAGCCGATAGCCGTCGCAGCCGCGGATCTCCCTTAAAACCGCCGGCATCTGCTGCGGTTTGACGGCCAACACCGCCATGCGGCAATTTTCAAAGAGCGCCCCGTTGTCAGGCCGGATGGTGATGTTGTATTTTTCGTGCAGGTCATCGAGCCGCCGCGCATCGACATCGGCGACGCTGATTTTCTCCGCCGGCAGCAGTCCGGAGCGGAGCACCGCCCCGATGAAGGCCTCGCCCATGTTGCCGGCACCGATAAACCCGAGAGTGACGTCGAATTCTGCCACGGCCTGTCCCTTCCCTGCTTCCGGCGGCCCTGCGACAGCCGCCGGTATTACCTTTGGACAACAAAGTGGATGTGTGTTAGTATACCACACAAATGACACCATCAACTGTCCGCTGCCGGGACAAAGTAGCTTCCCGTGGGGCGGCATGTCAACGTTTTTGCATCGCCGCCGCGAAAGGCTTTTAAAAAGAGGCTGGACGCGGTGCCGACGTTACTGACACGCCCGTGCCCACCCCGCGCGAATCCGATTCGGCGCGGCCGGCAGCGCCGAAGGGTTTGATCGCCATGTATTTCGCCGGCTATTTCATCATGGCCCTGGCCAATGTCCTCCACTATGTTCTTTTTTTATACATGTGGATTATCATCGCGCGGGCGGTGCTGTCCTGGGTCAGCCCGGATCCCTACAATCCGATCGTGCGCTTCATCTACAAAGTGACCGAACCGGTCATGTATCAGGTCCGGTCGAGGCTGCCGGTGAGTTTCGGCGGAATTGACTTCGCCCCCGTGCTCGTTATTCTGGCCATCTATTTCCTTCAGGTTTTCGTTGTGAACAGCCTCCTGCGGTTTGCCCAATCGCTGCTGTAATCGACGACTGAGGAGGTCCCAAATGGTCAATCTCACACCCCTTGATATTCAGCAACAGCGGTTCAGGACGAGGTTCCGCGGTTTCGACACCCAGGAAGTGGATTTATTTCTGGATCAGATGGCCGATGCGTTCGAGGTGCTGCTGAAGCAGGACGAGACCCGCAAGGAGGAATTCCGCCGGCTGCAGCTCGAGATCCAGGGTTACAAAAACCGGGAGGACGCCTTCAAGCGCGCGCTGCTCAATTCCCAGCGCGTCATCGAGCAGATGAAGGAAAACGCCCGGAAATCAGCCGAACTCATCGTGGCCGAAGCGGAAGTGAAAGCCGAACGAATCCTCAACAAGGCCCACAATCGTCTGGCCCAGCTGCACGAAGACATCGCCGAACTCAAACGCCAGCGGGTCCAGATCGAAGTCCAGATCGGCGCGGTGATCGAGGCGCACGGCAAGCTGCTGGAAATCAGCAAGGAGGGCATGAAGGCGATGGACGACGAGGACTCCAAGATCAAGCTGCTTCAGCAGAACAAGGCCTGATCCGCAGTGGCTGTCACCCCTTCGCGACCGGCGGCGGATGTCGGTCGCGACATGACACTTCAGCTTTTTCCGGAGTAATTGATGGCAAAAATTGATGCGTTTTTCAAGTTGATGCACGAACAGGGTGCCTCGGACCTGCACCTGACCGCCGGCCAGCCCCCCTCCCTGAGGATACGGGGAGACATTGAAAGGATCAAATACAAAGTTCTCGACAACGACGACCTGCGGGGCATGCTCTACGAAATCACCCCGGAGGAAAAGATCAAGGTCTTCGAGGAAACCGGCGATGTCGATTTCGGCTACGAAATTCCCGGCCTGGCCCGCTACCGGGCCAATTTTTTTATGCAGAAAAACGGCGTCGGTGCCGTCTTCAGAGAAATTCCCACCACCATCATGACCGCCGAGCAACTCGGCCTGCCGCCGGTGATATCGAAACTGGCCAGCCTGCCGCGCGGCCTGGTACTGGTCACCGGACCGACCGGCAGCGGCAAATCCACGACCCTGGCATCGATCATCGACGTGGCCAACCGCAACCGCAAGGACCACATCATCACCATCGAGGATCCGATCGAATTCGTGCACCAGAGCCAGGGCTGCATCGTCAATCACCGCGAGATCGGCATCCACACCCGTTCCTTCGCCTCGGCGCTGCGCGGCGCCCTGCGCGAAGACCCGGACATCATCCTGGTGGGCGAAATGCGCGACCTGGAAACGATTTCGCTGGCGATCGAGGCCGCCTCCACCGGACACCTGGTTTTCGCGACCCTGCACACCACCAGCGCCGTGAAAACCGTGGACCGTATCATCGAGGTGTTTCCGGCCGACCAGCAGGCCCAGGTCCGCTCGACGCTGGCCGACGGCATGCGGGCCATCATCGCGCAGGTGCTCTTCAAACGGATCGACAAGAAAAGCCGTTGCGTGGCCTTAGAAATCCTGATCGCCAATGCAGCGGTCCGGAACCTGATCCGGGAGGCCAAGACCCACCAGCTGCCCTCCATGATCCAGACCGGTAAAAAGTACGGGATGCAACTGCTGGACGAGGCCATCATGGAACTTTACAAACGGGGCTGGATCAGCGCCGACGAAGCCTACATCAAGGCCAATGAA
Source organism: Desulfobacterales bacterium (assembly GCA_049281435.1). Lineage (GTDB taxonomy): Bacteria > Desulfobacterota > Desulfobacteria > Desulfobacterales > SG8-13 > JARFQH01. Next base: position 6,088 of record JBAPSB010000069.1, read on the forward strand.
AAAGCCAAGTTCAGGCCGCTGCTGACCTCACCGCCCACCGATTTCACCGAAGTCTGATCAAGGATGCCGAGATGAAAAAGCAGGAAATCGATCATATCCTCACGCGCATGCTGGACTCTCACAAGAACGTTTCCGACCTGAACCTGACGGTCGGCAAGCCGCTGCAGGTCGAAAGCGACGGAGAGCTGGTGCCGGTCGACATGCGGCCGCCGTTCAAAGAGCTGACGCCGTTTCAAACCGAAATCTTCGCCCTGAACCTGATGAACCAGGACCGGCGTCTGACGCGCACCTTCCTGAATTCGGGTTCCTGCGATCTCTCCTATTCACTACCCGGCAAGGCGCGCTTCCGTGTGAATGTTTTTTCGCAGAGCGGGTATTGTTCGATCGTGCTGCGCAAACTCGAATCGAAAATCCCGACCATCGAGGAGCTGCACCTCCCGGAGGCCATGCACAAGATCGCCAAGGAAAAAAACGGTATCGTTTTTGTGACCGGTGCCACCGGCTCGGGCAAGACGACGTCCCTGGCGGCCATCCTGAATGTCATCAACGAGGATCGCGCGGTCCACGTCGTCACCCTCGAGGACCCGGTGGAATACCAGCACCCCCACAAGAACTCGACCTTCAACCAGCGCGAACACGGCGTTGATTTCGATACCTATGCCAGCGGCCTCAGGGCGGCGCTGCGCCAGGCGCCCAAGGTCATCCTGGTGGGCGAGATGCGCGACCGGGAGACGGTTGAAATCGGTCTGAGCGCGGCCGAAACCGGCCATCTGGTCTTAACGACCCTGCACACCATCGATGCCGGTTCGACCATCAACCGCATCGTGGGCATGTTCAGCACCGAAGAGGAACACCAGGTCCGCATCCGGCTCGCCGACACCCTGCGCTGGGTTGTCTGCCAGCGGCTGCTGCCGAAAATCGGCGGGGGGCGGGCGGCCACCTTCGAGATTCTGGGAACCAACCTGCGGGTCAAAGACGCCATCATGAACGGAGAGTCCGAAGGCAAGACCTTCTACGAAATCATGCAGGCCGGCCAGGCTTTTGGAATGACGACCTTTGACGAGCACATCATCGACCTGTATGAACACGGGTTGATAACCGAGGATACCGCACTGGCCTTTGCGTCGCGCAAGGGCATCGTGGGCCGGGGCATCGATTCACTTAAAAGCTCGCGCGGCGAGGCCACCTCCGACATCGACAAGCTGGAACTCGATCGCAGCTACAATGCCAATTGACGGCCCGCCCCGGCCGGGCGGGATGGCCGACCGGTATGCGGGACGAATCACAGCCTAACGGGATAGGGAGTCGAAGCGGTCATTATGGAAATCACGTGCCAAAACTGTCAGAGCAGATTCAATTTGCCGGATGAGAAAATTCCGGCCGGCAAGTCCACCCGCCTGTCATGTCCCAAATGCAAGGGCCGCATCACGGTGGCGCCTCCCACGGCTTCCGGCGGCCTCATGAAAAACGGCTTCGAGGAGACCGTCTACGACGCTTCCGACAAACCCTTCGACTTCATCGAGGAAGAAGGCGACACGGCGCTGGTGTGCGAATCCGACCCCTCGATGCTCAGAAAGATCGTCGATACGCTCAATATTCTCGAATATCACGTGACGATTCCCGAGAGCGGCCGCGACGCCCTCAAGAAGATGCGCTACCACCAGTATGACCTGGTGGTGATCAACGAGGCTTTTCACAGCGCCGGGCCCGATACGAACATGGTGCTGCTGTACCTCGAACGGCTGAACATGAGTGCGCGCCGGGATATCTACGTCACCATGATCAGCAGCGAGTACCGGACGATGGACCAGATGATGGCCTTCAGGCACAGCGTCAATCTCATCGTCAATTCAAAAAACATCGACGATATCGGTAAGATCATCCAGCGCGGCCTCACCGATCATGAATTTTTCTACCGCGTGTTCAAGGAAACCCTGAAAGAAGTCGGGCGGGCGTAGGTCGGTGGGGCCGGTTTAGCCCGTTTGCCCGTTAGGCCGGATAGCCAGTGTGCGATCTGAGCCTGAATACCGCAATGTCGTGCAATAAAATGAGTTTTTTTCTACGAATCCAAGAGTTTCGATTCTCTCCTCTCTCAGTTCATCCAACGCTCCCAACTGGCAAATTCCACCGCGGGACAAACGGGTAAAAGGGCTCAACTGGCCGGCGGATGAATCGATGAAAAGGGCGGGCACACAGGCCCGCCCCTACGGGGTTATGTGGGGGTGATAGGTTGCCCGGTTCAACGGGCTCAACGGGCTCAACCGGCTAACGGGCCACCCCCCCGCCCCAGGCGGGCCTAACCGACCCCCATCTCGGCGGCGATGATTCGCAGGCCGTCTAACGTCAGCCGGGGCTCGACGGCTTCGATCGTCTCCGACACGTTGTGCATCAGCTCTGCCAGGCCACCCGTTGCAATCACCATGGGGTCCGAGCCCATCTCGCTTTTCATCCGCCGCACCATGCCGTCCACCAAGCCGGCGTATCCGTAAATGATCCCGGATTGAATGCTGGCGGCGGTGTCTTTTCCGATGACGGTTGCCGGCCGCTGATAAATTTCGACCCGGGGCAATTTCGAGGCTTTCATAAAAAGCGCCTCCGCGGCGATCATGATGCCCGGGCTGATCGCGCCCCCCAGGTATTCGCCTTTTTCCGAAATGCTGTCGAAGGTCGTCGCCGTCCCGAAATCGATGACGATCAGGCTCCGGCGATACTTTTCGAAGGCCGCCACCCCGTTGACGATCCGGTCGGCACCGACATCCGCTGGATTGCGATAGTGGATCGGCATGCCGGTGTAGGAAGCCGCATTGACCCACAACGGCGGATATCCCAGGTATTTGCGGCAAAAAGAATCCAGGATCGTGACCATCGGCGGCACCACGCTGGAGATGATGGTCCGTTCGATGTGTTCCGGTTGAATGCGGCTTTGCGCGAAAAGGCTGCTGATGATGATATTGACTTCGTCCTCGGTCGTGTTGCGTTCGGTGCGCAGGCGCCAGTCCTTGACCAGGCGCGGGCCGTCATAAACCCCGAGAACCGTATTGGTGTTTCCGATATCGATCACGAGCAGCATGACTTCAACTCCCCCTTTGGAGTTCACGAAAAAATAAGAAATTCCAACCGACTTTTTTTATTTTATTTGAGAATTGGATAGTGAAATTTGAAATCAGGCCTCCAATATCGCATCGCTGATTTTGACGGCGGCGCGGGCGGCAGCAATTTCGTGCACCCGCACGATATGCGCTCCGTTTAACACTGCGGCACACACCGCCGCCAGCGTGCCGAGTCCGACGATCGCCGTGTCGGGTTGGATTTCCTCGGCGGGATCGTCTTTGAGCAGGTTACGGATGAAGGCTTTGCGGGAGGGGCCGATCAGAAGCGGCAGGTCGAGTTCCTGCAGCCGGTCCAGGTTTTTCAGAAGCGCCAGGTTGTGGCCGGCCGTCTTTCCGAAACCGATCCCCGGATCGATGATGATTCGGTGGCGCGGAATGCCGTTTTCTTCGGCATCATGGGCGGCTCCGGCCAGAAAAGCCTTTATTTCCGCCACAACGTCGTCATAGGCCGGCCGCGCCTGCATCGTCTGCGGCGTGCCCCGCATGTGCATCAGGATCACCGGGACGCCGCTTTCCGCGGCGACACCGGCCATTTCGGGATCCTGCCGCAGGGCGCTGATGTCGTTGATCATGGCCGCCCCGGCGGCCAGCGCCCGCCGGGCGACGGCGGCCTTGACGGTGTCGATCGAAATGGGCACCGTCAACCGCGCAGCGAGTGTTTCGATCACCGGCATCACCCGCTCCAGCTCAACGTCGACCGGCACCGGATCGGCGTAAGGCCGGCTGGATTCACCGCCAATGTCGATGATGTCCGCCCCCTCGTCGGCCAGGCGCTGCGCCTGAGCGATGGCCGCATCACGCGCAATGAATTTTCCGCCGTCCGAAAAAGAGTCCGGCGTAACGTTGACCACCCCCATGAGGCAGGTCCGCCGGCCGAGCGCCAGCCGGTACCGACTCCATTTCAGTTCGTAACACCGTCTGGCCCGCATAAGGGTATCCGGTTCTCCCGCTCCGGTCAGGCTCATCGGAAACAGTCCGCAGACATCAGGTCGGCGGCTGGTCCGCCGGCGGTTTGGCTGCGGCGTCCTCGCCACCGACCGGTGCGGCCCCGGAAGAAGCTTCCGCCGTTTTTTCCTCATCCTCTTCGACTTTAAAGGAAGGCAGCTTGATCCCGGGTCGCAGGGAATAGATCAGTTCATCGAGTTCCTTGCCGAGAACAGTCTCTTTCTCCAACAGCAGCTCGGCGAGCTTGTGGAGGATATCGAGATTGCCCTCGAGCACTCGCTTGGCATTTCTGTAGGACGAGTCAATCAACTTGTGGATTTGCTCGTCGATTTTCTGGGCCGTGGTTTCCGAATAATCCCGGTGCTGGGAAATCTCGCGGCCTAAAAAGACCGGCTCTTCGCTCTTGCCATAGGAAAGCGGCCCCAGATCACTCATGCCCCAGTTGCGAACCATCTGCTCGGCCAGAATCGTGGCCTGTTTGATGTCGTTGGCGGCCCCGGTGCTGATGCGGTTAAAGACGATCTCTTCGGCCACCCGGCCCCCGAAGGCGACGGCCAGCTCACTTTCCAGCTGATCCTTGTATTTGAAGTCGCGCTCTTCGGGCAGAAACCAGGTTATGCCCGCTGCCCGCCCGCGGGGAATGATGGTGACCTTGTTGACCGCGTCGGTCTCCGGTAGAAACCGCGCCACCAGGGCATGTCCGCCCTCGTGATAGGCGGTGGTCTTGCGGTCCTCCTCCTTTATCACCTTCGATTTGCGCTCCAATCCCATGTAGACCTTGTCCTTGGAGTCCTCGAAATCGAACATGTCGATTTTTTCCTTGTTGCGCTTGGCGGCCAGCAGCGCCGCCTCGTTGACCAGATTTTCCAAATCGGCTCCCGAAAACCCCGGTGTGCCTTTGGCAAGAACCAGCGCGTTCACATCGTCGGCAATCGGCGTCTTGCGCATGTGGACCCGCAGGATTTTTTCACGGCCCTTGATATCGGGCAGGCTCACCATCACCTGGCGATCGAAGCGGCCGGGGCGCAACAGGGCCGGGTCCAGGACATCCGGGCGGTTGGTGGCCGAAATCAGGATGACCCCCTCGTTCGATTCGAAACCGTCCATTTCCACCAGCAGCTGGTTGAGGGTTTGCTCCCTTTCATCGTGGCCCCCGCCCAGGCCGGCACCCCGGTGGCGGCCGACCGCGTCGATTTCGTCGATAAAAATGATGCAGGGGGCGTTCTTCTTGCCCTGCACAAAAAGATCGCGCACGCGCGAAGCCCCGACGCCGACGAACATTTCGACGAAATCGGAACCGCTGATGCTGAAGAAGGGCACGCCGGCCTCACCGGCAATGGCCCGGGCCAACAGCGTCTTACCGGTTCCGGGCGGCCCCATCAGCAGCACCCCCTTGGGGATGCGGCCGCCGAGGCGGGTGAACTTCTTGGGGTCTTTCAAAAACTCGACGATTTCAAAAAGCTCTTCTTTGGCTTCATCGATCCCGGCCACGTCTTCGAAGGTCACTTTGGTCTGGCCCTCGGACATCAGCCGCGCGCGGCTCTTGCCGAACGACAGCGCCTTGCCGCCGCCGCTTTGCATCTGGCGCATGAAAAAAATCCACACGCCGATCAGGATCAGCATCGGAAACCACGATACGAGCACGGACATGTACCACGGATTTTCAGCGGGCGGCTTGGCCTGAATGGCGACCTTCTTCTGCCGCAGGGTTTTGATCAGATCCGCATCCTGAGGGGCGTAAACCTTGAAATGGTTGCGGTTGGTATCGGTCACGAAGAGTTCCTGTCCCTGGATGACGACATCCGAGATGCGGCCGTCATCGACCATGTTCAAAAATTCGGTGTAGCCGAGGGTGGTCTCCGCCATTTGCTGTTGGTTGAAAAGGTTGTACAGCATGATCATCATCAACGTGATAACCAGCCACAACGCTAAATTTTTGTAAAAAGGATTCAAATGACCCTACCTCCTGCTGAAGATTGCGTCCCGGTTGATCGTATCGTGGTGCCCCTCGACTTTCCCCGGTCCCACACCAAAATAGCCCCCGATCGTGGCGGCATTTGCCGGCCGTTCGCGCGCAAGGTGGTTTTACCCATCGTCTTCGCCGGAGCTTTCACAGCGCACCGGACAAAAAGGACCCGCGTCCCGGGAATTGGAGATACCGGAAGAAAGGGCCCTCCGCGTTGCAAATTAAAAAAAACGCCCCCTCCTCATCTGTCATAAATATCAAATTGTCAACATCTTATCGGTCACGGCCCACCCGCCTCGTCGGCGACGGCCGACCATTCGAAACTAATCACGATCACCCGGTAAACAAGTTAGTACCCATCCGCCATCTCTCAAAGGCACTTCTGAGTGTCCGATTCATAAATGTGGAGTTGTTCGCTGGCCAAGGTCGCATCCCGCCTGGGCGGGACGGCAAAGCGTACTTTAGGTACGCCGCAGCCGAAAACCCGCTGCGACCGACCGTCCAGCGGAAAAAAGACCATTTATGGACGAACCCAAGTTATTTCCGCCCGCATGATGTCGCGCGTGACCGGCGTCAGGCTGCCGTCGTCGGCCGTGCGATGGCCCACCAGCCAGATGATGCGGCCCTGGCTCAGCAGGACGGGGCACGTCGGCCGTTTTTTCCGGGGCACCTTGTGGTCGATAAGGTATTTGCTGATCTTCTGGGAACCTCGCAAACCGAAGGGCCTGAAGCGATCGCCCGCGCGAATGCTGCGCAGCGTGAGGGGAAAGCTCAGTCTATTTATATCAAAAAAAGCCACACGCTGTCCAGCCTGGCGGCGATTGACGGCGGCCCCGGCAGTGACGGTTGAAAAAATAACGCGGCACCCGGCTTCTGCAATCGTAACGATCATCGGCTCCGGTCCGGGTTTGCCGACGGCATGGCAAAAGGAGACCGGCAGGAGTTCAGCCCCCGCGACCGATTTTTCACGCGCCGGTGCATCGCTCGTTGAAATCCTCAAAATGTCTGCGCTGCGCTCCACCACCAGGCCTTCCGGCAGGGCGAGTCGGCCGTCGCGCCGGTCAAGGGCCAGCAGGTCGATCGCCGATTTCAGGTGCGCAAAGGAGATCCTTTGCAGATTACCCTTTATCCCGGCGATGGCCTTGCGCAGAATCCGTCGCTGGGCGGCAACGGGGTGGCGCGCCAGTCGGGGAATCGAGAGCCGCAGGGTTCCCGCGGGTGCGGGCAGCCGCACGTCGCGGTAGAGGGCATCGGCAACTTCTTCGATCCAAACATGTTCCTGCCGTTGTATCTCGGCCAGCCGGTTCAGCGCCGCGCTGACCTGCGGGTTATAGGAATCCCGCAGCAGGGGCATCAACCGGTTACGGATCCGGTTGCGCGTGAACCGGCTGTCCCGATTGGACCGATCGGTAACATAGGTCAGGCCGGCCGCATTCAGGTAATCGAGAATGTCGCGGCGCGACAACCGGATCAACGGGCGGATGATCCATTTCGCTCGGACCGGGGGAATTCCGGCAAAGCCGAGGGATCCGCTGCCCCTGAGAATAAACATCAGCACCAGTTCGGCATTGTCGTCCGCTTGATGACCCAGCGCAATTTTATCGAAGCCGTGCCGGGCCGCAAGCCCTTCGAAAAAGGCATAGCGCGCCATCCGGCCAGCTTCCTCGAGCGACAGCCGCTGCCGCGAGCGAAGCCCCGCGACATCCCTTTTTATCGTGTGGCAATCGAGCTTCAACCCGGCCGCCAATGCGGCGACAAAGCCGGCGTCATCGTCAGCCTCCCGGCGCAGGCCGTGGTTGAGGTGGGCGACAGCCAGACGCCAGCCGTATTCGGGCGCCAGGCATTGCAGGATATGCAGCAGCGCCACCGAATCCGGTCCCCCGGAGACGCCCACCAGCACGGCGGCACCAGGAACGGCCATTTCGTATTCGGCGATGGTCCGCCTGACTGTCGCCAGGACGCGGCGGCCGATGGGACTGTCTGCAAGGCTGTCAAGTGTGGGTGTCATGTCGCTGAAGTCTTTGGCCGCTGACGGTATTCGTGGTCCGCGGCGATTTTTCCCTTGAAAAATAATGGGATTGGTTTATCCTTATGCCGGTTGTGCTAGGCGGGGAGTTAGCGGTGCCCTGTACCCGAAATCCGCTTATGCGGGGCTGAATTCCCACTCCAGGGTTTTGTTCCGAACAGGTGTCGGCCATCCGACCGGCCGCCGCGCAACAGGCGGTCACGAACCTCGTCAGGTCCGGAAGGAAGCAGCGATAAGTGATGCAGCCTGTGTCGTGGATCGATCCCGGTCATATCGATGGCCTTCCTTTTCAGGAAGAAATTCAAAAGTGGGTGCACAACCGCATCTCCCCTGCGAGTCCTCTCATCCGCTTATAATCACTTCCAAACCTTCTATATATCACACCTTGACAACCCACCATATGTCATTATTTTCTGATCGTCATTGGGGCAGCCGGCCTGATTACAATCAAAACTATTTAAAATTGCAGGGGAAATTACCACCTGATGCCTGAAGCAAAGAAGATAAAAATAGAAAAAGGCAACGAGTCCCGCGCCAAGGCGACCGGGGACGACGAGGATCCGTCGGCCGATGTCGATGAAAGCCCGGAATCGGAACACGAACCGGGTGGCAGCGACCGGGATTTCGATCCGCAATCGATAAAGGCGCTGGAAGAAAGACTCGCCGCTAAAACCAAGGAAGCCGAAGAAAATTACGATCGGCTGCTGAGGATGTCGGCCGAATTCGAGAATTACAAAAAAAGAACCACCCGCGAAACGGCGGAGTTCCAAAAGTACGCCAATCAGTCTCTGATCAGGGAATTGCTTCCCATCGTCGACAATCTCGAGCTGGCCATCAAATCGGCCGCCGACTCCCCCGACCCAACGGAGACTTCTCTGCTGGACGGGGTCGAGTTGACCCGTAGGGAAATCCTCAAAGTCTTCGAGAATTTCAAGGTAGAACCGATCGAGGCCCTCGGAAAACCCTTCGATCCGAATTTTCACGAAGCGGTGATGCGAGAGGAAAGCGCGGAACATCCGGAAAACACGGTCGTCAATGAACTGCAGAAGGGCTACCTCATGCATCAGCGGTTGATCAGACCCGCCATGGTCGTTGTGGCAATGCCGAAAAACAGGGATGAACCATCCTGAACAGGGGATCGGCGTTTCCCGATTCATTGAACAAGACAATAAAATTCAGCATATCGTTCAACGCTAAGGAGGAATTCGAAAATGGCTAAAATTATCGGTATCGATCTCGGCACCACCAACTCGTGCGTGGCGGTCATGGAGGGGGGCGATGCCAAAGTCATCACCAACCCCGAAGGCGGGCGGACCACCCCTTCGATCGTCGCCGTTTCCGAGGGGGGCGAGCGGTTGGTCGGGCAGATTGCAAAACGCCAGGCGATCACCAATCCGGAAAACACGGTTTTCGGCGTCAAACGGCTGATCGGCCGCAAATTCGAATCGGCCGAGATCCAGCAGGACATGAAAATATTGCCGTACAAGATCGAACGCGCGTCCAACGGTGACGTGCGCCTCAACATCCGCGGCAAACAGTACAGCCCGGCCGAAATATCTTCATACATTCTGGGCTTCATCAAGAAGTACGCCGAAGACTTTCTGGGCGAACCCGTGAGCGATGCCGTCATTACCGTTCCGGCCTATTTCAACGACAGCCAGCGCCAGGCCACCAAGGACGCCGGGCGCATCGCCGGGCTGAACGTGCTGCGCATCATCAACGAACCCACGGCCGCTTCACTGGCCTACGGCCTCGACAAGAAGCGCGAAGAGAAGATCGCCGTCTTCGACCTCGGTGGCGGGACCTTCGACATCTCGGTGCTCGAAATCGGAGAGGGTGTTTTCGAGGTCAAGTCCACCAACGGCGACACCCACCTGGGGGGTGAAGATTTCGACCTGCGCGTGATCGACTTTCTCGCCGATGAGTTCAAGAAGGATCAGGGCATCGATCTGCGCAAAGATAAAATGGCGCTCCAGCGGTTGAAGGAAGCAGCCGAAAAGGCCAAGATGGAACTGTCGACCTCGATGGAAACCGACATCAACCTGCCGTTTATCACCGCCGATGCCAGCGGTCCCAAACACATGAACCTCAAGATTACAAGGGCCAAGCTCGAATCATTGGTCAGCGACTTGCTCGACAAGCTCGAGGCGCCCTGCCGAACGGCCATGAAGGACTCCGGCCTGTCGACCTCCCAAATCAACGAGGTCATCCTGGTGGGCGGCATGACCCGCATGCCGGCCGTCCAGGAACGGGTCAAGCGCATCTTCGGCCAGGAACCGCACAAGGGGGTCAACCCGGACGAGGTCGTGGCCGTCGGCGCCGCGATCCAGGGCGGAGTCCTGAAGGGCGATGTCAAGGACGTTCTGCTGCTGGATGTCACCCCGCTGTCGCTGGGCATCGAAACCCTGGGGGGCGTGATGACCCGGCTGATCGAAAAAAACACCACCATTCCGACCAAGAAGAGCCAGATATTCTCGACCGCGGCCGACAGTCAGCCGGCGGTGTCGATTCACGTCCTGCAGGGCGAACGCGAAATGGCCGGTAACAACAAGACCCTGGGCCGGTTCGAACTGGTCGGCATTCCGCCGGCACCGCGGGGCATCCCCCAGATCGAGGTGACCTTCGACATCGATGCCAACGGCATCGTCAACGTGTCGGCCAAGGACCTGGCCACCAACAAGGAGCAGTCGATCCAGATCACGGCCTCATCCGGTCTCAGCGAGGCGGAAATCCAGCAGGCGGTCAAGGACGCCGAACTGCATGCCGAGGAAGACCGCAAGAAAAAGGAAGTCGTCGAGACGCGCAACACCGCCGACACCTTGATCTACACCACCGAAAGATCAATCAAGGATTTAGGGGCCAAAGTCGACGCGGAGACCAAGAAGAAGGTCGAGGATTCCATCGCCGCGCTGCGCAAGGCCATGGAATCCGACGACACCCAGGAGATAAAGCGTTTGAGCGAAGAGCTGACCCAGCAATCGCACAAGCTGGCCGAGGCCATGTATCAGCAGGCGTCACAGAAAGGCGGCCCGCCGCCCGGAGCCGGTGGTGACGCCGGCAGCGCCAAGGCCCCTGATGAAGACGTGGTCGACGCCGATTTCGAAGAGGTCAAGGAAGAAAAAAAATAGCGAGAGCCCCCAAATCTCTTGGGAAAGAAGCCGTGCTGCGAACCATCGTAGCACGGCTTTTTTTTAGGCCTTGTTTCCAAAATGAGTCAGCGTGTCAAGACGCACTTTGGCATGCTGCCATGTAAAAACCAGCCACCATCGTCGGCGGCCTTATTGCGGCAGATGGCACTCGCCGATCTTGAGAAATGAGGCCACCTGCTCTTTTTCCCACTGCGTGTCTCGACCGAGTTCCCTGGCCATGACCGCGGCCACCCGCGGTGCCGCTTCCATGGCCGCGCGGGCATTCAACAGCAGACTGCGGGTGCGCCGGGAGAGGAAATCGTCGACGGTGCGCGCCGCTTCGAACCGCACGGCCCAGATGACCTCGCCGAGGCGCGCCGGCAAGTCCGGATGCAACCGTTCCTGGCGCGTCGGGTCCGAGCGGATGAGGTCCTGCATGGCCGGGGCATCGGAGCCGTAAAGCGCAAATTCTCCAAATTTTTGCGGGGTTTTGTGATACCCGTGAATGTTGAGTTCCTTGGTGACGCACGGCTTCTGTTCGAGCCCGGCCAGAGTGATGGCATGATTGACGCAGACTTTCGCCATCTGGCGGTAGGTCGTCCATTTACCGCCGGCAATCGTGAGCAAACCGGAACTTGAAATGTGGATGGTGTGATCGCGCGCCAGGTTCGCGGTGGTCTTGTCGTCATCGGTTTTAACGAGCGGACGGATGCCGGTGAACACGCTCAAAATGTCTGCCCGCGTTGGGGTTTTCTCCAGATAAGCCCCCGCCGTTTCGAGGATAAAGTCGATCTCCTCTTCTCTGGCAGTGGGTTCCAGGTCGACATCACTGATGGGCGTGTCAGTCGTGCCCACCAGCGTGACGCCCAGGTAAGGAATGGCGAACATCACCCGGCCGTCACGGGTGTGCGGTACCATGATGGCGGAGGACCCCGGCAAAAAAGATTTTTCGAAGACCAAGTGGACGCCCTGGCTGGGGGCGATCATCGGCAGGGCATCCGGATCGTCCAGTCGCCGCACGGCGTCGGTAAACGGACCGGTGGCGTTGACGATGACCCTGGCCCGCACTTCGTGTTCGGTGCCCTTTTCACGATCCTCGAATATCACCCCGTTCAGATACCCGTCCGCGCTGCGGGTCATTTTGGTCACCTGGGCGTAGTTGAGCAGGGCGGCCCCCTGATGGGACGCGGTGCGAACGAGATTGATGAGCAGCCGGGCGTCGTCGAACTGCCCGTCGTAGTATATGATCCCGCCGCGCAGACCCTCGCGCTTGAGGGTCGGAATCCGGCCAAGGGTCTCGTCCTTGGAGAGAACTTTAGATGGGCCGAATCCGTAGCGGCCGGCCAGCAGGTCGTAGACCTTGAGCCCGATGCCGTAAAACGGCGCTTCCCACCAGTCGTAATTGGGAACGATAAAGGCCAGGTCGTGGACCAGATGGGGCGCGTTGTTACGCAGAATTCCGCGTTCCCGCAACGCCTCCATGACCAGCGAAATGTTGCCCTGCTGGAGATAGCGCACGCCGCCGTGAACCAGCTTGGTGCTGCGCGAAGACGTCCCCTTGCCGAAATCGCTCTGTTCGAGCAGCAAAACATCGCACCCCCGCGACGCGGCGTCTACCGCAATGCCGACACCGGTGGCGCCGCCGCCGATGATCAGCATGTCCCAGGGATCGCTGCGTTCCGCGATCCGGCTCGACATTTCTTCACGGTACATCTTCGGGTCCCCCTTAGAATTGGTGAGATGCAGGGGCACGGCATGCCGTGCCCCTACTGATGGCCTGCAACAGCGGCGGGTCATCGCTGAACACCCCGTCGACCCCCATCTGCAGCAGGCGCAGGAAATCCGCCGGGCGGTTGACCGTGTACGGCAACACCTTGATGCCGGCTGCGTGCATGTCGCGCACCTTTTCGGCCGTAACGCTGCGATACTCCGGATGCCAGGAAAAGGCCCGCAGGCGTTTGCAGAGGCGCAGCGGGTCGGCCGCGGGATGCGCAGCGGTCAGCAGCCCAATCGCCGGGGCAGCGGGGTGCTCGGCGATTCGGTCGAGAAACCGCGCATCGAAGCTGGAAATCACCACGCGCGCGCCCATGTCCCTTTGCGCCACCGCCCGCAGAACCTGCTCTTCGATGGCATCCGCCGGACGGAAGGCCTCGAAGGCACTGGCCTTGATCTCGATGTTCACCATTCCGCGTGCGGCGCACAGGTCCAGCGCCTCTTCCAGGCTGGGCAGGCGTTCGCCGGCAAAGCGCGGGTCGAACCAGCTCCCGGCATCTAGCCTTTTCAGCTCTTCCAGCGTGAAATCAAGCACTTGGCCGCGGCCGTTGGTGGTCCGCTCCAGGGTATCGTCGTGGAGCACGACAACCAGGCGGTCCCTGGTCAGGGTCACATCCAGTTCCACCATGGGCGCACCGCTGTCGAAAGCCGCCGCAAAGGCGGCCAGGGTGTTTTCGGGAAATCGCTGCCGGTACCCGCGGTGCGCGATGATCACCGGCGGCACCAGCCGCAGGCACTGCATGTCAGTTCCCCCGCCCGTCCGGAACGACAAAGGGCCGGATATCGGTCGCCACCATGCCGGCCTTGCGGGCCGCCTCCAGACCGGCATCACCGTCTTCGAAAACCTGGCAGTGTGAGGGATCGACTTGCATGCGCCGGGCAGCTTCGAGAAAGATGCCCGGGTCCGGCTTGGGGGTTACCGGGTCATCGGCGGTGATGACGGCCTCGAAAAAATTCGCCAGCCCCAGAACCTCCAATGTCAGAATCACGTTTTCCCGGGTACCGCCGGAAGCCACCGCCATCGGCAGGATCCCGTGGTAGCGCCGGACGATGTCGACCACCGGGGCGATCGGAACGGCCTCTGAAAGTCGGGCGCGGGCCCGGCGATTTTTTTCGGCGGCAAAGGCCGCGGCATCGATGTGATGATGGTAGCGCCGGTTGAAGACCTCGACGATTTTTTCGGCCGGCATCCCCGTCACGTCGTGAATGAAGCCCGCGGGGCACGAAATCCCGCGTTCGGCAAACGCATCGCACCACGCCGCTATGTGAATCGGCATCGTATCGGCCAGCGTACCGTCACAGTCGAAGATCAGCCCCTGTATGCCGGCGGCGACAGTAATCTCCATGAGCGAAAAGTCCCCTTCTCTATATCAGTGTCCATCCGCGCTTTCATTTTTGACACGGCTCGGAGTCGACAGTCAAACCCCCCGTACCATAGTCTCTTGGTTCAAAAAACCGGTGTTGTCAATTGCCGAATATAATTTCGGCCCCGCCGGAAGCCCCTTAAAAAAAGGTGTTGCGTCTGCGTACGCTTGACATGGTGCCGGTTTCCCATTAGCCTTTTTGACACCAGGATGGCTTTTCCCCCAACGGGACGACTTATGGCCGGCCCTTATCAAAAGATTATCGAGGAAAACCTGCACCGTCTTTTCCAATCGCCGGTAGAACAGTCCGCCCGGGCGCTACCCGCCCGGATAGACGGCGATTGTCTTGTCTTCGAAGCCTTTGGCGAGCCCTGCCGAATCGCTCCGCACGGGGTGTTTCTGGACGACCGCCGTGAAACCGGGGTCCCGGGCGTTCTCATCTCCCTTTACGCCTGCCATGCGAATTCGTCGCCGCCGGTGCTCTCGCCGCTCAAGTCGTTTAAAGAGATGCCGAACAGCATGCCCTATGCCGGCGCGTTCACCACCCACGTCGAAAGCCTGCTGATACCGCATGTGGCCGCCATCGAAACCGCCCAACTGCTGATCGCACCGGCCTTAGGCGGCGAGCCGTCGCCGCGCCAAGCGGGGGGAGACTTCGGCTTCCTCGTGCGCCCCCTGCCCAAGATTTCGCTGGTCTACATCTTCTACCGCGCAGACGATGATTTCCCCGCCTCCGTCACCTGCCTTTTTTCGAACAATGCCGCCGATTTCATGCCCACCGACGGCCTGGCGGATGTCGGCGAGTATACCTCCAAAAAAATCCTGGCCCTGCTCGGACACCCGGCACCCCTCTGACCCCCGGCCAGCCGCCGGGGCACTTAATACCGAGCCGACCATCAGCTGCAACAAGCCGTCAGGCACGCCACTGCCCTCTTTTGCCGCGCGCACGGGCGTGTTGACAAATAGCGGGCAATTTTTTATACATACTGTTTCGTAAAATGGCCGCATTTCCTATCTGAATAATAAAGGAGCCTGCGATGATCCATGTCGAAAATCTGACGAAAACCTATGGCGGCATCACCGCTGTGGATCAGATCACCCTCGACATTCAAAAAGGGGAAATTCTAGGTCTGCTCGGACCCAACGGTGCCGGTAAGACGACCACCCTCAGGATGCTGACCGGCTTCCTGCAGCCCAGTGCCGGCACGATCCGGGTCAAGGAACTCGATATCGAGCGCCATCCCATCGAAATCAAGAAGCTCATGGGCTACCTGCCCGAATCGGCACCGCTCTATCACGACATGCTGGTCTTCGACTATCTGAACTACATCGCCGATATTCGTGAAACCCCGCCGGACAACAAGCTGGCACGGCTGCGTGAACTCGCCGAGCTGTGCGGCTTGAACCCGGTGATGCACCAGCCGATCGCGGAGCTTTCCAAGGGCTTCAGGCAGCGCGTGGGCCTGGCGCACGCCATGCTGAGCGATCCGGAAATCCTCATCCTGGACGAGCCGACCTCCGGGCTTGACCCCAACCAGATCGTCGAAATCCGGCACATCATCAAGCGCATCGGCAAGCAGAAAACGGTCGTCCTGTCGACCCACATCCTGAGTGAAGCCGAAGCCACCTGCGACCGGGTCGTGATCATCAGCCGCGGCAAAATCGTGGCCGACGGCGACATCGACAAATTGAAGCAATCGGCGGGCCGCACCAGCCTGATCCACCTCACCCTGAAGAATGCGGACGACGATGCCGTGCGTCAGAGACTCTCCGCCATCGACGGCGTGCCGGGCACGGTCAAAATCGATTCCGTCGACGGCCTCTCGAAGGTCACCCTCACCGTGGCGTCCGCCCGTGACCTGCGGGCCGAAATCTACCGCACCGTCAAGCACACCGACTGGGAACTGCTGGAGTTTTACCAGGAATCCCGGACCCTTGAAACCGTGTTCCGTGAATTGACCAAGGAGAACTGACATGCGAGCGGCCGTTCCTATTTTCAAGAGAGAATTCGGCACCTATTTCGTCTCACCGATCGCCTATATCGTCATCGCCATCTTTCTGCTGGTAACCGGCTGGTTTTTTTTCACCACCTTTTTCCTGCTGGAGCAGGCCAGCCTCAGAAATTTTTTCTCCATGCTGCCGATCATCATGGCCTTTGTCGTGCCCGCCGTCACGATGCGGCTCTTTGCCGAGGAGCGCAACGTCGGGACCTATGAAACCCTGCTGACGCTGCCGGTCAGCTTCAAGGAGGTTATCGTCGGCAAGTTCGCCGCCGCGCTGGCATTTATCGTCGCCATGCTGGTCCCGACCATCGGCTATGTGGCGACGGTGTACTTTCTGGGCCGGCTCGACTGGGGCCCGGTCATCGGGGGGTACATAGGCGCCGTGCTGCTGGGGGCCGCCTTTTCGGCCATCGGACTCTTCGCGTCCGCGCTGACCCGCAACCAGATCATCGCGTTTATCATCGGCATGGCCATCTGCTTTACGCTGACCCTGATCGAACGGATGCTCTTTTTTCTACCGCGGGGCATCCTGGGGGCGGTGGCGTATCTGGGCGTCGACCAGCATTTTCAAAATATCTCCCGCGGGATCGTCGACACGCGCGATGTCATCTATTTTCTAAGCATCTGCTTTATCGGTTTATACGCCGCACACCTGGCGCTGGAAGATAAAAATTAAGGAGATCGTGTATCGTGGGAAAGGTAAAAAGCGGAAAGTACGTCAAATTTTTCATATACCTGGTGGTGGTGGTGCTGGTGAACCTGGCCGGCATCACGCTCTTCAAGCGCTTCGATCTGACGGCCTCCGGGGCCTTTTCGCTCTCCGCAGCCAGCCGCCGCGCGGTTGCCACGCTCTCCGAGCCCTTGACCATCAATGTCTTTTTCACCAGAAACCTGCCGGCCCCCTACAACAGCATCGAACGCTACCTGCGCGACCTGCTCGAGGAATACGCCATCCACGCCGGCCGCTATTTCAACTATCGCTTCTACGATGTGAGCCCGGAAGAAAACGATTCGCCGACCACCGGCGGTTCCAACCGCGACATGGCCGACAATTTCGGCATCAGCCCGATCCAGATCCAGGTCATCGAAAAAGACGAGGTCAAGTTCCAGAAGGCCTACATGGGCCTGGTGATTTTACACGGCGACCTGATCGAGCGCATCCCGACCATCACTTCGATCGACAATCTGGAATACCAGCTGACGAGCGCCATCATGAAGCTGAACAACAAGGTCAGCGCGCTGCTGCGGCTGGAGGGCAAGATCCGGATCACCTTGTTTCAATCCTCTTCCCTGAACACGGTGGCCCCGATGATCGGGCTCGATGGCCTGCCCGATCTGCCGGGGCGCGTTGCCGCCATGGTCGACAAGCTCAACCCGGGTTTTCTCAACAAGCTCGAGTATACCCGCATCGACCCCACCAGCACCCCCGAGGCGGCCCGGGAACTGCAATCCAGGAAGATCAATCTGCTCAGCCTGAAATGGCCCGACCTGCCGCGCGAGAACCTCAGCGCCGGCGAGGGCATCGTCGGCCTGGTTCTGGAGCACGGCGGCAAAACCGCCGCGGTGCAACTGGTCAATGTGATGCGGATTCCAATCATCGGGACCCGCTACGAAATGGTTCCCGCGGACACGCTTGAAAACCTGATCCGCGAAAACATCGAGTCCCTGATCGATATCAACGAAAAGATCGGCTACCTGACAGACAAGGGCACCCTGCCGCTCATGCCCCAGCCGCGGATGAACCCGGCCGAGCCGCCGGATGCGGAAGCGCTGAACAATTTCCGGACGATCGTGTCCCGGAACTACACCATTGAAGATGTCACCCTAAAGGACGGCAAGATCCCCGCCAGCCTTGGTTTTCTGATGATCGTCAGGCCTACGGAAAATTTCAGCGACGAGGAACTCTTTCAGATCGACCAGTATCTGATGCAGGGAAAAAATATACTGATCATACCGGACAGCTTCAATGAGGTCGCCCCGCCGCCGCAGATGCCCCGCGGCATGAACCCGGGTCCCCGCTACGAACCGCTCCAGACGGGCCTGGAAAAACTGCTCGATCACTATGGCGTGCGCGCCAAGCCGTCCTACGTGATGGACCTCAACAGCTTCAAACAGGAACTGCCGCAATCCATGGGCGGCGGCGAGCGAGCGATCTTCTTCGCGCCGCTGATCGAAAACCGGAACATCAATCACGACCTGGATTTCATGCAGAACATCACCCGCCTGGTGGCGGTCCGCATCTCGCCGCTGGAGGTGATCGAGGACCGCCTCAAGGCGGGCGACATCAAGGCCCGGCGTGTGTTTTCTTCCTCGGAAAAGTCCTGGCAGATGCGGGCGCCCATCAACCTTACCCCCGAGTCGATCCGCCCGCCGCAAAGCGAGCAGGAATTTCAGAGCTACCCATTGGCCTATTGGCTGGAAGGTAGCTTCAGCAGTTACTTTGCCGGTCGGCCGCTGCCCGAAAAAAAACCGGCCGTCGCCGATGAGGACGCCCCGGACGGTGCGGCCGCCGACACTCAATCCGGGCCGGAACCGGCCGGCAAACCGGCAGATGAGACCGCTGCCGCAGCGTCTGAAAAGCCCGAAAGCGTGCCGGTGCCGGTCGAGAGCGAAGGGGCGTTTACCCCGCGCGGCCGGCCCGGGCGCATTTTCATAATGGCCTCCTCGGAGATGCTGACCGACAATGTCATCGACGCCCAGGGCCGGGGGGCCAACGCGGTCTTTATCCTGAATGTCATCGATGCCCTGAACGACCGCGCGGACATGGCGATCCTGCGCGCCAAGAGGCAGGATTTCAACCCGTTGCCCCCCATTGGCGCCGGTACCAAGACCGCCATCAAAGCCTTCAACATCGCCGGGCTGCCGATCCTGGTGGTTCTTTTCGGCATCGCGGTCTGGTTTCGAAGGCTCTCCCGCAAAAGACGTATCCAGGAAATGTTTCAGGGATAAGGGGTCACGAGAAAATAAGTTTACGATTTCAGTCGGTTAGATAACCGGCGGGCAAGACACGAAAACGCAGGAATATCTTGCATACTTAAGAGTTTTCGCACCAGCACCCAGAAATGTGACGTTATTTTTGAGTGGGCCTTGAGGGCTGCCGACGAAAAAGCCGGTAATTTCAGGCGATCTTCATGAGAGGAAGACGATGAAGCTGAAGAAAGAAATTATTGTCCTGGCGGTGGTTATCCTCGCATTGTCGGTTTATCTGTTCACGCGTCAAACCGACCGCACGCTCTACGACTTGCCGCAACTGCCGCCGGTCCCGGCCAAGGCCGTCACCCGCATCGACATCGCCGGACCCGCAGGGACGCTGAGCCTCGACCGGGCCGATGACGGCTGGACCATCGGCGAGCAGAAATTTCCGGCCGACCGGGCCAAAGTCAGCAAGATGCTCGATGTCATCTCGGATCTTTCCCTGACCAGCCTGGCTTCCGAGTCGGGTGACGACGTTCGGTACGACCTGACCGACGATAAAAAGGTTGCGGTCAAGGCCTGGGCCGGCGCCAAACCCGAACGGGAGTTCGCTATCGGCAAGGTCGGCCCTTCGTTCAGGCACACGTTCGTCAAACTGGCCGGCGATGCGAAGGTCTATCAGGCGCGGGACAATTTCAGGAATACCTTCGCGCAGAGCGTGGAAGATCTGCGGGACAAGTCGGTTTTTTCCTTCGCCGCCAGCGATGTTCAGCGAATCGAGCTGACGAAGGCCCGGCAGACCCTGATCCTGGTGCGGCATGAGGCCCCTTTGGACGAAAAAACCGGCGACGGGAAGCAGGATGCCGACGCCTCCGGAGACGCGGCCGCGGCGCTTAAAGCCAAGATGGTCTGGCAGACCAGCGACGGGCGCACCGCCGATCCCGCCAAGATCGATCAGCTGCTGGCTGCGGTGTCCCAGTTGGAAGCCGAAAAATACATTCCGGACCAGGTCACCACCGATTTCAAGGATCCGATCTACACTCTGGAATTAGACGGTCAAAAACCGCACCGACTGGAGATCTTTGCCAAAAAGAATGACACCGATTCGTCCTATCCGGCCGTCTCCTCGGATAGTTCCTATCCCTTCCTCCTCGCGGACTGGAAGGCCAAACAACTGATGCCGGCGTTCGAGGACCTCGTTAAGCCTTCTAAAGACAACCGGAAACAGGAAAAATAATAATGACCGCACGAAAAAGAAGATGGGAAATACGTATTTGCCTTCTGGTGCTTATCCTGACCGCCTCGACGCCCCTCGCCAGCGCGAGCGCTCAAAAGGACTGGGCCGCCACGCTTTACACCGGCCGGCTCGTCGACGAATCCCTCGGCAATATCGTGACAGGGGATTTCAAATTCGAGGATGCCTACTATGTCGGGTTGGGGATGATGCGCAGAATTTACACCTATCGCCACTATTTCGATCTCGAACTCGAGGGTCAGGTCGACAAGTTCTGGGGGGATCAGGATAACTGGGAATTTGTTTTTCTGGGCTATTTCCGCTGGCTGGCCTTTCCCTGGGACCGGTATCTGGACACGAGTTTCGCCGCTGGGGCCGGCCTGTCCTACGCCAGTTCCATACCGGAAATCGAAGTCAAGAACCAAGGCGAATCGGCCAAATTTTTAGGAGCGCTGGCCTTCGAATTCACGTTCTCGCTGCCGAGCGCTCCCCAGTGGAGCCTCGTCACCGCCATTCATCACCGCTCCGGGGCCGGCGGCCTCATCAACGACATGCACGGCGCTTCCAACGGATTGGGGATAGGGATTCGCTACTGGTTTTAATCCGTGTCCATCCATAAATGGTCTTTTTTCCGCTGGGCGGCCGGTCGTAGCGGGTTTCCGGCTGCGGCGTACATAATGTACGCCTCGCCGTCCCGCCCAGGCGGGATGCGGCCTTGCCCAGCGAAAAAAATCCACATTTATGAATTGGACACTGAAAAGTGCCTAAAAAAATCACGGATGGGCACAAATTAACCCCTACCCGCATTTAACAGCCTGCGTCATGCCGTCGCTTTCCTCCTGCCATTCCGCGCCCCACTCTTCGGAGGCGGCGGCAGCTGTTGCCAGGGCCTCGAGCCCGGCGGGCTGCACCTTGCGATACACCGACCGGTAGTCCCTCTTCTCACCGTCGACCGTCAGCAGATCGTCGGCAACGGAAATACCGAACAGTCTTTCATTCTCCTCGAGGTAGGGCCGAATCAGGTCCCAGTCCGCCGGCGTCAGGTCCGCGAAGACGCCCCCGTTCAGCTGCCCCGCGACGACCGTCCGGTGCGGATCGCGCAGGTAGATGGCGCCGCCCGAGGCCAGGGAGAAGAGGTTTGAGCCGGGGTAAGGGCGTTTTCGACCGACAAGCCGGCCGTTCGAATCGAATTCGAGGCCGTTCAGCACGACGAAGCCCCCGCCGTTGAGCGGATCACCGGCCATGAAGGACTCGGCCAGAAAGTCCAGACAGGTCCCGTTGATGACCACGCGCGGACGCCCCACGGCATTGATCAGCGGCCGCCCGGCGGCGTGGCCCATGACGTAGACCTCACCGCCCTTGGCGCCGTACAGGAAGGTCTGGCCGACGTCGCCGTAAATGACCAGTCTACCGCGTTTCATGATCTGGCCCAGTTGGTCCTGGGCGTTGCCGTGGACGTGGATCTCGAGTCCATCGATGCCCGATGCGAGATAATCGCCCGAACTGTCGTAAACATCGATGCGCACACCCTCGGTATCTTTCGCCAGGCCGCAGCCGGTGAAGCGCTGCCCTTTGTAGGCATGGCAGAGAAACCGCCGCCATCCCATCTTGTAAGCCGCACAGATCAACCGGGCGTCGCAGGCGTCGCCTTCGGGTGGAAAGTCCCTGGCATTGATCACCAGCACTTTTTCCGCTGCCCGCGGCGGCCGCAGCGCAGCGCGGCTCGACCAGTCGATCCGGCGGTAGCGGCTGCTGCCGCTCGCATCGATTTTGGGCACATCCGCAAAAATGGCGCTCAGGTGGTCCCGGACGATGGCCAGCGTCGAACTACGCTTTTTGGCTCCGGTCGCCAGGCGGCGGTCGTTCAGAAACGTCAGGGTTTCGATGGCTTTGGTCTTGGCGTCATCGTCTTTTTGGCCCTGCTCCGCCAGTTCGCGGCAGAAATGGCCGAGCGCGGCATAGTCCCACCCGGGAAGATGGGCGGTGCCATAGGCTTTGAGGTCGGTCGTGTCGGCAGACGCCAGCCCGCGGGCCACCGCGGCGGAAATGCCGGCGCCATTTTCGGCGGCCGCCAGCTCGAGCGACGGCCGGAAGTGCACCTGTCCTTCCGGCGTGCGAACCGGGGTGCCGAACTTGTTGGTGCAGACCAGCGCCTTCGAGCCGTCGCCCCGCCCGGCGTCCTTGACGGTGAAGATAAAGGCCCCGCCGTCGGCGGCGCTGCCCCCGCGCGCGTTCCAGTACGTGTCGGCCACCGGGCAGAAGCGATCGTCTTCGGCCGCCAGGTTTCGCAAGGTGGCATCGATGGCCTGCTTTTCCGAGCAGACCAGGCCGATCTGCACGTCGCCCTCCTGCAGGGCGAACACCTGCGGGCGCAGCATGGAAGTGTCGGTGATCCCGATGAGCTGGAAGTAACCGGCATAGGGATTGTTGCGGGCGATGATGAAAAACCAGGGACCGTCCGGAGAAGCCTGGATGTGGGCCGATTGAATCGTGCGGTAGATGCGCTGCTTTTCGGGCGAGAGCCGGTCGAAATCGTGCTCGGTGGTCGGGGCCATGGCCTCGATGATATAGTCCATCGGATAGTCGAAGGTGCGGTTCAGCAGGTCCAGAAGCTGCACCGCCACCTCGGTGTCGGTCAGGAACTGGGGATGGATGTTGTGCTGCTTCAAATACTCGCTGACGGCGTGGTAGTTGGCGAAATCGCCGTTGTGAACCAGGGCCTCGTCCATGCCGTTGAAGGGATGGGCGCCGCCGGGATGCCAGACCCGTCCCTTGGTCGGATACCGCTGGTGGGCGATCCAGCCATGGGCCTTGAAATCCTCGAGCTGATAATACTCGACGACTTTTTCGGCATAGCCGACAATCTTGAGGATCATCAGGTTGCGGGCGTGGGACAACACGAAGGCTCTCTGCTCGCCCAGGGAAGCGTAAAACGCCTGGTTGATGCGGGTGGAGTTCTGGCAGATGAACTCGTCCTCGGCCTTTAGGGGGTCCAGTTCCTTCAGGCCGTTCTCGTCGATGAACCGTGCCAGCACGTTTTTTTTGACGCGCACGAAATAGCGCCAGACATCCGGCGGCTTGACCTCCAGGCCCTCGATGTCGCGGTAGTCATCGACGGTCGGAAGCGCCTGGGCCTTGTGTACCTCCAGAAAAGGGGCGATGTTGGCGGCTTCCACTTCATCCCTGGCCGTCGGATCGAGCAGGGCCACTTGAAGCATATAGTGGGAGTCCAGGATTTCCTGGGTGACACCCAGGCTCTGGGCCGAAAGACCCACCGCGGCGATGCCGCCGCCCTTGCCGTTGCCCCGGTTGTGCATCTGGACGGAGGGCTCGTGAATGTGGCGCCCCCTGACCGGGATCGATGAAATGAAGCCGGTGACGCCGCATCCGCCCTCTTCGGCGGCTTTCTTGGCTTGCAGGGCGCCATGGGGGATCCTGGTCCGCGAGGCCAGAATTTTATCTATAATAGACTGATATGATGAATTCATCGCTGCTCCTTGATGATAACGACGGACACTAAATAATCGTCTGATGTCGCGGCGCTTGCCGATACCGGGCCCGTTCGGCCTCGTCGAGATAATCGAGGTGGACCAGAAGGTCGGAGCGCCCGACCAGCTCGCGCACGTTTTGCATGCCGAACTGCCGCAGAATCTCGCACCACTGCCGGCGCCAAGCCATGTACATGTTGACGATGCGCTGTTCGGCGTAGGCTTCCGATATCATGTGGCCCAGTTCGTGGTCGGTCGAGGCGATGCCGCGGGCACAGCCGCGCCCGCTCTCGCAGTTGCCGCAGCGCACGCACTCCAGGGCGACGAGTTCGGCGGTGCCGATAACCACGCCGTCGGCGCCCAGGGCGATCGCCTTGGCCACATCCATGGCGTTGCGGATCCCGCCGCTGGCAATCAGGCAGACCTCATCCCGGATACCCTCGTTCTTCAGGAAGTGATGCACCTTGGGGATGGCGTACTCGATCGGCATGGCGATATTTTTCTTGGCGATGTCGGGCGCCGCACCGGTTCCGCCGTAGCTGCCGTCGATGTGGACGATGTGGGCGCCGGCGTAGTAACTGCCGACGGCCACCATGTCCACGTCGGTCGGGGTCGAGACCTTCACCGAGACCAGGCAGCGGGGATTGATTTCCTTGACCCAGTCGACATGCTTCTTGTGGTCCTCGACCGAATAGACGCTGTGGAAGGGAAAGGGCGAAAAAAGCGACCGGCCGACCACGGTCTCGCGCATGGCGGCCACCTCGGGCGTCACCTTGTCGCCCAGCAGGTGTCCGCCTAAGCCCGGTTTGGCCCCTTGAGCGTACTTGAACTCGATCACCGGGGCGCACTGGATCGTCTCCTCGCTCACCCCGAACAAGCCGGTGGCGACCTGCGTGATGACGTAATCGGCGTAGGGCAGGAACTCCTTGGGATACCCCCCTTCGCCGGTGCAGGTAAGGGTGTTCATTCGGGCCGCGGCCCGGGCCCGGCCCGTGAGGGCCGACAGGGCCATCGACCCGTAAGACATGCCGCCACTGTAGCACGGCAGCGACAACCGGCGCTCCGGCCGGCCGTCCTGGCGCTTGTTGAGATCGAGCCCCAAATCGATTTCGGCATCGCCGATGTCGCGGTAATCGGCCGGGTCCGGCAGCCTGAAGCGGATCTTGTCGAACCCCCCGCCCGAACAGCCGAGGTCGTACTCCAGATCGACAGTGGGCTGATGGCCGGTTTCGGCCATTTCCCAATGGGCCAGCAGCATTTCGGCCGGCCAGCGGTAGTCCCCGAGGGTTTCCAGGACCGGATTGAGCCGCAGGGTCAGGGCCTTTTCCGGGCAGCGGTCGATGCAGTAATAGTCGTTTTCCCGGCAGTCGAACCCGATGCACCGGTGTTCGATGGGCCTGAGCGATTTCGAGAATTTTTCGTAGCGGGGATGGACCCCGTAAGGGCACAGCTCGGCACACAGGCCGCAGGAGATGCAGCGCGAGCTGCGTTTGATGGTATATTTGCCGATCGTGTTGCGAAACCGCGACCGGGCTTCGATTGTTTCCGGCAGGTGCGTGATGTGGGGTGGCTGTTTCATCTGTTATCCCAGTCCTGATACTTTGCGTTCTCCGAATATTGGGCCGAAATGTTCGCGCTCCAGGTCTTCGAACCACATGGAGCGCCCGACTTCGCCGCGCAGCCGGCGGGCCTCCCGAATGCCCATGGCCCCCATGACTTCGATCAGCTGGCTGTGCCAGGCGCCGATGAGGTTGACGATCCGCTGGCTGCCCCAGCGCGTGTCGAACGGTTGATCGAGGTCGACCGGACAGCTCAGGCCCTTGCGGCAGCGGCCGCACAGGCGGCACTCCAGGGCAACCAGCAGGGCCAGGTCGGCCGTGACCGCGTCGGCGCCGCAGATGACGGCCTTGGCCATGTGCTCGGCCATGGCGATCCCGCCCGAAAAGACCAGGTTGATCCGCTGGCGGGCGGCAATATTCACCAGCTCCAGATGGATCTCGCGGATCATTTCCTTTAAAAACCGCGGATTCGGTGCGCCGCATTCGTTGCCGTGGTCATCGGCGGTGAAGTGTAGGGAATCGACCCCTGATTTCGCCAAGTCGCGTGCGCGGCCGGCCGCGCGCGCATCGAGCGGCATGCCGACCATGATCAGCACGTCCGGGTGGTGGCGGCGGACGGCATCGAAGCTGTTTTCGATCCCCGGCGCATCGGCCAGTTCAACGGCCCGGCTCTGCCGGATCAAATCGCCCTGTGCCGCGATATCCGCGCGCGTCAGGCAGGGTATCAAGCTGTCGGCAAAGGGTTTCAAGGCCGCACCGACATCCTGCGGCCGGACGAACATCAGGGTTCCCAGCCGCCGCGCGGCTTTGGCCGCCGAGAGCAGGACGGGCTCGCTGACCACCAGGTCCGGTGACAATTGGAACAGGAGCGGCAGCGGGATCTCGAGCAGCGGCGGCACCGCCGAGGCCAGGGACATGTCCGGGTTGAATTCCAGCCGGGTGATGCGGTGCGAGAGTTCGACGCTGGTGTTGATGTACTCGCGGCCGTGGATGCCGTCGCGCGTGGGCCGCACGATCTCGGACATATCGGTCCACATGGCATCGAAGCCGGGTGCCACGAAGGGGCCGCGATACCCCGCCCCCGAAACCGGTATTTTGCCCATGTGGGCTTGGTACCAGAGCCGGTGCAGCGTGTCCGCGCGCCAGTAGTCGTCGCCCAGGCTGCGGTAGTCCGGGTTGATCGTGCGCGAGAAAATGCCCTTGGTGCACTCCTGGATACACCGGAAACAGCTCATGCAGGTGTAAAGGTATTCCGGCTCGTCCATGGCGCTCATGTGCAGGACGTTTTCCTTGAAGATGTTGTAGACGCATTTCTTCTTGACACATTGGCGGCAGCTGCCGGCACAGTTCTCCCGAAACTCGATCGTGGCGTACTTGCCGATCGGGTGGAAGCGCGGCGCCGCGGTTTCCGTGTGGATCTGATACTTCTGGGGCATGGGTGCCTCCAATTTCAGGCTATATATTTCCGGTTTTCAATCGGCTACCGGACTTTTGTGTGTTGTGGTTCTGCGGGCCGCACGGTGCTTAAAAATCAGGTATGCCGGTTTAGCCCGTTGAGCAGGTTTAGCCGGGTAAGCCCGTTACGTCAGTTGGGTCAGTTTATTGAGTGCTCATCAACATAAGGCTGCAATGTTGCCTGAAATCGACGCGCCGGAACCCGGATGACCATCGAACGTCCAACATCGAATCCTGAATAAGGAAACGGTGTCGTTTTATAAATTCGGCTGCGGGCGCGGCAGGAGACCGACGGCCGCAACGATCTCGCGCACGACTTCCTCCCACTCGATGGCCATGATGTGAAGGCCGTGAACCCCGTCGATCTGGCGCAGTTCGGCCACCGTCTCGCGGCAGATCTTCAAGCCTTCCTCGGACGCCTTGTCCTTGGCGACGCCGGCCATGCGCCGGATCAGTTCCTCGGGCACATCCATGCCCGCCACCTTTTGAGACATGTAACGGGCCATGCCGGCGGATTTAAGCGGGGTCACGCCGGCCAGGATGTGAACCTTCTCCGTCAGGCCTTCCTCGCGCGCCATCTTCATCCATTGTTTGAAGCGCTCCATGTTGTAGACGCATTGGGTCTGGATGAAGTCGGCCCCCGCCTCGATTTTCTTTGCCAGCCGGATGACCCGGTACTCGAAGGGATCGGCAAACGGATTCGCGGCGGCGCCGATGAACATCCGCGGCGCTTCCTTGAGCGCAAACCCGCTCATGTCGGTGCCCTCCTCACGCATGTCCCTGACCGTGCGCAGCAGGTTCATCGAGTCGATGTCGAAGACGTTCAGGGCGTCGGGCTGGCTGCCGAAGCTCTGGTGGTCTCCCGAAAGGCACAGGATATTTCTGATCCCGAGTGAATAAGCCCCTAAGATGTCCGACTGCAGCGCAATCCGGTTGCGGTCGCGGGTCACCATCTGCATGACCGGCTCGAGTCCGAGTTTCAGCAGGTGGACGCCGGCGGCAATGCTCGACATGCGCACGATCGCCGTCTGGTTGTCGGTCACATTCACGGCATCCGTATATCCCTGGAGCAACAGCCCCTTCCGGCGCACTGCTTCGGGATCGGCCCCGCGCGGCGGGCCGCATTCGGCCGTCACGGCAAAGCCGCCGCCGGACAAAACGCTCTGCAATCGACTCATGCCACCTGTCTTCATATTTCATGATCCTCTCTGCTGAGTTTGCGGGGCCCGGAAGCCAGGCTGGTACACCAGTTCTTGGGCGGCAGGTACACCTTCAAATTGTCCATCTGCCCCAGAGCCGTCAGGCGCTCGATGATCAGGTGCCAGGCGCAGTCCGTGTCCGGGTTGACCTCGCACTTGCCCTTGCGCGAGCCGCCGCAAGGGCCGTTCACCAGTTTTTTGGCGCAGCGGGTAAACGGACAGACGCCACCGAACAGGGCCAGCTGGCAATCCCCGCAGCCGGCGCACTCTTCGGTGAAAAGCCCCGGTTTTTCCAGAACGCCCATGAAGGTCGTGTTGACACCCGGCAGAACGGGCGTCGTTTTAAACCGCCGGGCCAGAGCCTGAACCCCGGCGCCGCAGGCCAATGACAAAACGGACTGGTTGCGCGCAATCGCCTCGGCACTCTCCTGGATGAACTCGTCCTCGCACTGCCGCTCGACCGTCAACTCCTCGATGTCGATCTCCCGGCCTTCCATTTTAACCGCCAGGCGCAAGGCCGAGGCCATCACGGCGACCTCGTCCTCGCCGCCGGCAAAACAGGTTTTGACGCAGGTACCGCATCCCAGCAGCAGGATTTTATTGTAAGGCGCCACGATTTCCTTGATTTCCGCGATTGATTTCTGTTCCGCTACGATCATACGTCGACTCCAGCCGAGACACGATCATGTCTCATTTCAAGGGAAGCAGCGCTTCCGATTAGAGGGTCAAGCCGATTAGATGAGGTCAATCCGACGCCGCGGCCGGTTGGCGCTGCGCCGCCGGATTGCGGCCCGCTATCTGCACCTGCTCCAGGACCTCTTGGGCGATGCGGCCCGCGGCCGCGGCGTCACCGGGACGAAGGTTGTAAAGAAACAGCCGCCGTCCGCCGAGGCCGATATCGTCGAGCAGCGCCTGAACCCAGCGCACGCGTTTTTTGGCGCGCAGATTTCCTTCGACATACCGGCAGGCGCCCTCAGGGCAGACCAAAACGACGACGGCATCGGCACCGGCCTCGAACGCCCGCAGCAGAAAGACGTCTTTGACCATGCTCGAACAGGGCAATTTGACAAATTTGGAGATGAAGTTATCCCCGCCGGCCAGCGGCGAGGCATCGCCCTCGCCCAGGGTATTGATACAGTGAAAAACCGTGATGTGGGGGGTGAATCCGCTATCCATATCATTTTACCCGCTGCTTATTGAAACTGATATTGACCAAAAAATATTAGCCGGAATAAAAAACAAAAAAAGACGCCCCTCCTCACGCTGGAGATAGGGACGTCTTTGTCCGAACACTGCAAGGTCATAAACCCCGAACGCCTTTGTCCGGAGTTTAGATTTTCTCAAAGGAAGTCACCATTATAGGCAACCATTGACCTTGTCAAGGGAAAATATGCCGGATGGTGCTTGCTTTCGTGCTGAAAATTCGCTAGTTTCCGATCCGGAAATGGCCCTTTTCCGCAATTTCGGCGTCAATCGGTAAAATCGCTTGTGCGGGAGATGCCATCCGTCGAACGGCCCATGACACTTTAGCCACCCCAGAATGGACACCAGGGAGATTCATCCATGAAACACTTGCGCCTGCTGGCGGTATGCGTTCTGACAACCGTTCTCCTCTATCACTGTGCCCCGGCCAAACCCTTGATTTACGAAACGACCTACGACTACGACATCCGGGTGGATTTTACGGCCATGCGTCATTATGCCTGGCTGCCGCTGCCGGTAACCGCCACGATCACGTCGCTGAATGCCGACCGAGTGAAATATTTTGTCGAGACCCGTTTATCGTTCAAGGAGTATACCGCGTCACAGAGCGTACCGGATTTTCTCATCGAACCGATGGTTGACTCAACCAGCCAAATAGACACCACCGGCGGACCAGATGAATATGGGCTCTACAGGGAGGCCAGACTGGCTATGACGTTTTTCCTCCCGGAATCCCGAAATGTCATCTGGCGGGGCGAGACACGGGTGCGGGTCAATCCGGGCCTGAGCCCGCAAGAAAAAGATCAGCTGATCAAGACGGCGGTGGACGAGATTCTCCAAAATTTTCCGCCGACGACGCCGTAAAGAGGCTGGGAGGCACGCCGTCAGGCGTAAATGTCGATCAGCCGTCCGGAGGCATCCCGGTGGTCCTCGTTTCCGTGGCCGGCGGATTCATAGGATCGACCCACACAGCCGATGAGGCGCCGGGGATGAGGTAACCGAGCCGGCGCCGCTGCCCGGCGAACGACGGCCAATGGTGGCGGCTGGCCGAACGAATCGATCCGGCGAGCGGGATGCCGGTCCGGGTGATAGGCAAGCAGTTTGACGTTTGAAGGCACCATCGGATTGAAAGCGTCCACCCCGGTATCGAAAATCGTTTGATGACGAGTTGTTTGAGCACGATTGCCGCCTCATAGCGGCCTTCATAAAAAGCCATCCGAATACCCTGACGCCCCAGCAAATTTCATACCGCATTTATGATATATTTTTATATAATAATTTTAGTTCTTTATAAATACAAGAGGATGCGTGTAAACTGTAATACTGAAATGTATTACACATCTGCCTGTAATACGGTTCCTAAAAAAAACCTGTCGGGAAAAATATTTGCAAACCGCTTAAAATATCGTTAATATCTTTTATGATATTTTAGCTATAACTTATGATCTTATATGCCCAGATTTTTTATCATCCAGCGATCCCATAATAACGCTAATTTTAAAAACCCGTGTTATAATACCTCCAAACAAAATCAACTGGAGGACTGCGTCATGCCGTTTGCACAAAAACTGTCAAAACTAAGAAACGAAAGAGGCTTGACCCAACAGGAGATGGCCAGGTTGATCGGCGTGGGCATTGCCCAGGTGAGGCGTTATGAGAAAGGCAAATCTTCACCGACCCTGGAAGTGATCAAAAACATCGCCCGCACCTTGGGAATATCCGCTGATGACCTGATCTTTGATGAGAACGAGCGGGTGGCGGCGGCCAAGATTCTGGACCGCAAATTGCTGGAACAGTTTGAGCTGATCGCCAGGTTGAACCCGCATGACAAAGACGCAATTAAGACCATCCTTGACAGCATGATCTTGAAAAGTCGGCTGGAAGAAGCGATGCCCCCCCGGACGGACACCGCCTGGTCCAAGCAGATGCGCAGCGTGGTGGACGAGTTCAGAAAAGGGGCTGAAGACTACTCCGATGATGAGATCGAAAGTATTGCGGATGAAGCGGTAAACGCGGTAAGAAACGCCGGATAGGAAGCAGCGTTGGAACGTAAACTCAGGGCCGTTATCGATACCAATCTTTTTATCAGCGGACTTCAGAAACTGAGCCGTGTCAAAAATGAAATCCCGGATGGACACTAACAACCGAACGCCGATCAGTCAGCCGCCAGGAGACGGGACACCTTTTCTTCGAGTTCGGCATTGTCGATCGGCTTGACGCAAAACTCGCCGGCCCCCAGCCGGATCGACTCCCGCGCGGCTTCCACGGTGGGATAACCGGTCAGCATGAGGGTGCGGATGCCCGGTGCGATCTGTTTTATTTTCGCCAGCACCTCGATGCCGCTCATTTTTTTTAACTTGATATCGAGGATCGCCAGGTCGACGGGGTTTGCGGCAATGAAGTCTATGGCCGGGGCTTCGTCGGTGAAGGGAAAAACGGTGTGACCGTTTTCTTCCAGCAGTCTTGCCATCAGGCGCACGGCATCGGAAACATCGTCCAGTATGAGAATCCTCGCCATCTATCGTCTCCTGAAAGGCTCTGGCAGCAGTTCATCGAAACGGTTTGGGCATCAGCGTCGATAGCGGTGGCTGACGGATTTGATCCGGTCCGAAAAGAGCTTGGCGCACGTCGGGCAGTAGGTGTGGTGAGTCTTGACATCCGGGTGCGTGACGGTCCGGTGGTGGATGTGGTCGAGGAATTTCGGGGTGGCGAACAGCCGGCCGCAGCCTTCGCAGCGCTCCAGTGGGTGTTTGCCGATCACCTCGTCGCGAATCGAAATGGTTCTGACAGTTGAACGGTCTTCGAGCTTGATCACGCGGGTCGGGCAGATATTGACGCAGGTTCCGCACCCCACGCAGCGGTTCTCGATGGGAACGACGAAATTCTGCCCATCGCGCTGCTCCATCTTCAGGGCTCCCGGACCGACGATCTCCTGGCACACCCGGATGCAGAGCCGGCAGCGGATGCAGCCGTCGGGCGGCAGGCCCACGTCGATACCGAAGGACTTGGCCAGGGCGATGATGGTCGCGGACTGCGGCGCCATCTGCAGCAGGTTCTTGAACGCCCGGACCCTGGCCTTTTCCACCAATTCCCCGGTTGTGTTGACCTCCATGTTGTCTTTGACCTTAAGAATGCACGACAGCATGGTCAGCTTCCGTCCGGAAGCGCGGCCCGGCACCTCGACCGCACACAGTTTGCAAGACCCCGAAGGCTTGAGGGCAGGATGGTAGCAAAGGGTCGGAATGCGGATGCCGTTGGCTTTCAAGACCTCGAGCACCGTCTGGTTCGCTTCGGCGGCGTATTGCCGGCCGTCAATGGTCATATGGATCATCGCGTGGCTCCGTAACTCCTCAATCCAGGCCGGCTTCGTGCAGATCGGCGATATATTCCTTCAAATGGTGCAGCTCGTCGTCGAGAGCGGCCAGTCGATATTCGACCAGGTCGCCGGCGGTCAGAAGGCCGATGACCTTTTCATCCTCGATCACCGGCAGATGACCAATGCCGGCCTCGAGCATCACCTGCATCACCACTTCGATGGGATCGCCGGGCTTGGCCGAAGTGAGTTTTGCCGTCATCGCATCGCCCAGCCTTACCGCGGCAAACGATTGGCCCTTGTCCCGCAGATAGGTCCGCAGCACGTCCCGCTTGGCAAATATCCCGACCGGGCGGCCTTTTTCGGTGACGATCAGCGCACCGGCACTGCCGGCGTTCATCGCTTCGATCGCATCATCGACGCTCCGGCCGCTTTCCAGCGTTAAAACCGGTCGGCCCGATTTTTTCACCACATCGGATACGGCCATCGGGGTGAAGATCCTTTCAGGCTGAATACAGATTTTAAGGAGGACCTGCGGTTTAATCTTCCAGGGCCCGCAGGCAATCCTGGGGGAACCGGTGAGTCCCCTTGCCCACCAGGCTGACCTCTACTAGGGCGTCGGGATCGTTGATGGAACTGTCCGGATCGGTGATGCGCCCGTGCAGACCGACGTATTCATCCATGTAGGCTTGCCAGCTCTCGTCACTGGATCGCTGGTAGATTTCCACTTTCTGACCGCGACGAAATACCATGGGGCTGTCTCCTCGGCTGACGCAGGGTTCGCAAAAAGTAAGGTCATCATCTTCAGGCGTCGCGACGCCCGGGCACTCAATGCACGAACACGCCAGAATATCCGGTTATTTGTGATTATTCCCGCCACAGTCGAACGCGATGCGCTATCGTCTGAAATATAAACCTAAACTGATCGGTTCCAGGTTTAGGGTTCAAAGGTTATACAATACTGATTTCCGGAACTTTACCCACCATTAATTGGATTGACCGCTTCAATCCATTGGGTGCAACGGATAAGCACCATAAAATCAGAATAATTCAGATATGAGCAGTTTAAGGGCTTTTGAACCCAGAACGTTGAACCCTGAACCGCTCAACCTGGGATAAAATTATTTTTTCGCTAATCCTCTCGGCTGCCCCGGAATGCTGTCGGTGGTGACCTTGGCGCTCGAATGCCGCAAACAGGCATCACACAATGCCCGGCCGGCGGCGGCCCGGGCCACGGGCTGGGTTCGTTTGCGGACGAATTCGAGATAGCGGGCCGGTCCCAGGACCGCCCCGCACTCCTGGCAGTGCATCAGTTTCTGCCGGTTTAAAATCGTCCCGCACAGGGACAGAATTCTCTCGCCGCCGCGGTCTTCCATGCGCATGGCGCCGGTCGGGCAATTGGCGGCGCAGGCGCCGCAGGCGATGCAGCGCTCGGCCGTCACGCGGTAATCGGTTTCCACCGGATGATCGAAGTCGAAATAGCCCATCTGCAGGGCATCGACCCCCATCTTGTCGCGGCAGATCTCCACGCACTTGCCGCAGCGCAGGCAGATGTCGCAACGCAGGCAGCGCCGCGCCTCTTCACGGGCCGCGTTTTCCGGATACCCCAACTCCACCTGTTGAAAGGTGGTGCGCCGTCGATCCAGATTCAGAAGCGGCATGTCGGGGCGTTTGAGGGTCATCTTGGTGCTGGCCGGCACTTCCAGCCAATCGATCCGTCCGCGCCGCACCGGGATTCGCGGCATGCTCGGCTGGGGGATGCCGGACAGGTAGCGATCGATCGCTTCGGCGGCGCGTTTGCCGCCGCCGATGGCCTCGATCACGGTGGCCGGGCCGGTCACGGCGTCGCCGGCCGCAAAAATGCCGGCCTGGGAGGTCTCCATCGTGGCCGTGTTGACCGAAATGGTGTTGCGCCGGGTCCACTCGAGGCCGCCGACCGCCGTCATACAGGAGTTCTCGACCTTTTGCCCGATCGCGCTGATGACCACATCGACCGACATCAGAAATTCGCTGCCCTCGATGGGTTTCGGGTATTTGCGGTCCTGGCCGTCCATTGCCACCAACTCGGCCCGCAGGCAGCGCAGACCCTCGATGCCGCCGTTGTTGCTGACGATCTCGATTGGAATGGTCAGAAAGGCGAAGCTGATCCCCTCTTCCTCGGCCTGCTCGACCTCCTCGCGGTCGGCCGGCATTTCGGCCCGCGCGCGGCGGTAGGCGAGCGTCACCTCGCGGCACCCCAGCCGCAGGCAAGTCCTGGCGGCATCGATCGCCACGTTGCCGCCGCCGATCACCACCACCCTCTTGCCCGGCACCGTCCGGTCCCCGAGAGCGACCCGGCGCAGAAAGGCGATGGCTTCCAGTACCTGCGGGCAGCCTTCCTCGCCCGGAATCCCGAGCCTGAAGGACTGGTGGGCGCCGATGGCGAAGAAAAAGGCCTCGAAACCTTCCGACCGCAGGTCTTCCAGGGACACGTCGTGCCCGAAGCGCGTGTTGAAGGCGAATTCTACGCCCAAATCGGTCAGCATGGCGACCTCGCGATCGATGATTTCCCGCGGCAGGCGGTAGCGGGGAATGCCCAGCAGCAGCATGCCGCCCGCGACCGGGTGCTGCTCGATCACGCGCACACCGTAGCCTTTCAGAACCAGGTAATAGGCCGCACTCATCCCGCCGGGACCCGCACCGATCACCGCTACTTTTTTACCCTTGTCGGGCTCTTTTTCAGGGTTGCGGTAACTACCCTCGGACATGGCCCTTTCGGCGGCAAAACCTTTGAGAAATTTGATCGACACCGGTGTGTCGATCCGGCCGCGCACGCACATGAACTCGCATGGCCGGGTGCAGACCAGCCCGCACACCCACGGAAAGGGGCAGTCCCGGCGGATCACGTCGATGGCCTCCTCATCCCGGCCCATGCCGATCAGGGTCACGTAGGTGGGGATGTCGAGCCCGGCCGGGCAGGTCATCTGGCAGGGGGCGGGAGAGAGTTTCACGCAGTCGCCGGTCGAACAGTTGTGGGTGTCGATGTGGCTGGCGAAAACTTCCCGGTTCAAGTCGACGGCGGCGTGCAGAAATGCGGCCGTTTCCCGGGCGGCCGCACCGGCCTCTTCGTAGGCCATTTCGTCCGCCAGCGATTC
The DNA here is from genome assembly GCA_049281435.1 of Desulfobacterales bacterium. Taxonomy (GTDB): domain Bacteria; phylum Desulfobacterota; class Desulfobacteria; order Desulfobacterales; family SG8-13; genus JARFQH01. The sequence continues at coordinate 41,901 of JBAPSB010000069.1, forward strand.
GATGGCCGGGATGTGTCTGTCGCCGGCCCGGCCCCAGGCGATGTCGTTGAGAAGCTGCAAAATCTCTTCGGCAATTCTGCGGCTGCGGGGGTGCTGCAGCCGGCCGCTGTCGATGGCCTGCTTCAACTCGGTGATCGTACGGGTCACCGGACACGTTTTTGCGGGCATGGTTTCCTCGCGTCCGTCAAGACGGTGATAAATTAAACACTCTGGTCGAGGGCGGCGACGGCTTTGGCGTGGCGCTCACGGCGAATCTGGGTCGTGTCCTCCACCTTGCCGAAATCGAGGCAATGGGTTGTGCATACCGTCACACAGGCCGGTTTGAGCCCCTGGTCGACGCGGTCCATGCAGTAGTCGCATTTGACCGCCTTACCGGTTTCGGGGTTCCACTGCGGCGCGCCCCACGGACAGGCCGTGATGCAGGCCTTGCAGCCCACGCACAGGTCGAAATCGATGAACACGATGCCATCCTTGGCGCGCTTCTGCATCGCGCCGGTCGGACAGGCGGCCACGCACCAGGGGTCTTCACAGTGAAAGCAGGGCATGAAGACATAGGTGGCGCGCGGCAGACCGCCCACCATTTTGGGCCCCACCGGGATCACCTGACTGATTTTGGGTCCGACCGGCAGGTTTTTGTGGCTCTTGCACTGAATGACGCAGGTGTGGCAACCGATGCACTTCTTGGTATCCTGAAAAAGGTAGTACTTGCTCATTGAATTCCTCCAGCCGGCGGTTATCGCCCGCGAGTGTTTTTAAGCCGGGTTGACGGTGACAAAGGTTTCGTGCAGGGCCGGACTGCCGCCGACGATATCGGAAACGTTTTTCTGCAGCACGCTGTCGGACAGCCCCTTGTTGTAGCTGCGGGACGCCAGCTTGGCTTCGTGCCCGAAGCCGTGCAGCATGAAAACCGTTTCCGGATGAATCAGATCCGTGACGTAGGCCTTGATTCTTCCGGCCCCTTTTTCGGAGGCCACCCGGACCAGGTCGTTGGTTTTGATGCCCATTTCGGCCGCCTTGCCGGAGTTGATCCACAAAACGTTTTCGGGTGTGATTTCGTTCAGGTACGGGTTGTTCTGGGTCGAGACGTGCGTGTGCAGGGCGATGCGGCCGGTCACCAGCCGGAAGTTGCCGCCGTCCGGCCGCTCGACCGGCTCGTAAGCCGGAAAAGAGTCGTACCCGGCATTTTCCAGCAAAGAGGATGTGAACTCGATTTTTTTGGAGGGGGTCTTCAGCTTGAGGCCGTCGGTGCGGTCCCAGAAGATCTGCTCCTTGCCGTAGGCCACAAAGCCCTTGGCATCGAAATCCTCCAGCGTAAAGCCGGTGCCGTCCAGCTGCCAGCGCACCAGGTCTTCCATGTTTTCGTACCGGAAATAGCGGCCGACCCCGATCCGTTCGGCAATCTGCTTCAGGATCATGGCCCCGTCGCGGGTGTCGTAGCGCGGGGCGACAGCCTGGCGCCGCAAAAACATCTGCGGTTTGAGGCCGTTGGCCTGCTGAATGCAGTCGGTGCGCTCGAGATAGGTCGACTCGGGCAGGATGACATCCGAATACGAGGCGATGTCGCTGTGATTGATGTCGATCGTGACGATCAGATCGAGCTTGTCGAGCGCCTGCCTGGTCAGCTCGGTGTCCGGAATCGACTGCAGGGGATCGAAGCGATAGGCGATCAGGGCTTTGATCGGATACGGATCCTCGTTCAAGATCGCATGCGGCAGGACCTGGGCCACGCCGTGGTTCGGGTCCGGCAGCGGGAAGTCCGGCGTGCCGGCCTTGTCGAAGCGCGGGACCCCGATCTTCGGGAATTCCTGCTCGGTGAGCTTACGGGCCGGTTTGCCGCCCACCTCGCCGGGGCCTTTTTTGAAAAAGAAACCGCCCTTGGCCTCGATGCTGCCCATCAGGGCATTCAGGATCATGATCGCGCGGCGCTGGTAAATCTCGTTGGCGTAACTCGCGCCGCGGTAGCCGAAATGAAAGATGACGGCCGGTTTGTCGCGGCTGATTTCGCGGGCAAAGTCCACGATCTCCCCGGCCGGAATGCCGGTTTCTTCAGCCGCCCATTGGGGCGTGTAGGGCTGCACGAAATCCTGCAGCTCCGGCAAACCCTGAACCCAGCGGTCCACGAAACGGCTGTCGTAGAGCCGTTCTTTGAGAATAATGTGGATCAGGGCGTAGTTCAGGGCCAGGTCCGTGCCCGGCCGGATCATCCAGTAGCGGTGCGATTTGGTGGCCGTGACCGTCACGCGCGGGTCGATATAGGTCAGCTTGGCCCCGTTTTCGAGCGCCTGGGTGAGGTTGTTGACCTCTTTCACCGATATGGCTTCGAAGATGTTGCGGCCGTAGAGGACGATGTGCTTGGTGTTCTTGTAATCGATGCCCATCTGGGCGTCAGTGACGCCGAAAAGCGAGCGGCAGGCAGTGTTGACCGAGCCCTTGCACAGGGCGTCGTGCGTAAAGTGGTTGGGCGAGCCGATCGCTTTCAGCAACGATTGGCTCACATGGGTGGCCAGCTGCGTGCGCTCACCGAGAACGACGCTGTGTCCGCCGTTTTTGTCGATGATGCCGTTGAGCTTGCCGGCGACATAATCGAGGGCTTCGTCCCAACCGGCTTTGCGCCACTTGCCCGAACCGCGTTCGCCCTCCCGGATCAACGGCGCCTGGAGACGCTCGTTATCGTAGAGCATATTGATGCCGGCCGCCCCGCGCGGACACAGGCTGCCTTCCATGCCGGGAACCAGCGGATTGCCCTCGATCCACCGCACCTGCCCGTCCTTCACCTGTACCTTGATCGGACAGCGGACCGAACACATGAAACATAAGCTGAATACTGATTTGTCCATGCCGTATTACCTCCAGATATAAATAAAAATCGATTGACCCGCCATTCGATCGGTGCAGCAGACACACGGTGAACCGATTCGGGGTTAGAAAGGGTCGGTAATTTCGATGAATCCGCGGATTGGCACCGATGAGGTGTCACCGAAAAACCTGAAGATACTGTGATCGCAGATGCAAATCAAGGTACAAAGCAAAATTCATACCATTAAATGATTCCCTTGAAGGGGCAGCAATGATGGCCCGCTCTGGCATAATGATGAATTATTTTAGTGGGATAATACAAGCAAGGGAAAGCGGCGCCCGCCGGGGAAGCCCGGGGATCGCCTCACAGGTGCAAGAACATCATTGCACCGCAACTATTATATTGCAGTAATAATAACCTATATTAATTATTATATAAATCATTTACAGTCGGCCAGTGGGAGCGATTCTGGGCTTAAATACCAGGGTAACGGCTTCAATTTATTTCCACGGCTGTCGGTTTGGAATAACAGTCCCCACAAGCTTATCTGATTGAAATTATGACGATTTCTATAAAAAACGGCGCGTTCTACCGTTACCACCCTCCAGTCGCATTTTATGGCACAGCGTTTGCTTGGAATAAAAGACCTTTTTAGTATTACCGGCCGACCGGCCCACCGCCTTGCAATGACGTTTACTGCCAGTACTAAAAAACGAGGGAGGTTAAAAATGAGGAAAACGATGATGGTATTCATGGTGATGGGGATGCTGCTGCTCTTCGCCGCGCCTTATGTCCTGCCCGACAATGTTTTCGCGGCCGACAAGCTGGCGGATGCGATCGCCAAGGCGCCGACCGGAACGGAAAAGGGTCAGATAGACCCGACGGCCGCCCCCGGTTATCTGGGAATCCCCGGCGGCAAACAGATCAACCTGATCGTGGCGTTTTTCTGGGCCGTGTGGGTCGGCTGGGTATTTTCGACCGTCGGGGCCTTCGGCGGCATCATGGCCGGGGTGGGCCACATTTCTATTTTCGGCCTGGGCGCCTACGCCAAGACTTTCCGGGACACGGCCCCGGAGCTGAACAAGTTCGTCACCGACAGCATCCGCGTGTCCAACCAATGGCTGGTGGGGCTTTCGGCCCTGGTTTCCAGCGTCAATTACGGCAAGCAGAAACGGTTGGTGATCCCGCTGGGGCTGTTCCTGGGAATGGGCTCGCTGCTGGCCGCCTTCTTGGTCGTCTACACCACGATGGGCAAGGTGAAGTTTTCCCAATACCAGGGGTATTTCGGCCTGATCGTGTTTGTGATCGGGGCGTTCATGGTTTACGAAATGACCCCCCGGGGCCAATCCAAGAAAAAAGCGGCCAAAGAAGCTGTCAAGGCCTTCGAGGCCACCGTCAAACAAAAGGGCGACCTCACCCAGCAGGGAGTCCAGACGCTGAAGTTCAACCTGGTGCGCACCGAGATCTCCTTCTTTGGCCAGACATTCGGCTTCAGCCCGATCTGGGCCTTCGTCGGCGGTTTCTTCATCAGCGCCATTTCTTCTTTTATCGGTGTCGGCGGCGGCTTTCTGTATGTGCCGTTTCTGACCAGCGTGGTGGGTTTGCCGATGTTCGTTGCCGCGGGGACCTCAGCCCTGGCGGTTTTGATCAGCATGGTCCTGTCGATTTTCAACTTCATGATCAAAGGCGTCACCGTCTACTGGGTCATGATCGGCGTCGAACTGGTGGGTATTTTCATCGGCTCCATGATCGGACCACGCACCGGAAAGTTCATCCCGGAAAAGGGCCTGAAATGGTTTTTCATCGTGCTGGCCTTCTACGTGGGGCTGGACTACTCCTTGAGAGGGTTTTTCAACTACCGTCTTTTCGGTTAATCGGGACGATATCGGGCCGGCCCCGGCGGGACGATCGCGGGGCCGGCCGCAACTTCCAGCGTGAATGAAAATGGGAACCACATTTCTTGAAGTCATGCGGCTGCTCGATCCTTTCCTGATCGGATTTTTTCGTCTGACCGGCTATACCCTGCTCGACTTTTTCGTCGGCGTTTTTTGCCTGTGCATGATCTGTGTGGTGCTGGGCGAACTGACCATCTCGGCCGCCATCCGGCTGAACCGGCGTCATCTCAAGGCGTTGAAGCATGAAGTTTCTCAAAAAGAAAAGCTCAGCATGCAGGCCTATGCCGATGATGATCGGGTAAGTTACAAGGCGCTCAACCAGGCGGCCAACGATGCCTGGGGCCGCTATTTTTTCACCATGGCGGCTTATTCGGCCGGCATTCTGTGGCCGGTGCCCTTCGCCCTGGCATGGATGCAAACCCGCTTTCAAAGCGTTGAATTCGACCTGGTGTTCCCTCTCAATCTGGTTCTCGGAAACACGGTGGGCTATCCTTTCATCTTCATTCCGGTGTATATTCTCGCCCGCATTGTTTTCAAGTACCTGAGACCGAAATTGCCGTATTTCAGAGGCGTTCAAAAAATGCTCGATACTCCTGGAAGCTCTTGAAAGCAACCGGCCAACAAAGGCACCCCTGACGTGCACGCCCGCCGTGCTTGTCGTTTTTTTACCACTCTCGCCGTCAGCAGTTGAAGCATCCGAATATTTTTACTCGATTTTCGCCGCTCTCCTGTCCCTCCTTAGATGGACATATAGGCTCCCTCCCCCTCTTTCAGCCCTGCTTGACACCGGCTGCAAAAATCCGAATAATGAGCCAATTCCCAGGAGATCCCACATGATTCCCAGACTGACAGTGAAGGCCGCCTGCCTGCCGGCGGTGACCCTGATCCTGATAATGCCTCTCTCGGCACTCGCCACCCAGGGGCACTCGCAACCCGAAGGCCTTTACGCCCATCAGATGTCGCATGTGTTCTTCCTGTTTTCGATGGGCCTTCTGATGTATTGGCTGCGCAAAAGGGGACTGGTCAAAACGAGTGGGTGGCGCTACATCCAGTTTGCTTCCCTTTTTTTCATCCTCTGGAATGCCGACGCGTTTCTGGTGCACTTCATCGAGGAACAGAGCCAGGCTCTGGAGATCGTGCGCCTGAACCCCTGGCACCTGCGCATCCAGGCCGCCGAAGGCTTCGGGTGGCTCACCATCGTCTATTACATCGCCAAGCTCGACCATCTGCTATGCGTGCCGGCCCTCTTTTTTCTTTACATCGGTCTGAAACGGCTCCTGAACGCCGGCGGCGTGCCGACAAGGGGAGCATGACGACGATGACCGTTTCCTCCCTTCCCATCTGGGCCGTCGACGTGCTCGGCTCAGTGTGCATGATCGTGCTGTCCATCGCCTGCCTGCACCTCGCCTACAACCTGCAGCACCGCGACCGCAACAACATCATTTGGACCTACCTCTTCTGGGTCTGCACGGCGCTGACCGTTTTTGCGGTTTCCCGATCGGCGGGCCATATCCTGAAACAGGTCCTGATCATCGGAGACAGCCCCACGGCCTGGGAAGCCATACGGCCTTACAGCGGCGCCGTGAACACCTTTACCTTTGTGCTCGTCGCCGCCTTCACCCTTTTCTTCGAGCGCACCTGGAACATCTACCGGCAGATCACCAGCGACAAGCAGGACCTGCAGTCCGCCCGGGACAAGCTGCTCTACCTCAATCAGAATCTCGAAAACCTCGTCGGCGAGCGCACCGCCGAGCTGGCCCTTTCCGAGCACAAGTACCGCCGCATCTTCGAAGTCTCGCGCGACCTGATCCTGGTAGCCGCAACAGACGGCCGCATCGTCGACATCAACCCCTCCGGCCGTCGCATGCTCGGCGTCGAGGAGGCCGCCGCCCACAGCCGGTCTTTGCAGGACTTTTTTCTGGAGCCGGCGCAATGGCAGGCGGTGGCCGAGGCCATCGGAAACAGCGGATTTGTCGCCAATGCCGAAGTCGATCTCCGGCGCAGCGACGGCAGCCGCATGCGAACCCTCTTGAGCGGCAGCCTGGACCGCGGTTTTCCGGACAAGCAGGACACCATCCACTTTTTGATCAAGGACATCGAGCAGCGCCGGCTGGCCGCGGAACAGATCGCCCAGACCGACAAACTGGCCTCGATTGGGCAATTGTCGGCCGGCATCGCCCATGAGATCAATAATCCGCTCGGCATCATCCTCGGTTTCACCCAGCTCCTGATCCGCCACGAGGACCCGCAGTCGGAAAAATTTCAGGATTTGAAAACCATCGAAAAGCACGTGCGCAACTGCAAAACGATTGTGGCCGACCTGCTGAACTTCGCCCGCAAGTCATCGCCCAACGAGAACCTGATCCGGATCGACACGGCCCTGGAGGAAGTCCTGAAATTCATCCACCAGCACGGCAATCATGACGGCATCGAGGTGGTGAAGGATTTCGACCCCGCGGTGCCGCCCATGTTTCTGGACGAAGAGAAAATCAAGCAGGTCTTCATGAACCTGATCCTGAACGCCCGGCACGCCATGAGCGGCCAGGGCCGCCTGTCGCTTTCCACCACCTTCCTTGCCCGGCAGCGCCAGGTCGCCATCAAGTTCGCCGACAGCGGTTACGGTATCGAAAAAAAGAACCTGAGCCGCATCTTCGATCCCTTCTTCACCACCAAGCCGACCGGCGAAGGCACCGGCCTGGGCCTGTCGGTCAGCTACGGCATCATCAAGAACCATGGCGGCGACATCACGGTAGAAAGCGACGTCGGCCAGGGAGCTACCTTCACCATTTTACTTCCGGTGGAATCGCCGGGAAAAGGTCGTCCGCATGCAGAGAACCATACTGATCGTCGACGATGAACAGGACATGCTGCAGTTGCTCAAGCGCAGCCTGGCGCCCGAGCTGGGCTGTCGCATCGAAACGGCATCCTCGGGCAAAGAAGCCCTGCAGGCGATTGCGCGGGAGCCGTATGACCTGGTTCTGGCGGACATCAAAATGCCGGAAATGGACGGCCTGACGCTGCTGGAGTTTATCAAGCGCGAGCAGCCGGAGCTGACCGTGGTCATGATGACGGCCTACGGAACGGTGGACACGGCCGTGGAAGCCATGCGCAACGGCGCCTATGATTTTGTCACCAAACCCTTCGATCACGAAGCACTCACCGTGCGGCTCGAAAAAGCCCTGGAACGCAGCCGCCTGCTGCGCGAAAACCTGCGGCTGCAAATGGAATGCCGCGGCGATGCCGCTTTTCAGAACATCGTCGGCAAAAGCGCGGGCATGAACCGTGTGTATGAAACGATCCGGATGGTCGCCAAAACCGACCTGACGGTCCTGATTACCGGTGAATCGGGCACCGGCAAGGAACTCGTCGCCCGGGCGGTCCACAACTTGAGCGACCGCCGCCGTCGGCCCTTCGTAGCCGTCAACTGCCCGACCGTTCCGGAAAACATCCTGGAAAGCGAACTCTTCGGTTACAAAAAAGGCGCCTTCACCCACGCCACCCAGAACAAGATCGGCCTTTTCCAGGAGGCGCACCGCGGCACCTTGTTTCTGGATGAAATCGGCGACATCAGCCCGACGATCCAGACAAAGCTGCTGCGGGTGCTGCAGGAAAAAGAGATCAAGCCCCTGGGCGATACCAAGTCGGTTACCGTCGACGTACGCATTATCGCCTCGACCAACCAGAACCTGGAAGAAAAGATAAAAAAAGGCGAATTCCGCGAAGACTTCTTTTATCGCCTGAACGTGCTGCCCATCAAGCTGCCGCCGCTCAGGGAACACCCGGAAGATATCCCGATCATCGCCAGTCATCTGCTCGAAAAGCACTGTGGCAAGCTGAACAAGCCGCTGAAGAAGATCTCCTCCGAACTGATGGAGGTCTTCGTTAGGCGCAACTGGGAAGGCAACGTCCGGGAACTCGAGAACGTCATCATGCAGGGCATCATCTTTTCGACCACCGATGCGATCCGGCCGCAGGATATCGATCTGGCCAACAGAAACGCGCCCGCCTTTCCCGCGGAAGCGGCACTGACAAGCCTGCCCTACAAAGAGGCCAAGGAAAAAACCCTGGTCCGCTTCAACCGCAAATACCTGTCGCGCCTGCTATCGGAAAACGCGGGCAACGTCTCGCGGGCGGCGCGCCAGTGCGGCCTCGAACGCCAGGCGCTGCAGCAAATCATGCGGCGCTACGATATCCGGGCCGACCAGTACAGGTCCTGACCCACAAATGCTGAACAATGGCGACAAGACTTCGGCCTTTGAATGCCTGAAGTGGCTGTCCTGTATCCGTTCAATAGGCTTTAAGATAAAGGTTTTGGCAAGGCCAGAGGGAGGCGGCTGTATAAGTATACGCCAACGACCGATACCAGCAGACAAAACCTTTATCTTAAAGCCTACACGGTATGATGAACCAGAATGAATCAACGACGCATCACCTTCACGCTTTGCCTGGTAGAGGTCCTGGCCATGATCGGCATCGCCACCTTTCCGGCCCTGCTACCGACCTTTATCGACGCCTGGCACCTGAACAACACCCAGGCCGGCTGGATCAACGCCGTTTACTACGGCGGCTACATGATCAGTGTCCCGGTCCTCGTCAGCATTACCGACCGCTGCGATGCGCGGCACGTGGTCCTGTTCGGGGCCCTGGGGGCGATGGTTTCCGCATTGGGATTTGCACTTTTCGCCACGGGGTTCCGGTCCGCAGTTTTCTTCAGGCTTCTCGCCGGAATCAGCCTGGCGGGCATCTACATGCCGGGGCTCAAACTGCTCGGCGACCATACCGAAGGCGCGCTGCAAAGCCGGTACGTTTCTTTCTACACCGCTTCTTTTTCGATCGGCCTGAGCCTCTCCTTCCTGCTGGCCGGCGAAGTCAATACCCGCTTCGGTTGGCGCTGGGCCTTTGTCCTTGCGGCCCTTTGCGCTCTGGGCGCCGTGCTGGCAACCGTGCGTTTCTTGCCGCCGGGCACCACGCGTCCGGCGACCTCACCCGCCGGAAAGCGGTCTTATTTCAGGTTCGATTTTAAACCGGTGTGGGCCGCCGGCAGGGCGCTGGCCTTTATCTTCGGCTACGCGGCCCACATGTGGGAACTCTTCGGCTCACGCTCCTGGATCGTGGCCTTCCTCACCTTCAGTCAGTCGCTTCAGGCCGCATCGGCCGGATTTTCGGCCACCCGCATCGCTTTTCTGGTGGGCTTGATCGGCCTGCCGGCCAGCATCGCCGGCAACGAAATCGCCCGCTTGTTCGGCCGCAAAAAAACCATTATCGTGATTATGTCGGTGTCGGCCGCACTCTGCAGTGTGATCGGTTTCAGCGCGCCGCTGCCCTATGCGGTGGTGGTCGGCCTGTGCCTCCTGCACGCGGTCACGGTCGTTGGAGATTCGGCGGCCCTGACGGCCGGTGCGGTCGGCGCCGCCCCGGCGGGCTGCCGCGGCGCCACGCTGGCGCTGCATTCCACGCTCGGCTTCGGTGCGGCTTTCCTCGGCCCGCTGGCGGTCGGCATGGTGCTGGATCTTTTCAGCTCACAGATGACGCTCGCCTGGGGCATGGCGTATCTCACCATGGCCGCCGGCTGCGCACTGGGTCCCTTCTTTATCCTGTTTTTCGGCCGCCGACAGGCGCGTTCCGGCATTTCGCAGCCCGCATCCCGACCGCCGACCGGATGAGCCTTTGCATGTGGTCTGGAATTTGGTATTAGGGATCGATTTGGCTGGTTTTAAACCGGATCCGACATCTATACCGTAAGGCAGGGGCACGGCATGCCGTGCCCCTGCGGGTCGTCATGGTGAATAGTAATCGGACATCGACTGGTGAATAAGGAGAATTGTTAATGGGCAAGGATACGCAGTGCGTTCACAGTGGATCGATAGCGGATCGGATGAGCGGAGGACTGAATTCACCGATCTTCACCTCTTCCTCTTTCATTTACCTCGATGCGCAGGAAAACATCTATCCGCGCTATTACAACACCCCCAACCAAAAGGCCGTGGTCGACAAGCTCTGCGCCCTCGAAAACACGGAAAGCGGGCTGTTGTTCAGCTCCGGCATGGCGGCGATCAGCACGGTGGTGTATGCCCTGGCCGGCAAGGGCGATCACGTGGTCATGCAGCGTGATATTTACGGCGGAACCCACCACTTCGCCACCGCCGAATTTGAGCGGTTCGGCATCGACTACACCTTCGTGTCGAACAAGCCGGACGACTTCGCGGCGGCCATCCGCGACACCACGCGCTTGATTTACATCGAAACCCCGTCCAACCCCCTGCTGATGATCACCGACATCGCCGCCGTGGCGGAAATCGCGCGGTCGCGCCGCATTCCCAGTGCCATCGACAACACCTTCGCCTCGCCCATCAACCAGAACCCGCACGAGTTGGGAATCGACATCGTGGTTCACAGCGGCACCAAATATCTCGGCGGACACAGTGACATCTGCTGCGGGGCCGTTCTGAGTTCCGGGCCACTCATCGAACAGATAAAATCTTCGGCCATCAATTTTGGCGGCAGCCTCAACGCCGCCACCTGTCATCTGCTCGAGCGCAGTCTAAAGACGATGGGGATACGGGTCGAGCGGCAGAACAAAAATGCGCTGACCATCGCGCGCCATCTGAGCGGCCATCCCCGCATCCGGCGCGTTTACTACCCGGGCCTCGAGACCCACCCCGGATTTGATATCGCCCGGCGGCAAATGCGCGCTTTCGGCGGCATGCTGTCCTTCGACCTCGACGAGAGCCAAATCGACCCGCAGCACTTCGGACGCGCCCTCGAATTGATCCGGCCGGCCCTGAGCCTCGGCGGGGTTGAATCGATCATCTGCGCGCCGGCCGTGACCTCCCACGTCAAGCTGTCGCCGGCCGAACGACTGGAACTGGGAATTACCGACAGCCTTTTCCGGCTCTCGGTCGGCATCGAAGACGTCGATGACCTGATCGGCGATCTCGACCGGGCCTTGGCATAGTAAAGGCTCTTGACTTTCGAAACGTAATTTCACCGCCCGCTGCGCTCGAGACGCTGAGTCCGCAGCAGAAAAATCTCTCTGCGCCTTCCGCGTCTCGGCGGTGAAACCCGTCACGGGCACTCATTTATGAAAACACCAACAATATACAAACGCATCGTGTTCTGTGACTTCGACGGGACCATCACGGCCGAAGAGACCTTCGTGGCCATGCTCAAGCACTTTGCCGCAAAGCCCTACGATGAGATGGAAAAACTGCTGGTCGAAGGCCGGGTGACCCTCAGGCAAGCCGTGCGGTCGTTGGTCGAATCGATTCCCTCGGTCCGCTATCCGCACATCATCGAGTTCGTAAAGGACAAGCCGATCCGGCCGGGATTTCCGGAACTGCTCGACTTTCTTTACTTCCACGGGGTTCCCCTGGTGGTGATCTCCGGCGGGCTCATGGGGTCGGTAGCGGTGAAGCTGGCGCCTTTTGAGCATCGCATCCACGCCATGTACGCGGCCGAAGTCGATGCCGACAAAGAATTTCTCCGTGTTCATTCGATATTTGAAAGCGACACCGAACTGGTGGCAAAAACCCGGGTGATGGAACTCTACCCATGCGAGCAGTCGATCGTCATCGGCGACGGCATCACGGATCTGAACGGCGCCATGGCGGCCGATCTTGTCTTCGCCCGCGACGGCCTGTGCCGGTATCTGGCAAAAAAGAGCCGGCCGTTCATCCGCTGGGAAGACTTTTTCGACGTCTGCAATCACTTGTCGAAACGCTGGCTGGCCGATGACCCGGATTTTGGAAGGCTTTAAGATACTGGTTTTGGCAAGGCCAGAAGGCGGCGGCTGTATGGTCATACGCCAACGACCGATAACACAGCCAAAACCTATATTTTAAAGCCTATAACGCCACTGGAATGTGAAACGGGAATAGCAGGAAAAGAAGTCGGCAGGGGCTGGTCACGCTGTGCGCGACCACTGTTGGGGGGGCATGGTCGTCATCACCGCGCTCCGGCTGCCGGCGCAAAGACATCCTCCGGCGGGAAAAGCCCGCCGAAAACTGACGAAGCCGGGCCAGGGTGTCGACGCCGATGGGCCGGAACAGGTTCAGTCGCTCAGCTTTTCGAGTGCCGCCAGGTCGTCGCCCAGCCGCTGCATCCGCCCGCCCATAATGTCGATGACCGCCGACTGCGCGTCGAGCCACAGCGGCAAAGCGCCTTGCAGGACCTCGACGCCCTGGGGGGTCAACTCCAGGGTCCGCGTCCGCAGGTCCTTGCCGTGCCCCGACCGGATCAGCCCTTCGCGCTCCAGGGGCTTGAGATTGCGGTTGAGGGTGGTGCGGTCCAGCAGCATGAGGTCGGCGAGCCGGCTGATGGTTGAGGAAGGATACAGGTTAATGGCGTTGAGCAGGGTGAACTGAGTGCCTTTCAACCCCACCGGCTTCAGGTACTCGTCGTAGTGGTTGCCGACCACACGCGATACCCGGCGGACCCGAATGCCCATGCAGGTGTCGGCGACCTTGCGGCAGATACCCTTCAATCGATTCTGGACTTGTTCTGTCATAATGTCTGTACGTACACATGAAGAAAACAGAATGTCAAGCCCCAAATGATGCCCATCAGAATTTTTCGAAAGGATGAGCGTTGCCTGAATCCGGCCGAAGGGGTGATCCCGTTTCACCACGCAAATCGTCCCCACATCGGAGGCTTTAAGCATGAATGATCGCCCCCCTCCGAATCGCCGATCCCGGCGGTGGCTGATCGCTGTGGCGGCCATCGGGATTCTCTTCGCTCTATCCCAGGTGATAGTGGAGAATTTCCGGGACGAGGAACACTCGTTGCGCCGGCAGTTCCGCAAGTCGGTGGAAGAATGGTTTCCCGAGCAGGCGGCAGTCGTCAAAGGGTCCTATGGTTTAAGGCCCTTCAAAACAAACGCGGATCCGCGGGCGGCGGACAATTCCGCGCCGCAGGTGGTTGTTTTGATCCACGGCCTGGACGATCCGGGCAAAGTCTGGATGAACCTGGCTCCGGCTCTGGCGGCCAAAGGCTACCGGGTTTGGATCATGACCTATCCCAACGATCAACCCCTGGACGAATCGGCCCGGCTGTTCTTTACCGAATTGAAAACATTGCGGGAAGGCACGGTCGAGAAAATTTTCCTTGTGGCCCATAGCATGGGCGGCCTGATTTCCCGCCAGATGCTCACCGACCCGGCGATCGACTATGCCGAAGCGCTGGAAAACCGGCAAGTGCCCGCGGTCGATCTTCTTGTCATGGTGGGAACCCCGAATCACGGCTCGGAAATGGCACGATTGCGGGGCTTTACCGAATTTCGGGACCAACTGGCCCGCATTGCCGAAGGCGAGGGTCACTGGCTGGGGGCCATCCTGGACGGTGCGGGCGAGGCCAAGATCGATCTGCTGCCGGACAGCCGTTTTCTGCGCGCATTGAATGCCCGACCCCATCCTTCAGGAGTGGAGATGGTGGTCGTTGCCGGGATCGCCAGCCCGTGGGACGAAGATGACATCAAAACCTGGATTCATGCGCTTAAGGACCGTTACCCCCAAAGGGGGGATCCGGTCGTAAACAGCCTCGAAGCGATGCTCCTGTCGATGACCCGCGGATTGGGTGACGGCCTGGTGACCGTCGATTCCGCCCGCCTTGCGGGAGTTCCGCTGGTGATGGTTTCCGGCACTCACCTGTCGATGATTCGCAACACGACGGCCGCGAGTCCGCGCATTCCGCCGGCAGTCCCCGTCATTTTGGACCATCTCGAAAACCGTTACCGGAGATAAGGCATAAAGTCCGCTTCTCAAATGCGAAAGGCGTGATTATGGTTCGGGGAGTGCACTTTGCACCAACGGCTGCCGGTCGGATCAACCGGTTCACAGCGAGTGCTCCGGTGCCGTTTTCCCGTCAATCGTGCCGCCTGAACAGGAGAGCCCCATGCCCACAAACCGCCTGATCAACGAAAAAAGCCCCTATTTGTTGCAGCATGCCCACAATCCCGTCGATTGGTATCCTTGGGCCGATGACACGTTCGCGCACGCCCGCCTCGAAAACAAGCCGATTTTTCTGTCGATCGGCTATGCCACCTGCCACTGGTGCCACGTCATGGAAAAGGAGACCTTCGAGGACGAAGAAGCCGCGCGGTATCTCAACGACACCTTCGTGTGCATCAAGGTCGATCGCGAAGAGCGTCCCGATATCGATGCGGTTTACATGGCGGCCTGTCAGATGGTGACCGGCAGCGGCGGCTGGCCTCTGACCATTTTCATGACGCCGGACAAAAAGCCCTTTTTCGCGGCGACCTACCTGCCGAAACTCACCCGCTTCGGCCGGGCGGGGGTCGTCGAGCTGTGCCGGCAGGTCGGCTCGATCTGGCAAAAGGAAGTGGACAAGGTGCTGGCTTCGGCCGACCAGCTCGTGGAGCATCTGGGAAGGGCCTTCGAATTCCAGCCGGCCGGTGACCCGGACGCCTCTTTGATCGATCGCGCCTACGATCAGATCAAAAAAGGCTACGACGGTCGCCACGGCGGTTTCGAGCCGGCCCCGAAATTTCCGACGCCCCACCGGCTCCTGTTTCTGTTGCGGTGTTACCTGCGCCACGAGGACCCACTGGCCCTTGAAATGGTTGAAAAAACGCTGACGGCCATGCGCCTGGGCGGCATATGGGACCACGTCGGCCACGGGTTTCACCGCTACTCCACGGATTCGGAGTGGCTGGTGCCGCACTTCGAGAAAATGCTCTATGACCAGGCGCTGGTGGCGCTGCCGTACCTGGAAACCTATCAGATCACCCGTAATCCTTTTTACGCCCGCACCGTGGCGGAAATCTTCACCTATGTCCTGCGGGACATGCAGTCGCCGGAAGGCGGATTCTACTCGGCCGAAGATGCCGACAGCGAAGGCGAGGAAGGACGGTTCTACGTCTGGACCGCCGCCGAGTTCGGCAGCGTGCTGGGTGCACAAGACGCCGCGGTGTGGTCGCGGGTGTTCAATCTGGAAGAAGGCGGCAATTTCCTGGATGAGTCCACGCGGAGCAGGACCGGCGCCAACATCCTGAACCTGAAGCACCCGCCGGAGCAAGTGGCGGCGGACATCGGCGCCGCCGGGGAAGATCTGCTCGAAAAATGGGAACCGGTGCGCGAAAAATTGTTTCAGCACCGCGAAAAGCGCGTCCACCCGCTCAAGGACGACAAGGTCCTGACCGACTGGAACGGAATGATGATCGCCGCCCTGGCGCGCGGCGCGCGCATCCTCGACCGGCCGCAGTTCAAAGACGCCGCCGTTCGCGCCGCGCGCTTCGTTCTCGAAAAATTGCGCGGCGCCGAAGGGCGTCTCTTTCACCGCTACCGCGAAGGCGAGGTCGCCATCGACGGCCATGCCGAAGACTACGCCTTTCTTATTTTCGGCCTCTTGGAACTCTACCGGACCACGTTCGATCCGCTCTACCTCAAGGAATCCCTCGCCCTTCAGAAGCAGATGCTGGAGGATTTCCGGGATGACCGCAACGGCGGCTTTTACACGACATCGAGCGCCAATCGCGAGCTGCCGGTGCGACCCAAGGAACTCTACGACGGCGCGATTCCATCGGTCAATTCGATGGCTTTATATAACTTTCTCTGCCTCTCGCGGTTGACCGGGGATGCCAAATGGGAAGAAGAGGCGCAGGCGCTGGCGCGGTCGTTTTCCGGGTCGATAAGCGCCCAGCCATCGGCCTTCACTTTCTTCCTGGTGGGCCTGGACTTCGCCCTGAATCCGGGCGAAGACGTGGTGATCGCCGGCAAACCGGAAGCGGCGGATACCCTGGAAATGCTCTCGGCCATCAATTTCAATTTCAGTCCGCGCGGGATCACTCTGGTCAAATCGGATAAAAACGCGAAGGAGTTGGCCTGGGTGGCCGGCTTCACCGACAAACTGGCGGTTGTCGACGGAAAAACCACCGCCTATATTTGCAAGGGCGGATCGTGCCGGGAGTCCACGAGCGATGTCGCTGCACTGTTGGAAAAGCTGACGCAAAAGTAAATCGCGCCGGAAATCTGACGTCCGGCGGCGGCGATGATTTGAAGCGGTTGAGGTGGCCCGCAGGCCGCGGCGGGCGCCGGAGGAAACCAGAGGCCGGTCAGGAATAGGCGCTGTTTCCGTTCACGCTCGACGACCGGGCCCTTATTTCTCTTTCAATTTTGTTCATCTCGACCTTGAAACACTCCGGGCAGATGCCGTGCGTAAAGTCGACGTCCCAAAGTTCCTTGAAGTAAGATTCGAGCCGGCGCCATGACTCTTCGCCGTCGCGCACTTTCCGGCAACTGGAGCAAATGGGAATCAGGCGCCGAAGTTCGACGATTTCACTGATGTCCTCGATAACCAGCAGGGCCAGCGATCTTTCCTGGTAGCAAAAGAGCGACGCCGTGACCAGGGCATAGATCTCGATCTTGTGTCCATCCCGGATGACTTCCAACCGCGTACGGCGCCGCACGGTGCGCTTGCCCCGAAAGGCTTCGCCTACCGAATTTCTTAAAACGCACCCCGTGCACACAGGCCCGCGGCCGCAGCCTTCCGGATCATCGTCAGCGTGCAGGCAATGCAACACGTCGCCGCCGCGCTGGTTCAGCAGGGTCGACCGTTGAACCGCCAGGAAATCGGCAGCCGCTGCATTGCACTCCTGAATCCGAACATCTTCATCGACCACGAATGTCAGAGACGGCAGCGCATCGAACACGGATCTAAGCATTCCTGGTTCATCCTCGACTTTCCCGATCATCATCCCTCTCTTCCTATTGAACCCAACCAGTATCGGAAAACGGCCATTTTAATCAGCCAATAGCGGGTCGTAATTTGTTAAAGACGCTCTTTTTTACGGCACTATCCGGAAGAAGGCCTCGCCTGTTTAGGGCGCGCCATTCCGTAAATCGCCTTCAGCAAATCGGCCGACGAGGCCGTTTTGCTCACGAAGGCTTCCGCGCCCGCCTGCCGCATGGTGCGGGCCAGTTGATCGTCTTCGTACATCGACAGGCCGATCACGCGCACATCGGGCAGCTCGGCCTTGATGCGGCGGGTGGCCTCGATGCCGTCCAGCTCCGGCATGGAGACATCCATGACGATGACGTCCGGTTTGAGCTGCCGGGCCTTTTCGACGGCTTCCAGCCCGTTGGCGGCTTCGCCCGCCACCTGGATGTGGGGCTGCCCGGAAATCAGCTGGATCAACCCCTGGCGCATCACCCGGTGATCGTCGACGAAAAGCACCCGGGTCACAACTGCTTCGGCGGAGGCAATTCCCGCCGTCAGCGAGCCGGCCGGGTCGTTCTTTACAGCGAGCCGCTGCGTCTCCGCGCGTTTGACCGGGCCGAGCGGGACTCTCAGGGTGAAGCAGCTGCCCCGGCCGGGAGCGCTGTCAATCGTCAGACTGCCCCCGATATGCCGGGCACGCTCCCGCAGGCTCAGCAGCCCGAAACCGGCTTTTTCATTGAAGTGATCCAGGCCGCCGGGATCGAACCCCTGCCCCTGATCGCTGACCACGATGATCAGGCCCTCGTCCGAGCCACGAAGCTCGACCCGTGCGTTTTTGACATTGGCGTGTTTGACGACATTGAACAGCAGCTCCTGGGCGGCCCGAAACATGAACACGTTCAGCGGCGAGCTGTCAAACTGTCCGGCCGCATCGGTTGTCAGTTGGACTCGCAGTCCGAACTGCGCGTTCATCTGCCCGGCCAGCCATTGCAGTGCGGCAACCAGTCCGGAGTGGTTCAGCACCGGCGGGCTCAACTCGTGTGACAGCCGGCGCGACTTTTCGATGGACTCCTCCAGCAACCGCTCGACGCTCGCCAACATGGATGTGGACGGCAGGCTGTCAGGGACGCACTGCAACTGAAGACGGGCGGCGGCCAGGATCTGCTGCAGGTCGTCGTGTAACAGCTGGGCGATCCGGCGCCGTTCGCGTTCTTCGGCCTCGACCAGTTCGACGGCCAGCGCCTGAAGCTGCCTTGACCGCGCCTCGGCCAGTTCGGTGCGCTCGGCCACCCGCTGCTCGAGGGTGTCGTTCACCTGCCGCAGCGCCTCCTCGGCCCGTTTGCGGTCGGTGATGTCGGTGGCGGAGGGTATCAGGAATGAGACACGGCCGTCGCCATCGACCATGGGCGACAACATGAAATCGATGGTCAGAAATTCGCCGTCGGCGACCCGGATCACCTCGTCATAACGGCTGCCCTTGCCGGCGGCCGCCTCCTCGATGGCCGTGCGCAGGCGCTGCTGGACGTCGCGCGACCACGACCACCAGTAGCACTCTTCGAAGGGCCGGCCGAGCACATCCCCGGGCTTCAGGTTGGCCGCTGCGAGTGCGGTGCGGTTGGCTTCGACCAGCGTGCCGTCGGGCGTCATGAGTCCGATCATGGCCACCATGTTGTCCATGACATCGCGCAGGTGCCGCTCGCTGGCCAGCAGCGCCAATGCCGCTCGCTTCTGGGCGGTGATGTCGATGTTCAGGCCGACCCATTTCGTGATGCGGCCGGCGGCATCCCGCATGGGGAACCCGCGGCCGAGGATCCAGCAGTCGCCACCGTCTTTGTCATAAAAGTGGTGCTCGTATTCCCAGCGGCCCTCCGTTTCGATACACCGCCGCCAGCTGGCCAGCATCTTTTCGCCCTCGCCGGGGGCATAGCGGTCCATCCAGCCGAAATCACGGCATTGCGCAAGGCTCATGCCGGTCATCTCCAGCCACGACGGGCTCAGGTACACCAGGTCGCCTTGCGGGTCGCACTCCCACATCCCGAAGGGATTGAGTTCGGCCACGGCACGGAAGGTGGCCTCGCTCTCCTGCAACCTCTTCTCGGTCAGGCGCCGCTCGCTGATGTCACGAAAAACCAGGACTGCCCCCAGCACGTTGCCTTCCCTGTCCCGGATGGGCGCACCGCTGTCGTCGATCGGCACCTCGCTGCCGTCGCGGCGCAGCAGGACCGTATGGTTCGCCATCGCGGCGACCCGGCCGGTCTGCAACACCTTGTTCACCGGGCTCTCCACCACCTTGCGGGTGTGTTCGTTGACGATGCGAAACACCGCCTGCGTCGGCTGCCCGAGCGCCTCGCTGCTGCGCCAGCCGGTCAGGGACTCGGCCACCTGATTCAGATAGGTCACCCGGCCTTGGGTGTCGGTGGCGATCACCGCATCGCCGATGCTGGCCAGTGTCACCGCCCAGCGCTCCTCGCTTTCGCGCAGCACCGCTTCCGCTTTTTTCTGCGCGGTGATCTCCTGGGCCACGAGGTTGAGGCCGGTGATGGTGCCGTCGGCATCTTTCAGCGGCAGCCAGCTTTCGATCCAGGTGCGCCGTACGCCGGGCTGAGCGGCGGTCTCCCCGCTGATCTCGATGCCCAGCACCGGCTCGCCGGTGGCGAGGATCCGGCGCATCTGGGGCTCGATGTCATCGGCCAGACCGGGCACGATCTCCCGCACGGTGCGGCCGATGTGCGCTGCCGCCGGCACGCCGTTGATCTCGGCCAGGCGCGCGTTGATGCGCACGTAGCGCAGCTCGGTATCCAGCACGCACAGTCCGACCGGCGCGTTGGTGTAGATCGACTCGATTTCCGCCAGGCGCTCGCGGGCGGCGCCTTCGCTATCCCGCAGGGCCCGTTCGGCCTTCTTGCGATCACGCAGGTCCAGGCCGAAACCGATCATGGTGTCATTCGAAAGCCTGGTGTTGAACCAGTCGCCGGGCACGCGCCGACCGTCCTTGGTGGTAACGATCCACTCGCGCCAGCCGGGCGCCAGGGACTGCATGGAATCGGCGACTTCGGCGCGATAGGCGGCGTCCGGGTAAGCCTTGCTCATAAAGTCGCCCTGGTTGGCATCCGCGGTCGTCCAGCCGAGCACCTCTTCGGCATGGTGGTTGAGGGTAAAGCGCCGGAGCCGCGGATCCCACAGGATCAGCATGACCGGGATGGTGTCGAAAATGCGCTGCAGCAGTTCGCCCTGATGGCTCGGCGCTTCCTCGACAACCTGGCCTCCGGCGGCGGTGCCACCTAAGATATCCGGGAGCCGATCCGCCGCCGTGCGAAACAGCCGCTGGCTCTCCGCAGCCTCGCCGGACCTCAGACAGACCGTTTCTTCGAACAATTCACGGCACTGCTGTTCCCGGGCCGCCAGCAAGGACCGGTACTCGGCCAGTTCCTGAATCAGTTGTTCACGGGATTTATCCGAATCCGTTAGTAAAGCCGACTGTCCGTTGGCCATACGCCACCTTGATGTTTAACCTGTCGCGTTAAACGGAAATGATGAAATTTTTGCTATCTTGTTTTTTAGCATGATTTTGATGAATTTCAACCCAATTTTAACAATGGGATTAACCTCTTATATTCTGCCGTATGCGCCTACAGCATATGCCGCGTGTATATGACCCATATTTCTCGTCGAAATAAATTGCATTTCGCCGATCAATCGACGCAACCGTGCATCGAATCCCCCGCACGGGCCAGCTCTGGGCCTGCCCATATTCGATCCGCGGCGGCGGAGCGGATACCCGCACAAGGGGCACCCCTGCAGGCAGGGTCACCGTTTGGCAACCGGACGATCACGAAGGGCGAATCGTTCAGGTGGACACCGATAAAAGGGGCTGGGCCTCGGCGGCGACAATCTTGCAGATGGTCTTGATATTGTAAGGTTTGGGGAAAAAATAATCGGTGACGCCGTCATTCAAGAGCTGCGTCACGACTGAAGCGTCTCCACCGGTCGTCATTGCAATTTTCGTTGCGGGCGACCGTAGGCGAATCCGGCGAACCAACTCGTAACCGTTTATACCGGGAATGCGAAGGTCCGTGAAAACGATGTCCATGCGCTCGCGATTGAAAAGATCCCACGCTTCGAGGCCGTCTACGGCTTTGTAAACGATAAAACCGTGCCGTTCAAACCCGAGTGACAACAGCTCGACGATCATGTCATCGTCGTCGACGATCAGGATGGATTTCGGTGCACCGGTCGAGGCCGGATGTTTCGAGCGCATATGACGGTCCCTTCTTCAATCTGAAATACAGGACCTGCCGGCGGAGTCGCCCAATGTCTACTGTCGTTTAACAGTAAGCGTGAAAGGAAGACCTGTAAATGGAAACAGGGATGAATATATATTTCGGGACAAGCCGCATCCCCATCTGGTGAAATTCACTCTTTCGCATGGCAAACAGTTTTCTTTGTCGGTATACAAGCAATCCTACATTATAAAAGACCAGGAGATAACAAAAAAAGAAACTTCGGGGGAAAGCTGAAAATCGGCATCGCCTTGGCGTGTGGCGCCAAAGTTGTTCTCAGCTCGATACTGTGAGAACCTTTCACCTCTGAACCCTTCACCAGTGGCGTTCGAAGCCGGGGCCGGTCTTACGGTCCCGGCTTCGCGCAACCATTACCCTGCCTTGACGGAGATCTTGCGCGGCGTTGCCTTTTCGACCTTGGTCAATGTCAGGCGCAGAACGCCGTCGTTCATCTGGGCATCGATCTTGGCCTGATCGATGACCTCCGAGAGGGTGAACTGCCGCATGTACCGGCCGATTTCATATTCGACCAGCAGGTCTTCTTCGCCGGATCCTTCCCACGGCGTCACCTCGCCCATCAGGGTCAGCACATCGTCACGCAGGTCGATATTGAGATCAGTGGGTTTGACCCCCGGCAGGTCCGCCACCAGCGTAATCGCCTTATCGGTCTCGAATATATCCACCGCCGGCGTAAATACCGGCCCGGATTTGGTCTGTTCGGCAGGCACGGACAACTCTTGTTTTTCTTTGGGTTGAATTTCCTTTGTTTCGGCCATGTGATATCCCTCCTTTGATAGACGGCTGAAAGGCTAAGGGCTGAAGGCGAAGGGAAAAGGGTTTAAGGTTTAAGGTAAAAGGTTTAAGGCTGAAGGCAAAATGACGCCTGTTGATCATTTGCCGTTCGCCGTTTGCCATGCGCCGTTTGCCATTCACCTTTTGCCTTGCGCCGTTTGCCGTTTCCTGACAATCAGCGCACCGTGATCTGTTTCGGCTTGGCCGCTTCCGCTTTCGGAACGACGACGCTCAAAATGCCATTGACGTGGCTGGCTTCCACCTTATCGGCATCCACCTCGCCGGGCAGGGCGATCATGCGGCTGAAGGTGCCGGCATCGCGTTCCCGGCGATGGTATCTCACGTTCTCATCTTCGGACGGAATCTTGCGTTCGCCGGAAATCGATAGGTTGCGGCCGGTCACCGAGATGTTGATATCGGCCGCGCTCAGCCCCGGCAGTTCCGCCCTCACAAAGAAATTTTCCTTGTCCTCGGTCAAGTTGATCAGTGGAAACACCCCGGCACCCACCACACGGTAAGGTCTTCGCGCCGAACCACTGCCGAAAACCTCGTCGAGTTGGCGCCGCATGCGCTCAAGTTCTTCGAAAGCGCTTCCCAAGCCCCAGGTTGGATAATAACTCGGTCGTCTGAAAATCATGGCAGTCTCCTCCTTTGTTGATGTTTTCTCAGGATGCCGATTTGATCTCGATCTTCCTGGTTTCGGCCCCTTTAACCTCCTTGATTCCAGCTTTTATTAACACAGGATTTTGTAAATAAAATAATTTACTAAATCTATTTGCCAATATTTATTTTTATTACTTAAATAATTTTTTTAACTAAATAATTAAAATAGGGTCGATGCTGTACTTGAAGATTCCTGCGCCACTAGTTCCGGAGCCCGACTTGCGCGCCGGTCGCCATCCAACGTTTTGAGCGCGAACCCGCGTTTCAGCCCGGATAGGTAAACCAACCTTTTCCTGGTCCTCTAAACATGATAAACAGGACGACAGCATGACCCCTACCGCCTTTATGCCTTTGCTCGCAGGCGGTTCAAGGCTTACAAACGAACGGAGGCGCGGCATGAAAGATGATCGGGGGATGTACTATTACCCGAATCCGTTGCAAAAAAAATTCCGGATGTATGTGAAGGAAATGCACGGGGAAATCTGTTTCAGGATGTGGAATTCCGACGATCCGCAGCTGTGGGAAACCCATGGCTGGGTGCCCTACGGCGCCATTCGGGAGGCGGCGCAAGTTTATGACGGCAAGGCCATCGACCCCAAACAGGCCTACGACATCGAAGTCGCCCGGGCCTTGATGAAACACGGCGGCTGAAACCTTTTCGAGACGGCCGAAGCGATTGATCTTGAGTTCTGACACAGTGACCATCGTTCTGGGGAAAAACCTCAGACTGACCGAAATTCCGCAACCGCTCTACGATATGCTGACCGAGCGGTTGAAATTCCCCAATCCCAAGTACCTCGAAAATGCCCGCATGGGCCGCTGGAATCGCGGCATTGCGAAAGAGTTGCGCTTCTATGACCGCCTCAGAGGCGGCGGGCTGGTGATTCCCCGGGGCTATATCCGCCAGTTGATCACCTCCTGCCGCCGGCTCGATATCGGCTACCGGATCGAGGACCGGCGACGCAGCCTGCCGCCGCTGGATTTCGCGTTTTGCGGGCAGCTGCGCCCATTCCAGCTTCAGGCGGTCCGGCCCATGCTGCGCAAGGAGTTCGGCACCCTGAACTCCCCGACCGGTTCCGGCAAGACCGTCATGGCCCTTTACATCATGGCCGAACGCCGGCAGCCCGCGCTGATTGTCGTGCATACCGCCGACCTGGCGCGCCAATGGGCCGAGCGCATCGAAACCTTCCTGAAGATCCCGGCCGAGGAGATCGGCCGCATCGGCGGCGGCAAGAAGAAGATCGGCGCCAGGGTTACGGTCGCCCTGGTCCAGTCCCTGTGCAAGTGCGCCGATGAGGTCGCCCCGCAAATCGGGCACCTGATCGTCGATGAGTGCCACCGCACCCCGAGCCGCACCTTCACCGATGCCGTGGCCGAATTCGATTCACGCTACATGCTGGGGCTCTCGGCCACCCCCTGGCGCCGCGACAACCTCTCGCGGCTGATCTTCTGGCACCTGGGCGACGTGCATCACCAGGTCGAGAAAAACGATCTGATCCGAACCGGCCAGGTCCTGACGGCCGAGGTCATCTTCCGCAATACCGATTTCAAGCCCTATTACGACCCGGTCCAGGAATACAGCAAAATGCTCTCCGAGCTGACGGTCAACGACGAGCGCAACCGGCTCATCGCGGCCGACATCGCCGCCGAGGCCGCCGGGGGGGCCGGTATCTGCCTCGTGCTGACGGACCGCAAAAAGCACTGCGAATCGCTGGGGGCCCTTCTGCGCTTTGGCCATTCTCTGCCGGCGGACATTCTGAACGGGGACCTGAGCCTCAGCGAGCGCCAATCGGTGATGGACCGGCTGCGGGAAGGGCGGGTCAGGGTGCTCATCGCCACCGGCCAATTGATCGGGGAAGGATTCGACTGCCGCGAACTCACCACGCTGTTCATGGCCACCCCGGTGCGGTTCAGCGGCCGCGTCATTCAGTATCTGGGAAGAATTCTGCGGCCGGCCCCCGGTAAAAAACAGGCGCGGGTGTTCGACTACGTGGATGTCCACGTCGAGCCCCTGCTGAAGGCCGCCGGCGCCCGCAAGAAAATTTACGGGCTGCATTCGTAACGTCCGTCACCGGAGGAGAAGCATGAAAAGCTATCGCAAGGAACTGTGGTTCGACATCCCCACCCGGCGGGCCTTCATCGACATCACCGCCCAAATCGAGGGGTGCCTTCAGGAAAGCGGCATCACGGAGGGTCTGTGTCTGGTCAATGCCATGCACATCACCGCCTCGGTCTTCATCAACGACGACGAGCCGGGACTGCATCACGATTATGACGCTTGGCTCGAAAAACTGGCCCCGCATGAACCGGTTGCGCAATACCGCCACAACGTGGGCGAGGACAACGCCGATGCGCACATGAAGCGCCAGGTCATGGGCCGTGAAGTGGTGGTCGCCATAACCAGCGGCCGCCTGGACTTCGGTACCTGGGAAAGGATCTTTTATGGTGAATTCGACGGGCGCCGCCGCAAACGGGTGCTGGTCAAGATTGTCGGAGAATAAAATCGCTGCGCGATTTTATGATGTGACAGCATTCAGCGGCTGCGCGATTTTATGATGTGACAGCATTCACCGGGTGCAGATTGCTTATTGGAGGCTACCCCGTTATAATAAACCCTGCGTGTGGCGGATATCCTGTTGAATCCTGGTTTCGATCAGTATCGTCGATGCAACCCAAAACGGACATGGCCTATGGACCCCTATTGTGGCCGGATTTTGACGGGCCGGTACGGTGCCCACCTCAAAAACCGCATCGAGGAATGCCTTCTTCATTGCCGCGGCTTCGACGAGCTGGGAACGCCCGCCATGCCGTACATATCGGCCTGGCATACTAAGGAGAACAGCATCTGGTACGAGTTCGTCAGCCGGCGCCTCATCGCCCTTCTCGGATGCAGCGGCGCGGAGGCCCCGCGGCTCTTCAATGACAGCATCGTCGAACGCCACCGCTACACCCGTCATCACAACCGCAAGGGACCGGCCGAAGAAATACTAAAAAAAAACGACGTCACTGTCAAAAAACTGAAGTTGCGAAGAGAAGTCATCCGGCTGGGCGCTCTGGATGCCGTCTACAAGGTCGAAACAGCCGCGTCGGGAACCTGCTGGATCAAAGACCAGGCCGCCATCGAAGCCTTCCACCCGGACGGCGTTTACCTGTCGCTGGGGAGCTTAACCGTCGTTTCAAAGGAGATGGAAGCCGAGGAAAGGCTCAAGGAAGTGCAGAAATCCTTGCGCAAAAGCGAAGAGAAGTACCGCGACCAGGCGATCCACGACAGCCTGACGAAACTCTACAACACGCGCTACCTGTATAAGTCCCTGGCCGCCTTGACGAAGAAGCGGCCGCCGCAGGCAAAACCATTTTCACTGGTATTCATGGACATCGACAACTTCAAGCAAGTCGTCGACGCCAACGGCCACCTGAATGCCAGCCGGACGCTGCGCGAAATCGCCGCGACCATCAAGTCCATGCTCTCCGAACCGGCGTACGGCGTCGCTTACGGCGGGGATGAATTCGTGGCGGTTCTGCCGGGGTTCGACAAGCAGCAGGCCATACACCTGGCGGAAGCCATCCGCCGGCGCATAAAAGATACCATCTACCTCAAAAGGTTGGACCTCACGGTGCAGGTCAGCGCCAGCCTGGGTATCGCGACCTTTCCCGACGACGGCGACAATCCGACCGATCTTCTGGCGCAGGCCGACCAGGCGATGTTCAGGGTGAAGGAAGGCGGCAAGGATTCGGTCTGCGGCCTCGCAGGCAATTGCGGCGGCGGTTCGTCGCAGATGACGAACCGGCCAAAATAATTTGCAGGCAATATGACCGCTATTCCAAAAATCCCTGAATGATCCATTTTAATCTCCCCGCCCGACAGTTTACTGTCGACGGGTTTGTCGAGAAAATCCATCGAGCAGACCCCTACCCTGGCGATGATGTCGGCCAGTTTGTCTTCGTCATCCATCTGTTCCTAATGTGATCACGCAATCGATCCCCATCGCATCAAGGCTGCCGCATAAAAACCACCACCGCCGCTTTTCTTTTTGAGTCAGATCGACATCGGTGACGATATGGATTTGAATAATTTTCCCGGTCCATATATAGAGAGTTATACATGCGCGCCGCCGATGAACAACGGGGGCAAGACCCCATATGCGGATGATTAGCACCTGCGAATTCCTTGTATAGGGGGCCGACCGAGCGTCTGCTGATATGTAAAAGGTGACATCCATGGATGGACTGACGGCAAAAATCATCGTCATCGCTTTTTTAGTGGAAAGCATCGTGCTTCATGAAGTGGCGCACGGCTTCGTCGCGCTGCTGTTCGGCGACCACACCGCCCGGCGGCAGGGCCGTATAACATTGAACCCCGTGCCCCATATCGACCCGGTGTGGACGATCGCCATACCCGTTGTGGCGTTTCTTGTTTCAAACGGATCATTTGTCATCGGCGGAGCCAGGCCCGTCCCCGTAAACCCGGCCAATTACAGGCGGCCCATACTGGGAGACGTCTGTGTCTCGGCTGCCGGGATTGCCGTCAATTTCCTGATAGCCGTACTGATGATCCTGCTGCTCAACGTTGTTGGCCTGATTTCCGGAGACCTCGCGGGTTCTTTCACCGCCGGTATCTTCCTGCGCGTGGCACTTTTAAACATCGTTCTGGCATTGTTCAACCTGATCCCCATCCCGCCCCTGGATGGCAGCCATCTGTTCAAGTACCTGCTGCCTGGCGACATGCGGGGTCCTTTTGAGAAACTCGGCCGCAGTGGCGCCGGTTTCATCATTCTGATCGTCGCCATCAATATCCCCGGAGTGTGGAATGGGTTCAGGACCCTGCTCCATTGGGTGGGAGGTTTCCTGCTGGGCAACCTCATCTTTTTTTAATGGGTGATGCACATGCTCAAGTTCATTCCCGGCATCCTGCTTCTGCAGGTCATCACGATCGGCCTCGTGTTGATAGGTCCCACCGACCTGGGCAACTGGGGCTGGCTGCGGGTGGCGATTCCGGTCGTGATGGCAGGCTGTCTGACCGCGTTCTGGTTTGGTTCGCTATCCGCGCATCAGCGCAAGGATGACATCGGCCGTCTGAAGGAGCAGTATGCCAGAGAACGCGAGGCCATCCGGGTCAACGCCGAACGGGCCAAGACCCGGCTGGTCAAGCAAGCCCACCAGGAAACCCTGCAGGCGGTGCAGCGCTCCAACCGTCGGGCGAATATAAAGGTCGGGCTGGCGTTTGCGGGTGCAGCGGGAGTCGGCGGGTTTCTGATCCTGATGCAATTCATGTCGCTGGGACTTCTGACGCTGGCCGGCGCCGGCGGCGCCCTGGGCGGGTATCTCTGGCGCAGCCGCCAAGAAAGAAATAAGCTGCAACTGCCCCGCGGCATACCGGGCGCAACGGTTATCGGCGCCCCGTCGCAAGGGCCGAAGCCGATAGCCAATAATGATCCACGCCCTTGAACAAATCACAGGTGGTCACGCAGGTCTGCCCTGCCGCGATCTTTTAAAGGCGCGGCTGGCGTTTAACTCATAAATATTATTTTACAATTTGGTGCGGTAGGGGAACAGATGATGCAAATTCACGGGAAGATTGAAAGGGTCGTGGTTGTAGCGCTTTTGATTATGATGTCGCTGGTTGTCTGCCTTGCCACCGTTGAACTCGGTTGGTTTATTATAAAAGACATTATCACCCCGCCTGTATTTCTGCTGGAAATCGATGAGCTGCTGGAAATATTCGGCATGTTTTTGATCGTCTTGATCGGGATCGAGTTGTTGGAGACCGTGAAAATGTATCTCACCCAACAAATGGTGCATGTTGAAGTGGTGTTCATGGTGGCCATGATCGCTATCGCTCGCAAGGTCATCGTCCTGGACCTGAAGGATTATCCGAGCCTCACCTTGATCGGGATAGGCGTCATTATCGTCTCCCTCGCGGTTGGCTACTATCTTTTGACGAAGAAACAAAACGGCTGATGCGGCGGACCCGGCCTTTGGAACATTCGCAGGAGCGAGGTTTCTTGCCGGTGCGGGCTTGGGGGGTGTTCTGTGACCGGTTTTTAATTCAGGCAGTAATTATTCGATCGGACTATTGACGATCTTGGCTGCGTCCCGCCTGCGGGTAAATATCTTTGAGCTGGTCGATCCAGGTATTCTTCCACAGCTTGATTCCGGAATGGTACGCGGCCCGGCCGATGAGATGGGCGGCGACAGGCGCGGTCAGCAACAAAAAGGCGATCGCGGTCAGCACCCGCAGCGTAATCCCCAGCTCATGATAAAATGTGGCTTCCGCAATCAGTATCAATCCGGCCCCGAGCGTGCCGGCCTTGGTGGCCGCATGCATGCGCATGATGGTGTCGGGCAACCGGAGCATTCCAAGGGCCGCCACCAGGGAAAAAAGGCTTCCTGAAACCAGCAGTCCGGCGGTGATGATCTCACTCATGGTCTTCGCGCTCCACCGCTTCCGGTTCAGGGCCTGGTTTCACCGACCGCATCAGAAACCGGGCGAGCGCGACGGTTCCTAAAAACGCAATCAAGGCATAGGCGATGGCGACATCCAGAAAAGATGTTTCCCGGGCATAAATGGAATAGGCCGCTATGAAGGCGACCGTGAGAAACGAGATCAAATCGAGCGCCACGATCCGGTCGGCGGCCGCGGGCCCTTTGACGAGGCGCACAAACGCCAGCGCAATGCTGAAGAGCAAAACGACCAGCGCGAATCGACCGGCATAACCGACAAGGACATCCCCACCCGGCATCAGCGCATCACCTCCAGCACGCGTCGTTCGAGCCCCGTTTTGATGGACCGGCGCGTCTCTTCCACGTCATCGAGGAACATCACGTGCACATACAGCGTCTTTTTGTCTTCGGAAACCTCGAGGCTCAGGGTCCCGGGGGTCAGGGAGATGAGATTCGCCACGAGCATGATCTCCAGATCCGTTCTGGCATCCAGTGGGACCCCGATGATACCCGGGCGGCTGATGTGTTTGGGCGTGATCACATCCCACATGACCCGCAAGTTCGAGATGAAAAGCTCTTTGACGAAGTAGGCCAGCAACATAACCACTTTCGGCAGACGTGTCAGATAGCCGCTGTTTTCATACAGCGGTTTGGTCAGCCACAAGGCAGCGAAGCCGATCCCGAAACCGGCCAGTAAACCGCCGAGACTGAAGTGTCCCAACACCGCACTGAACCCGACCGCCAGAAATATGTTCAACAGGAAAAGATCGATCATGTCGGCCCCAAAACCGCTTTTAAGTACATTTCCGGATGCAGCAGCTCTTCGGCCGTTTGTAAGGCAATCTTAACAAACACTTCGGCGCCAAAGCCGATGATCACCGTCAGAACTACCAACCCGAGAATAGGGGTGAGCAGCCATCCCGAAGGCCCGGCGACCGTAAGCGCTGCCGCACGCTGGTCAACCGCAGGCGCCGGTTTCCAGAAAGCCCCGCCCCAGATTTTGGTCATCGAATAAACGGTCAAAAGGCCGACGACCGCCGCAATGCCGGCCACCGGATACTGATGGACTTCGAGGCTGGCGCGAATCAGGATCATTTTGGCCCAAAACCCGGACAGCGGCGGGAAACCGGCCAGTGAAAAAGCCGGAATGAAAAAGCACAAGGCGATCCATCCGTGATGACGGTAAATGCCGCCGGTGCGCGCGAGCTCGAATGAGCCGCTCAAACGCTGGACGACACCGCTCACGAGGAAGAGGTTGGCTTTGACGATGATGTGGTGAATCAGATAAAACACCGCGCCGGCCAGCGCCAGGGAGGTGTTGAGCGCCAGGCCCAGGATCATGTATCCGACCTGGCTGATAATGTGAAACGAGAGGATGCGCCTGAAGTCACTGTGCGCCGCCGCGCCCAGTACGCCGGTTATCATCGTCAGCGCCGCCACCGCGAGCAACACCCCATGCGTGTAGGCGGTGTTGATGGTGAAAACCAGGGTAAACATTCTTATCAGGGCATAGACGCCCACCTTGGTCAGCAATCCGGCGAAGATGGCGGACACGGAAACCGGCGGGGTGTGGTAGGAGGCCGGCAGCCAGAAAAAGAGTGGAAACAGGGCCGCCTTGATGCCGAAGGCTCCCATGAAAAGCATGGCCACCGCCGTCAGCAGGCCCGGGCTGTCGATCGCTTGAACCTTCAGGTGCAGGTCGGCCATGTTCAAGGTTCCGGTCAGCCCGTACAGCAAGGCAATCCCCGACAACAGCAACAGGGTGGACAAAAGATTGATGACGACGTATTTCACCCCGCCATCGAGCTGGCTTCTGTCCTGGCCCAGCACCAGAAGCCCGAAGGAGGCCATCAGCATGACCTCGAACCAGACATACAGGTTGAACAGGTCGCCGGTCAGAAAGGCTCCGCAAATGCCGCCGACCAGAATCTGCATCAACGGGTAGTAGCCGCGGGTGACGAGGGCAGCCGTGATGTCCGATCTGGAATAAGCGATCACGGCCAGGTTGATGACGGCGGTGATGACAACCAGGACCGCACTCAAATGGTCGGCGACAAGGGTGATCCCGAAAGGCGCCGGCCAGTTTCCCATCTGGGATGCGAAAATGCCGGTGTGGTGGACGCGGTAAAAAATCATGCCGGCGGCGATTAAGTGCAGCACGGCGGCGCTCAGGGCAATGGTGTTGGACCCCCTTGCCGGCGGCTTGACCAGCAACAGCGTAACGGCGGTTGCCAACGGAAGAACTATCGGCCAGACCAGCAGGCTGCTCACCGGTGTTCTCCCGTTTCTGCGGTTGCGGCCGCGATCCGTTGCGTGTCATCGGGTTCGGCGACCCGCATCGATTCCGTGTCCACCGTGCCGACTTCCTGATAGGCGCGGTAGAAAAGCACGAAAACAAATGCCAACAGCGCAAAGCCGATGACGATGGCCGTTAAAATTAACGCCTGCGGCAGCGCATTGGCAACCGGCGCCCCCGGCACTGTCGCGGCTTCCGAAATCAACGGCGGCCGGCGGCTGGACAAACGGCCCACGGTGAATATGAGCAAATTGACCGCATTGCCGAGCAGGGCCAGACCGAAAATAAATCGGATGAGATTGCGATCCAGGATCAGGTAAATACTGCCGGCCACCATGGCGCCGACCAGAATGGCGAGTTCGGTTTCCACTTCAGTTTTCTTCCAGTTCCAGAATAAGCGTCAGCAGGGTTCCCAAGACGGCCAGAAACACCCCGATGTCGAAAAATAGCGGTGTGCCGAATGCCGGGACCGTCGACGCCTCGCTCGACACGGTCCACAAACCGGTCAAAAAAGGCCCGCCGGCCAACACTCCGGCAAGGCCGCACACTATCGCCAGCCCGAGACCACACATCGCCAGGCGTCCGGGATCGATGCGCAGCGCGCTGCGCACGGCGCCGGGGCCTTCGGATATGGCAACCAGGGCAAAGCCGGTCCCGGCCACCAGGGCCGCCACGAACCCGCCCCCGGGCGCATTGTGGCCGCGGAACAGCAGATAGGCCGCAAATACCAGGATCACTCCGACCAGCAGGCGCGTGGCGACTCTTAAAACCAGTGAGGGCATCAGTTCCTCCTTCCGGTCCGGATCAAGGCACAGCCGGCCAGGCCCGCAATGGCCACCACCGTGATTTCACCCAGCGTGTCCAGGCTTCGAAAATCGACTAAAATAACGTTGACGATGTTGCGCCCATGGGCCGCGATGACGCTGTTGGCTTCAAAAAAATCGGTGATGAACCGATCCAGCTCGCGCTGGTTTACCGCCAGGATGAGGGCCGTTATGAGCGTGCCCACTACCGCGGCGAGTATCCCGTTGAGCACGCGGCCGAAAACCTGCCCGGGTTTTTGACGCGCCAGAGGCGGCAGCCGCAGAAGGACGAGGGTGACGATGATAACGGTCAAGGTTTCCACCAGCAGTTGGGTCAACGCCACGTCGGGGGCGCCGAAGATAAGAAACAGCATGGCAATGCCGACGCCGACAACTCCCAGTCCGCAAATTGCCAGGAGCCGGGATTTCGCCGCGACGACCGCAACGACGGCCGCCGCGATGATGACAGCGATGAGCATTCCCGTATGCCCGACACCGGCAAAGTCGGCCGCCGACAGGAAGGGAAACTGGGCCAGGTTGGCCATGAGCGGAACGGCAACCGCCATAGTGACCGATCCGATGATGACCACCAGATATCGGTGCAGGGAACCGTTTTGAAGAACACGGGTTTGAGTCCCGGCCAGCCAGGCGAGGAGGTCGAGTAGACCGGTATAAATGCCTTCCGCCGTAAAGGGACTTCGATAGAACCCCATTAACAGGATCTGCCGGATTTTATGGCGAAGAAAATATAAGGTTGTTCCGAGGCAAAGAGTGACACTGCTCAGCAGCAACGGTTCGTTGATCCCGTGGTACAACTTCAGCTGGATGTCTTCGGTGGTCCAGTGGAAAGACCGCACCGCCGGCTCGACGAGCCGGTGCGAGACCACTCCGGGCACAATGCCGAAAACGATGCCGAGGCTGCCCATCAACACCGGCCCGATCCACATGGTCCAGGGAGCTTCCGCGGGCCGGCGCGGTGTCTTTTTCACCGGTCCCAGAAATGGTCTGAGGGCGATGATGCCGGCCACCGCCATCATCAGGGAGTTCGACAGCAACGCGGCCGTCGTGGCAAATCCTGGAAACAGGTCTTCGGTCAAGGCGCCTTTGTACATGATTTCCTTGCCGATGAAGCCAAAGAACAGGGGAAACCCGGCCATCGAAAGGGCGGCTGCGGCCACGGCGAAGGCCGTAAAGGGCAGCGGTTTGAGTAACCCGCCGAGGTGCTCCAGCTGCCGGGTCCCGGTTTGGTGATCGATAATGCCGACGACCAGAAACAGGGACGACTTGTAGAGCGAATGAACCAGGAAAAAGGTCATGGCCGCGGTCAAGGCCGGGGTCGTTTTGCCGCCCAGGAACATGGTGAGAATGCCCAGGGCCATCATCGTCGTATAGGCCAATACCCGCTTCAAGTCCGATTGGGTCATGGCCTGAATCGAACCGACCAAGGCGGTGATACCCCCGATGATGACCAGGGTGCCCATCCACGGGGGTGTACCGCCTAATATGGGATGCAGGCGCGCCAGCAGGTATATGCCGGCCTTGACCATGGTCGCCGAGTGCAGAAAAGCACTGATGGGCGTGGGAGCGCTCATGGCGTTCGGCAACCAGAAATGAAACGGGAATTGCGCCGATTTCGTGAAGGCACCCGCAAAGACCATCAATAAAATGGGGAGGTACAGCGGGTGTTGTTTAATCCGGTTGGCATCCTGAATCAGTCCGCGGAACGCATACGTGTCGCTGATGACTCCCAGCAGCAAAAAGCCCACCAGGAGCGCCAACCCGCCGGCCCCGGTAACCAGCAGGGCCTGTCTGGCGCTGGCCCGCGCCGTTTCGGATTCGTGCTCGAAACCGATGAGTAAATATGAAAAAAGAGTGGTCAGTTCCCAGAAGACAAACAGCGCCATCAGATTGTCGACCAGGACCAATCCGAGCATCGCGATCATGAAGCCGTTCAAGTACAGGTAAAATCGTCCGATCCGGGAATGGTGGCCCAGATAATCAGCGGCGTAGAGCCCGACAAAAAACCCGACGCAACAAATCACGAGCGCAAAGAGCAGGCTCAACCCGTCAATCAAGACCGACAATTGAATACCCAGGCTGGGAATCCAGTCGATCTGGAAATAAATAACCTCGCCGGCACTCACCCGCGGCAGGAGATAGAGCAAGACGCAGAAAAAGCCGAGCGGAATCAGGCTGCTTGCCCGTCCGATCCGAAAACCGAGCGGGTGTCTATCGGCGGCGAAATTTCGTGGTGTCATTTATCCTGCCGGAACAAAAAGAGTAGGCGACCAACCCCTTGAATCGTTT
The DNA here is from genome assembly GCA_049281435.1 of Desulfobacterales bacterium. Classification (GTDB taxonomy): domain Bacteria; phylum Desulfobacterota; class Desulfobacteria; order Desulfobacterales; family SG8-13; genus JARFQH01. The sequence goes on from JBAPSB010000069.1 coordinate 76,847, forward strand.
TATTTGGCGTGTCGCCGAGAATCCGCTGCAACAGCAGGCTGCGGATGCTGTCGCCATAGCGTGCATGGGAAATCGTCAAGTCGACGGGATCTCCGGTTTCACCTCCGGGTATATGGATAGTGGTGGCATTTTGACACTATAAATGATCCCATTTGATATCAGACTTCTGTATTCTTATCAGTATGTCGACAAAAATGCATTGATTTTTACAGGCGTTGCAATTCGATTGTTTTCTAGGATCCTTATTTCTTGATGCTGCAGAAACCGTCTTGACATTTACTCAAACCTTTGAGTAAATTTGCTCAACGGCTTGAGTAATTTTAATAATGGTCCGCAAAAATGTATAAGAGACCAATATTCAAAGATTTATTAAATCGCATCAAAGCGCCGAGGAAGTTTATTCAGGTCCTGGCTGGCCCCCGTCAGACGGGAAAAACGACTTTGGTACGTCAAATCGCGGATACGCTGGACGTTCCTTGCCATTACGCCTCAGCCGATGAACCGGCTCTCAAGGGCCATCATTGGATCGAGCAGCAATGGGAGGCGGCCCGATTATCATTGAGGGCAGCCGGTACGGGTGGTCAGGCAGTGCTGATGCTAGATGAGATCCAAAAGCTGCCGGGGTGGTCTGAAACTGTGAAACGCCTGTGGGATGATGATTCGTTTTCGGAAAGGTCTTTAAAAGTCGTCATTCTCGGTTCGGCCCCCCTATTGATGCAACAGGGCCTTTCCGAAAGCCTGGCCGGCCGTTTCGAAGTCCACCCCGTTATGCATTGGGCTTATCCGGAAATGCGGGATGCTTTCGGGTATGGGCTGGAGGAGTATCTTTTTTACGGCGGGTACCCCGGTGCGGCGGGGTTGATCGATGAGCCGGGACGTTGGGCCAGCTACATAACTGATTCCCTGATTGAAACCACTGTATCCCGCGACATTTTGCTGATGGTGCGGATTGAAAAACCGGCACTGCTGCGGCGCTTGTTCGAACTGGGATGTTCATATTCCGGGCAGGTTCTTTCCTATCAAAAAATGATCGGCCAGCTTCAGGATGCCGGCAATACAACAACCCTGGCCCACTATCTCGGCTTGCTGGAAAACGCCGGCCTGATCGCGGGTTTACAGAAATACGCCGGTCAACTGGTCCGCAAGCGCTCGTCGAGCCCAAAGCTTCTGGTACTGAATACGGCCCTGATGAATGCACTGGCTTACAGGACTTTCGAGGATACACGCCGCAAACCGGACTTCTGGGGCCGCATCGTCGAATCGGCCGTCGGCGCGTCCCTTTACAACACGGCCCGGGGTTTGGGCATCAGCCTGCATTATTGGGCCGCAAGCAACCGTGAAGTCGATTTCGTCTTGGCTAAGGGGGACGATGTGTTGGCTATCGAAGTAAAGAGTACCTTTCAGAAATCATCACTTCCGGGTATTGATGCTTTCGTAAAGGCCTTTCCCCGCGTCCGCAAGCTTTTGATCGGCGGTCAGGGCATGAACCTGGAAACCTTCTTCAATCTGCCGATACAGTCACTTTTTTGAAAAAGCTTTATGATTATCGGCCGCCTTGCCGATACTGTCCGGTCAAGGGTTTTTACCATTCGTGACGAAAACGTCAGAATCATCACGATCCGGACGCCTTGACTTCGCGCCGGTTATTGTCGATATCCTGAATTGTTTTTTCCGTAATTTAAGTCTGACCGGCATGTCGGGCCAACCTGTTGAAAATCCCCACAGGTGCGTTGCATAATCCTACACTGACAATAACCAGTTAACAATAAACAGTAAAATTTCTTTTAGTCTGTGGTAACGGCCTTTTTCCACCCCCCGAGTGTAGGATATCCCCACGCCTGCCGCAACGGCGCGCTGCGCTCCCGTCCGCTCCTCAAAAATTATTTTATCCAATATCATTAAGCACTTAAATTTAAACTCACCCCCTTCCCCTTCCGTGGCATGTGCCTTGCTTTAACAGAAGCAAACACTCTATCACACGATCGCAAAACTCATATCACTTTACCGAAGGAGACAGGCAAATGGAAAAAAAGACACCGAAAAGCCAGAGGGGTCAACTTGGATATGGATCTTCCTACCGCAAGGGTCAGCGAGCGGACCTCGGCCGGCGCGAGGCCATCGACACGGTGCTGGGGGGGCAGGTGTGGCTGGTCAAACCCGACAAGGAAGCCCGTGCGCCGCACCCGTGCCTGTGGATGCAGGCCGGAGTGGTCGATCATAAGAACTGCAACAATTTTTATGACTGCACCACCTGCAAATACGATCTGGGGATGCACCTGAAGGTGGAAAAGGGCAAGCAGGTCAGCTGGCAGGATGCCATGCGCCGGCGGCCGGCGCTGGAAAGGGTCTGCCGGCACTCCCTGACCAACCGCATCGCCAAGCGGGCGTGCGCCTACGATTACCAGTGCGCCTCCTGTGATTTCGACCAGTTCTTCGAGGATGTCTGGACGCCGAAGACCAAAAGCCGGCCGCACGAGATTCAGAGTGTCAAGGGATTTGACGTACCGATGGACTATTATTTCCACAACGGTCACACATGGGCCCGGATCGAAAACGGCGGCGGCATACGGGTCGGACTGGACGATTTCGCCCTCAAGCTGCTGGGCCAGGCCGATGCGCTCGATCTGCCGTTAATGGGCAAGGAACTGGACCAGGGCCGTGCCGGCTGGGGGCTCAAACGTAAAGACAACCTGGCGGATGTGCTGTCACCCATCGACGGGGTCATCGTCGAGGTCAACGCCGGCGTGCTGGAAAACCCGGGCATCGCCAACCGCGAGCCCTATGGCGACGGATGGCTCTTCATGGTTCGGACGCCCGATATCAAGGGCACGGTCAAGCAGCTCATGTCCGATGCCGGCAGCCTGGAATGGATGAACGCCGAGGTCCGGACGCTGGAGGCCATGATCGAAGAAACGGCCGGTCCGCTGGCGGCCGATGGTGGCTACCTGCAGGCGGATGTCTATGGCAACCTGCCCGATCTGGGCTGGAAGAATTTGACCAAAACTTTTCTGAAAAGCTGATCACCGCGACCCACAACCCGAAGAGTGTCTGAAGAAAGGGCGAAATGACACGCCGGCGCGATCGATGCGCAGACAGATTTCGCCCGCTTCAAACACCCCCAAAAAATTTCATGGCAGTTAACGAATGATGAAGCCGACACCACCACCCGACATGGCCAACGAAAAAACGACGCCGGCCTGCATCTGGATGCAGGCCGGCGTGGTCGGCCGCAAGTCCTGCCGCATCGATTTCCAGTGCGCGGCCTGCCGCTACGACAAGAAGATGCGGCAGGCGGTCAGCGAGAACCGCACCGCACGGGCCCGGGGAATCGCGGGCCGGCCGGGGCCGCGGGCCGGCATCGTCTCCTGGAAGGACCGGCTCAGGGAATTGCCGCCCTGGAAAAGACCCTGCCTGCATTCGATGAAGGGGCGCATCGAGTTCCGGGCCTGCACCAATGACTACCGCTGCGCCGACTGCGAATTCGATCAATACTTCGATGATCAGTTCACGGTTCATGCGGTGGTCAAACCGGTGGATGAACTCGATATCGCGGGCTTCAAGATCCCCCAGGGATACTACCTCCACCGCGGCCATGCCTGGGTCAAAATCGAAGAGGAAAATACGGTACGGATCGGCCTGGATGATTTTGCCGCCCGCACCTTCGGCCCCTTTTCGAAAATCGACACACCCCTCTTAGGCCAGGAAGTGACGCGGGAGCAACCCGGTATCACCCTGGCCCGCGGCGACCGGACGGCCCGGGTCCTGTCACCGGTCAGCGGGGTCATCACGGCGACCAACCCGGCGATATTCGGGGCGGCGAAGGCCTTGGATCACGATATGTACACCCGAAACTGGCTCGTCCGGGTTGATGGCGCCGACTTGCGGCATGATTTAAAGCATCTGATGATTAGGGATGAGGCCGCGGCGTTCCTCGAAAAGGAGATCGAGCACCTCTACCAGGTCATCGAGGAAACCGCCGGTCCGCTGGCGGCCGACGGGGGGCACCTGACCTCCGACCTCTGCGGCAAACTGCCGCAGCTCGACTGGGAAAACCTCACGCGAATTTTTCTGCGCACCTGACAAAATCAGGTGGGAGGTCATTTGAAACCTGAAACTGGACACTCGAAACTCGAGGCCAGCATAAGGCGTACTCTTCCTCGGAACCCGCAAACCATTGCGGAGCCTTTACCCGGACAAACGCTGGCGGATAGCGGCTAACATCTCCCCGACGATATCCCGCGCAACGACCCTCTGAACGACATTTTGCGTTGACAGAAACCTACCGCGTCTATATATTCTATTTAAACGATGTATCGTCCTTTTTGAAATGGACTGCAGGCGGAAACACGCCCGTGGTTCGCGGATGGATACACTACAGGGAGAAGACATGCGGGATTTCATCAAGGTCATGAAGGCCCTTTCCGACCCCAACCGGGTTAAAATGATCAAAATGCTTCAGCGGCGGGTGATGTGCGTGTGCGAGTTGCAGGCGGCGCTGGGGCTGGCCCAGTCGACCGCCAGCAAGCATTTGAAAGTTCTTGAAGAAGCCGGCCTGATCGCCTTTTCAAAGGAAGGCTTGTGGGTCAACTACCGGTTGGCGGACGGGGCCAGGAATCCCTATGTGGCCAGTCTGCTCGGAAACCTGCGGCACTGGCTGGAAGATGATCCCGACCTGACGGCGCTCTTGGACCGGCTGCCGGAAATCCGCCGGGAATTCATCTGCGGCAATTAGTTTTTTTTAAGCCCATAATATCGTCATATGGCGAAATATAAATAAAAGCCTGCAAAGGAGTTTTATAAATGAAGGCGCTCGACTCTCCAAGCTGTTGCTCGGCCGCTAAAAATGACCGCCCGTCCGGTCCCGTCGCCGGTTCCGATAACAGTGCCGGCACCCGCACCTACCTTCTGATCTGTCTTCTGGCGCTCATCGCCTGGTGGGGGGTTTACCTGAACCTGTCCCCTGTTGCCGATCTTGCCACGGGCCGCCTGCTAAAAACTATCGGGATTCCGGCAGCCGGCCACCTCGGCAGCGCCATCGCTTTTTTCATATACGAAGTGCCCAAGGTGCTGCTGTTGCTGACGCTCGTGGTTTTCGGCGTGGGTATCGTGCGCTCGTTTTTTACCCCCGAGCGCACGCGCCGGATGCTTGCCGGAAAGCGCGAATCGGCCGGCAACGTCCTTGCGGCACTGCTCGGTGTGGTCACGCCGTTTTGTTCCTGCTCGGCCGTGCCGCTTTTCCTGGGCTTCGTCACCGCCGGGGTGCCGCTCGGGGTCACGTTTTCTTTTCTCATCGCGGCCCCCATGGTCAACGAGATTGCGCTGGTGCTACTGTACGGCTTGTTCGGCTGGAAGGTCGCAGCCATCTATTTCGGTATGGGACTTATGATTGCGATGGCGGCCGGCTGGGTCATCGGCCGGTTGCACATGGAAAAACACCTCGAAGAGTGGGTATTTAAAATCCAGGCGGGCGAAAATGGTGCCCCGGAGCCGCGGAAAAACTGGGTCGAACGGATTCAGGCCGGCATCCAGGCCGTGCGCGACATCGTGGGCCGGGTCTGGCTCTACGTCGTTCTGGGAATCGCGGTGGGCGCCGCCATTCACGGCTATGTGCCCGAAGGGATCATGGCGGGCTTCATGGGAAAATCGGCCTGGTGGTCGGTCCCGCTGTCGGTATTGCTCGGCATTCCCATGTATTCCAACGCAGCCGGGATCATTCCGGTGGTGCATGCCCTGCTTGAAAAAGGGGCGGCCCTGGGGACAGTGCTGGCTTTCATGATGTCGGTCATCGCCTTGTCCCTGCCGGAGATGATCATATTGCGCAAAGTTCTCAAACCGCGCCTCATCGCCACCTTTATCGGGGTCGTTGGCGTGGGGATCCTTTTGGTCGGTTATTTGTTTAACGTCATCATATGAAGAAGAGGTAAAAATGGAGATCAAAGTGCTCGGACCGGGGTGTAAAAAATGCCATGAAACCGAGGAGATCGTCAAGGCGGCCGTGGCCGAGACCGGCGTCGATGCCCTCGTCGATTACGTCACCGACATCAAGGAAATTGCAGGCTACGGGGTTTTCGTGACCCCGGCGGTCGTCATCGACGGAAAAGTCAAATCCGCGGGCAAGGTCCCCAGGAAAGAGGATGTAAAAGCCTGGTTGACGCAACGATAAAGAACCCGCATGCCGGGGACCGGCGATTGCCTCTCCTCAGGGGCCGGCCGCCAACCCCAAGCGCGCCAACTCATCCTGCAGCAGGACCTTGCAGTGCCGGCAGAGTTGATTCGACTTGCGGTCCACATCCTTGATGCTGCGACAATAGTGCATGATGCAGCTGCGTTCGGGGCAATGACGCAGCTTGAAGGTGTGGCCCAGTTCGTGAATGGCCTCTTTGACCGCCCGGCACAGCAGCGCGGCATCACTACCGCCGGCCGGAGCGTCATCTGCCAACCGATGAGTCGAGATGATGGCGGCCTTGCCGCCCAGCTGCGCCTCGCCGTAAACGTGGGTGAGAATCGGAATGAAAAGATCGACGGGCGTGATCGCGACCAGCTTCAGGACCCGTGCCGGCGCGGACGCCGCCAGCTGCGCCAGAATCGGGGTCGAGTGATACTGCCGGCGTTCCGGATTGAAAGCGAAATCGACGGCCGTCAAAATGCTCTGCACTTCGCCCGGCAGTCCATAGATACTCTCGATCGCACACCGGACCGCATCGCACAGCGCGGGGTCGATGTCTCCGATGGGGGCAACGAGAATGCGGTATGCGGCGGGCCGGGAGATCAATTTTGCTTCTGAAGACGATAGCGTCTGATTTTGCTGTAAAGGGTCGAGCGATCGATGCCGAGAACCTTCGCGCAGCGGGCGATGTTCCAGTGGTTATGCTCGAGCACCCGCAGGATGTGTGTTTTTTCGACTTCCTTGAGAGAATCATTGGCCGGCAGGAGACTGCTCTGCTGACAGAAAAACGGCAGGTCCTCGGCGCGGATTTTGCGCTCTTTGCCGATGACAAGGGCCCTTTCGATGGCATTTTCGAGTTCGCGGACATTGCCGGGCCAGTCGTGGAGCATCATTTCATCCATCGCCGCCCGGCTGATGCCGTCCATCGGTTTGTTGGTCTCCTGAGAAAACCGGGTCACGAAATGGTCGGCCAGAAGAGGCAGGTCTTCCTTGCGCTCGCGCAGCGGCGGCATTTCAAAGGCGATGACGTTCAGGCGGTAATACAGGTCCTGTCGAAAGAACCCCTGCGTGATGGCGGCCTTCAGATCGCGGTTCGACGCGGCGATCACGCGAAAGTCCGCTTCCATGGGCTGGGTGCCGCCCACGCGGTAAAATACGCGGTCCTCCAGGACCCGCAGCAAATCGATCTGCATCCGCATGCCGATCTCACCGATTTCATCCAGAAAAAGGGTGCCGCCGTGCGCCAGTTCCAGGCGCCCCTTCTTGGTTTCCTTGGCATCGGTAAAGGCCCCCTTCTGATGGCCGAACAGTTCGGTCTCCATCAGAAGTTCGGGAATGGCCCCGCAGTTGACAGCCACAAACGGGCCTGCGGAGCGCGGGCTGCTGGAGTGGATGGCCTTGGCGGCCAGCCCCTTGCCGGTGCCGGTTTCCCCGGTGATCAAAACCGTCGAGTCGGTCACGGCCACATCGCGGATCAAATCGAAAACCGTCTGCATGGCCGCCGACTGCCCGATCATGCTTTCGAACCGCGCCCGTTCCTTCCAGGCTTCGCGCAGGTAAAGATTTTCCCGCATCTGGGCCTGCTGTGAGATGATTTTTTCGACCAACATTCCCAACTCGTTCGGGTCGAAGGGTTTGAGCAGGTAGTCGTGCGCACCGTTTTTCATGGCTTCAATCGCCGTCGAAACGGACCCGTAGGCCGTGATCATGACGATGGCCACATCCGCATCCTCGGATTTGACCTGCCGCAGGACCTCCATTCCGCTCATGCCCCCCATCTTGATATCGACCAGCATGATATCGTACCGGGTGACCTTCGACTTATCCAGTGCCTCCTCGCCGCTGGCCGCCGTCTCCACGGCGTAGCCGTCGCGCGCCAGCCAGTCGGCCAAAGATTCGCGCATGATCAGTTCATCGTCGACAATCAGGATTCTGGTGTCACTCATTCCGGCCTCCACCTTTTTTCTGCAAGCCTTTTTCATGGTCCATCGGTAGTTCGACCGTAAATTCAGTCCCCTGACCGGGCATCGATGCTACCTGCACGGTGCCCTCGTGCTCCTGAATAATCCCGTAAGCCACGGAAAGCCCCAGCCCGACCCCCTTGCCGTTTTTCTTGGTGGTGAAAAACGGCTCGAACAGACGCTGGCGGCGGTTCTCGGGTATGCCGACGCCGGTATCCCTGAAAATCACCTGAATCGATTTTTGGCCGGGCACCTGACGGGTCTCAATCGTCAGTGTGCCGTCCTTTTTTGCTTCCATAGCCTCGACCGCATTTGAAATAATGTTCATGAAAACCTGCTGGAGCTGATCCGCAGAGCCGAAAATCGGCGTCAGGTCAGAGGAGAGATGCTGCTCGACCCTGATGTTGTTGATCTTGATGAGATTGGCGTTCAACAT